>NZ_JAJEJP010000003.1:0-322192 GCF_021390495.1 Paraburkholderia sp. ZP32-5 | reverse complement strand
CCGCGTCGGCGTGTGGCGTCTGTTCGATCTGTTCGACGAGATGAAGCTGCCCGCGTGCCATCTGATCAATACGACCGTGTTCGACTACGCGCCCGACATCCTCGAAGCGATCAAGGCGCGCGGCGACGAAATCATCGGTCACGGACGCACCAACGCCGAGAAGCAGGGCGACATGTGGGAAGAGGATGAAACGCGCTTTCTCGGCTATATCCACGACAAGATTCGCACCGACAGCGGCACCGCGCCGCGCGGCTGGATGGCACCATGGATGTCGCAATCGCACGTGACGCCCGATCTGCTCGACGAAGCCGGCTTCCGTTTCGCGATGGACTGGCCGTTCGACGACCAGCCGATCTGGATGCGCACGCGTAATGGCCGTCTGATGTCGCTGCCGTATCCGCTCGAAGTCAACGATTCGCCGCAGGTCATCGTGCAGAAGCAGACCGGCGAAGCGTTCGCGCAGTCGATCATCGACCAGTTCGACGAAATGATCGAGCAATCCGAAAAGCAGCCACTGGTGTGCGGCATCGCGCTGCATACGATGGTGGTCGGCCAGCCGTTCCGTCTGCGCGCGCTGCGCCGCGCGTTGCAGCACATCGTGTCGCATCCGCTGTTCGACCGCGTGTGGCTCACGCGCCCCGGTGCGATCTACGACCACTGCTGCTCGCTGCCGCCGGGCACGATTCCCGGCGACGACTATCCGTCGCGCGAAGGCCAGCAAAACACGCGGGAGGGCACGCGATGAAACTCGCCGACCAGGTCGCCATCGTGACCGGCGCCGCCTCCGGCATCGGCGCGGATGCGGCGCGCACGTTCGCGCGCGAAGGCGCGAAAGTCGCGCTCGTGGATCTGAACGGCGAGGCGCTCGCGCGCGTCGAGCGCGAGATCGTCGAAGCGGGCGGCGAAGCGCTCGCGATCTGCGCGAATGTCGCCGATGCCGACGCGGCGCAAGCCGGTGTCGCACGCGTGCTGGAGCGCTGGCAGCGCATCGACGTGCTGCTGACCTGCTCGGCGATCTCGCCGGGCGGACGCGTGCACGAGCTGGACGAAGCCACATGGGATCGCGTGTTCGACATCAACGTGAAGGGCTGCTTTCTGTGGTGTCGCGCGGTATTGCCGACGATGCTCGCGCGCGAGCGCGGCTCGATCGTGCTGGTCGGCTCGCAACTGGTGGCATCGAGCGGCGGCGGCAACGCGTCGTATGTCGCGAGCAAGGGTGCGGTCGCCACGCTCGCGAAGACGATGGCGGTCGACTACGCACCGCACGGTATCCGCGTGAATGCGCTGATGCCGGGCGTAATCGACACGCCGATGTCGCGCGCGTCGATCGGACGCAACAGCGATCCGGATGCGACTCGCGCGCGCTGGCAGAACCGGCACGCGATGAGGCGTTTCGGGCGTGTGGAAGAAACCTCGCGCGCCGCCCTCTTTCTCGCCAGCGACGATTCGTCGTTCACCACCGGCAGCTGGCTGTTCGCCGATGGCGGCTGGTCCGCCATGTAGCCGCGGGCATCGCCGTATCGCGTTACCACTGCGCTATCTCATTGCAGCAGTACATCAATCAGTTATCGAAGGACACTCCGCATCATGGGCAAGAAGCTTACCGACGCACAGATCCAGCACTACCGCGACTTCGGCTATGTCAGTCCGGTCGACGCGTTTCCGGCCGATCAGGCCACCGGTTATCTGCAGCAACTCGAAGCCTTCGAGGCAACCCGCAACCAGCAGATGGGCAAGGGCTTCAATTTCAAACCGCATCTGCTGTTTCCGTGGGTCGACGAAATCGGCCGTCACCCGGCGGTGCTCGACGCCGTCGAAGATCTGATCGGCCCGGACATCCTGCTGTTCAATCTCGCCGTGTGGCCGAAGAAGGCGCATGACGCGGCTTACGTATCGTGGCATCAGGATGCGACCTACTTCGGGCTTGAGCCGAGCACGCAGGTGACGATCTGGGTCGCGCTCACCGACGCGTCGATCGAGGCAGGCTGCATGGAAGTCGTTCCCGGCTCGCACAAACTCGGCCAGCTGCATCACGGCGAAGTGCCGTCGAAAGATATTCTGTTGTCGAAAGGCCAGACGATCGATGTGTCGTACGATCGCAGCAAGACCGCGTTCATGCCGGTCGGGCCGGGGCAGTTCTCGATCCACGATACCTATCTGATTCACGCATCGGGGCCGAATCAGTCGGATCATCGACGCGTCGGGCTCGGCTTCAGCTATATCCCGACCAACGCGCGCAATATCGGCTCGACTCGTCTGACGGCCATGCTGGTGCGCGGCGAGGATAAGTTCGGCTATTACGATGACGAGCCGCGTCCGCGCGTGAGCAACGGCGAAGCGGAGCAGGCGTTTCATCGCGAGGCGGTAGCGCGGTTTCAGCGCGGGCTCGATGAGCAGGCGAGGAAGTACTGAGGCTTGAATGCGCGGGGGCTCATGTAATCGTGCTGCGGGAGCCCCCGAAGCAATCAGAAGCTGTACCCAACATGCACGCTGGCCTGCTGCGCCGATGCGTGCGTCGTGTTGATCAGCGCGTCGTAGCTGATCGATACGTTCAGGTTCTTCTTCGGCTGCATCGTGATGCCGGCGCCCGCCGTCAGGTAACCGCGCGGCAGGCTGGTGCCCGGCGCCGTGAACAGCGTGCCGTCCTGCGTGCTCACGCTGATCGCACGATTGCCGTCGAGCAGTTCGTGCGCGTAACCGACTCGCACCTCGACGTTCACCGGCCTCAGCGCATCGCCGAACGCGCGATCCATCGTCAGTTGCGCGTACGGCTGCAGACTGCGCACGTTGTCCGTGCCGACGTTCAGGTCCTCGCCGCCAGCGCCGCTTTCGCCGAAGCCGTTCGTGTGGAAGTACGCGTAGCGTAGACCGATGCGCGGCGTCAGCGTCACGCGGCCGAACGTCATCGGCAAACTCGCCTGGCCGCCGACGTTGAACTCCTGGCCCATGTGGTCGCCTTCGGCTGCATCGGTCGCGCCGAATGACCGCTTCTGCGACAGGAAGTCGAGGCCCGCGCCGAGCGTTGCGGCGAGATTGACCGGGCCGGCGAAACGGCTGCCGTAGAGTGCCGCGCGCAGCGTGTCGGTCGTGCCCGAATCGCCCGTTCCCGATTCGTCGATGTCCGCATGGTCGTAGCCCACCGCGATGCCCGCCGTGGTCTCGCCATATCGGCGCTCGAGCCCGGCGAGGAATCCGTAGCGGTTTGACTGGAAGCCGGGCGTGTTACCGGTGCCGCCCACCTTCGTCTGGTTGCCGGTCGCGGTGACCCAGCCCGACGGTGTAGCGGCGGTCGCATCCGATGCCTGTCCGAGCCGTTCGAGCACGGCGGCGCCCTGCGATTGCGCGCCGAGCACGGCAGCGGTGCCCAGCGCCGTATAGATGCTGGTGTCGACCGGCGCGACGACGAGCGGCGGCACGGTTCCCCCCGTTTGCCCCGTCTGTGCTGCGGCCAGCACCAGCGACACCGCATTCGCGCCATACGCAAGCGATGGCGTCAGCGTGCCGAGGTTCGATGCGCCTGTGCTGCTGGTCCCGTCGAACGCGCCGCTGACACCCTGGCCAGCCGATACCAGCGTGTACTGGGTCGCCGTATACGTGCCCGGATCGTAGGTAATCGCCAGCACGCCATGCAGCGTCGCGCTGCCGTTGACCTTCAGCTGCGAAGCAGTCGTGGGACTGACTTCGATAGCCAGCGTCGCGCCGTTTGTCTGCGTGTAGTTGCCCCCGATCGTCAGCGTGCCGATCGAGCCGCCCGGTGCAACCGTGCCGCTGTTGCCGACGTTGCCGAGCACAGTGCCATGGCCACGCAGCGTGCCACCTGTGTCGACCGCGACGCTGCCGCCGAGCGCAGCCTGCGGACTGCCGGCGTCGCCGACTTCCACCAGGCCGCCTGACACTTCGGTCGTGCCGGTGAACGCCGCACCGTCGCCGTCGAGCACGAACGTGCCGTTGCCCTGCTTGATCAGCGTGCCGCTGCCCGTGACGGTGCCGCTGAACGTGCTGCTCGCGCCGGTCGCGCCGGTCATCGTCAGCGTGCGGCTGCCGAGGTTCACGGCGCCTGTGCCGCTCAGGTTCGCGATAGACGCGCCATTCGTCGTGTTCGAGATATCGAAGGTGCCGTTCGCGACGACACCGCCCGATTGCGCAATGCTGCCCGCACCCGATAGCGCCAGCGTGCCGGCGTTGATCGTGGTCACGCCGGTGTAGGCGTTCGCCGCGCTCAGTGTCTCGGTGCCCGCGCCGTTCTTCACGAGCCCGCCGGTGCCGCTGATCGTGCCGTCGAACGTGCCGTCGTTCCGGCTGCCGAGCGTCAGCGTGCTCGCGCCGAGCGTCACGGTCGAGCCGACCACGCCGTTCAGCGCGCCGATGACCGGCGTGCCGCTCGCGGCGCTCACGTCGAGGCGTGTGCCCGTATTCGCGAGACTCACATCGCTCGATGCCGACAGCGTGCCTGCGCCCGCCAGTGCAATCGTGCCGACGTCGATCGTCGTGGTGCCGGTGTAGGTGTTCGTGCCGCTCAGCGTCTCGGTGCCGGTGCCCTGCTTGACGAGACCGCCGCTGCCGTTGATGACGCCCGCGAAGGTCTGATCCGTCATATCGCCAAAGGCCAGCGTGTTTGCACCGAGCGCGATGCTGCTGCCCGCCACGCCCGACAGCGCGCCGATCGTCTGGCCACCCGTCGCGCCGCTGATGTCGAATGCCGCGCCCGCGCCGGCCACATTGACCGCGCTGCCCGTGGCAAGGCTGCCGCTACCCTTCAATGCGAGCGTGCCGGCCGCGATCGTCGTGCCGCCGGTATAGGTGTTCGTGCCGCTCAGCGTCTCGATGCCGTTACCCTGCTTGACGAGGCCGCCCGCGCCGCCGATCGTGCCACTGAAAGTCTGGTCCGTCTGGTCGCCGAAGGTCAGCGAATGACCGCCGAGCGTCACCGCGCTGCCCGCCACGCCCGAGAGCGCACCGATCGTCTGGTCCGCGCCCGAGTGACTGATGTCGAAGCTCGAAGTGGTGCCGTTCAATGCGAGGCTGCCGCTTGCCGCGAGACTGCCCCCGGTGCCGAGTGCCAGCGTGCCGGCGTCGATTGCCGTGCCACCGGTATAGGTGTTCGCGCCGGTCAGCGTCTCGGTGCCCGTACCGACCTTCACGACGCTGCCGCTGCCGCCGATCGCGCCGGTGAAGGTACCGTCGCCGGTATCGCCCACCTGCAGCACGTTCGCGCCGAGGTCCACGGCGCCGCCGCCGGTCAGCGTGCCGAATACCTGCTTGCCGCCGCCGGCCGACAGGTCGAAGGTCGCGCCATCCGCGACGTCGACGATGCCGCTCGCGTCGAGGCTCGCGTGGGCGCCCAGCGCGAGCGTGCCGGCGTTCACCTGCGTGCCGCCGCTGTATCTGTTGTTGCCGTTCAGAGTAAGGGTGGCCGAGCCGTCCTTGGTCAGGCTGCCGGTGCCGCTGATCGTGCCGTCGATCGTCAGGTCGTGTGTGCCCGCGACCGTGAGGCCGGCGTTCAGCACGATGTCGTTGGCCAGTTCGGTGGCGGTGCTGCTGTCGAGCGTCGCAGTACCGCTCACCGTCAGCGTGCCGGTGCCGAGCGCCTTGTTGTTGCCGACCACGAGACCGCCAGCCGCGAGCGTCGTGCCGCCGCTGTACGTGTTCGCGCCGGTCAACGTTTCGGTGCCGGTACCCTGCTTGACGATACCTCCGCTGCCGCCGATCGTGCCGGCGAAGGTCTGGTTCGAGCCGTCGCCAACCGTCAGCGAGTTGCCGCCGAGCGTAACCTTGCTGCCTGCGACACCCGCGAGCGAACCGATCGTCTGGTTGCTGCCCGCATCGTTGATGCTGAAACCGGTGTTCGCGCCGGCGAGGTTGACCGCGCCGCCCGCGGCGAGGCTGCCGCCGGTGCCGAGCGCCAGCGTGCCCGCGTTGATCGTCGTGCCACCGATATAGCTGTTCGCGCCGGTCAGTGTTTCGGTGCCGGTGCCGCTCTTTACGACAGCACCGCCGCCGCTGATCGTGCCACCGAAGGCCTGATCCGTCTGATCGCCAAAGCTCAGTGAATTGCTGCCCAGCGTCACCGTGCTGCCCATTACGCCCGAGAACGCGCCGATCGTCTGGTTCGCGCCGGAGTGGCTGATATCGAAGCTCGAACTGGTGCCGTTCAGTGCGAGGCTACCACTCATCGCGAGACTGCCGCCGGTGCCAAGCGCCAGCGTGCCGGCGTCGATTGCCGTGCCGCCCGTGTAGGTGTTCGCGCCGGTCAGTGTCTCGGTGCCGCTGCCGACCTTCACGAGACTGCCGCCACCGCCGATCGATCCGGTGAAAGTGCCGTCGGTCACATCGCCAATCGTCAGCACGTCCGCGCCGAGCGTCACGGTGCCACCGCCGGTCAGCGTACCGAATACCTGCGTGCCGCCGCCCGCCGAGAGATCGAAGGTCGCCCCGTCCGCGACGTTGACGATGCCGCTTGCGTCTAGGCTCGCGTGTGCGCCCAGCGCGAGCGTACCGGCGCTCACCTGCGTGCCGCCGCTGTAGTCGTTGTGGCCGTTCAGAGTCAGCGTTGCCGCGCCGTTCTTGGTCAGGCTACCGGTGCCGGACATCGCGCCATCGAGCGTCAGGTCGTGGCTGCCGGTAACCGTGAGGGCTGCGTTTAACGCGATGTCGTTGACCAGTTCCGTGGCGGTGTTGCTGTCGAGCGTGGCGGCGCCACTTACCGTCAGCGCGCCGGTGCCGAGCGCTTTGTCGTTGCCGACTATGAGACCGCCCGCTTCGAGCGTCGTGCCGCCGCTGTAGGTGTTTGTGCCGGTCAATGTCTCGATGCCCGCGCCCTGCTTGATCAGGCCACCGCCGCCGGTATCGCTGATCGTGCCCGCGAAGATCTGGTCCGACGCATCGCCGAAGGTCAACGTGTTCGCGCCGAGCGTGATCGCGCTGCCTGCCACACCCGTTACAGAGCCGATCGTCTGGCCGGCGCTCGAATGGCTGATGTCGAATGTCGCGCCCGTATTGACGAAATCGACCGCGCTGGTAGCGGCGAGACTGCCGTTGTCCGCGAGCGCGAGCGTGCCGGCCTCGATTGTCGTGGCGCCGCTGTACGCGTTCGCCCCCTTCAGCGTGAGCGTGGCCGTGCCGTTTTTGATGAGGCTGCCGGTGCCGGTGATTGCGCCATCGAGCGTCAGGTCTTCGTTGCCCATGACCGTGAGGCCCGCGTTCAGCTGGATCTTGTTGGCCAGCTCGACGGCCGTGCTGCTGTCGAACGCGGCGGCACCGGTTACGGTCAGCGTGCCGCTGCCGAGCGCCGTAGCGCTGCCGACCACGAGACCGCCCGCTTCGAGCGTCGTGCCGCCGCCGTATGTGTTCGAGCCAGTCAGTGTCTCGATACCCGAGCCCTGTTTGACGAGGGCCGCGGTGGCCGTGCCGCTGATCGTGCCGGCGAACGTCTCGATCGAGGTATCGCCGAAGGTCAGCGAATTGCCGCCGAGCGTGAGTGAACTGCTGGCTACGCCGGACAGCGAGCCGATCAGCTGGGGGCCGGCCGCGTGGCTGATGTCGAGCGTCGCGTGGCCGCCGGCGATATCGACTGCGCTGGCGCCTGTGAGGTTGCCGCTGCTCATCAGTGATAGCGTGCCCGAGTTGATCGTCATGGCGCCGCTATACGCGCTCGCCCCTTTCAGCGTGAGGGTCGCCGTGCCGTTTTTGGTCAGGCCGCCGTCGCCTGAAATTGTGCCGTCGAGTGTCAGCTGGTTGCTGCAGTCCACCGTAAGTCCCGCGTCCAGCACGATGCCGTTAGCCAGCTCGATAGCGGTGGTACTGCCGAGCGTGGCGGTGCCGCTCACCGTCAGCGCCCCGCTGCCGAGTGCGGTGTTGTTGCCGACCAGCAGACCGCCCGCGCGGAGCGTCGTACCACCGGTGTAGGTGTTCGCGCCGGTCAGCGTCTCGCTACCGGGGCCCTGCTTGACCAGCGCGCCGCCGCCGGTATCGCTGATCGTGCCCGCGAAGGTCTGATCCGTCCCGTCGCCGAAGGTCAGCGAATTGCCGCCGAGCGTTACCGAACTGCCGGTCACGCCGGACAGTGAGCCGATCGTCTGGCTACCGCTCGAGTGGCTGATGTCGAAAGTCGCGCTTGCGACATTGACCGCTGCGTCCACCGCGAGGCTCCCCGTGCCCGTTAGCGCCAGCGTGCCGCCGTTGATTGTGGTGGCGCCAAAGTAATCGCTCGCTCCCTTCAGCGTCAGCGTGGCCGCGCCGTTTTTGGTGAGACTGCCGGTGCCGGAGATCGCGCCGTCGAGTGTCAGATCGTGGGTGCCAGTGACCGTGAGGCCCGCCTTCAGCGTGATCTGGTTGGCGAGTTCGATGGCGGTGGTGCTGTCGAGTGTGGTGGCGAGGTTCCCCGTCATCAACGTGCCAGTGCCGAGCGCCGAATCGTTGCCGACCACGAGACCGCCCGCCGCGAGCGTCGTGCCACCGGAGTAGGTGTTCGCGCCGCTCAGCGTCTCGATACCCGTGCCCTGCTTGAAGAGGCCGCCGCCAGCGGTACTGCTGATTGTCCCCGCGAAGGTCTCGTTCGCCGTACCGCCGATGGTCAGCGAGTTACCGCCGAGCGTGATCGCGCTGCCCGCCACTCCGGACAGCGAGCCGATCGTCTGGCTGGCGTTCGCGTGGCTGATGTCCAGTGTCGCGTTCGCGCCTGCGACGTTGACCACGGTGTCGTCCCACACAAAGCTGCCGCTGCCCGCCAGCGCGAGCGTGCCGCCGATGATCGTCGTATTGCCGAGGTATGCGGCCGCGCCGGTTAGCGTCAGGGTAGCTGCGCCCGTTTTGCTAAGGCCCCCAGCGCCGCTGAGTTCGCCGTCGAGTGTCAGATCATGACTACCCGCGACCGTCAGGCCCAGACCAATCCCGATGCTGTTGGTCAGCTCGGCAGCGACGCTGCTGTCGAGCGTGGCCCGGCCGCTGACCGTCAGCATCCCGGTGCCGAGCGCCTTATTGTTGCCGATCACGAGACCGCCAGACTGGAGGGTCGTGCCACCGCTGTAGGTATTGGCTCCCGTCAACGTCGTGGTGCCGGTGCCGTCCAGCAAGACGCTGCCGGAGCCGCCGATCACATTGCCGACCGTCAGGCTGCCGGAGCGGTCGAACGTCAGCGTGGCGTTGTCGGTGACCACGCCGGTTCCCAGCGTGCCGCTGGCATCGCCATTGCCGACCTGCAGCGTCCCGTTTGTGATGGTGACGGCGCCGCTGAAACTGTTGTCGGCGGCGAGCACGGTGGTGCCGTTCCCGCTCTGCCTGATCGTGCCGCCACCGCCGATGGAGATGGCGAGGTTGGTGGTACCGCTCTGGTTGAAATTCAGCGTGCCGTTGTTCGTGAGGCTCGCTCCATTGATGCCGCCCGACGATGTGTCGCCGGGGATCGCATCGCCGAGATTGAGCGTGCTGCCCGCGTTGATGACGGCAGTAGCGCCGGAACCGAGGTTCAGCGTGCCGCCGAGGTTGAGGATGCCCGCGCCACCGGCACCGCTGCCAGTGGAGGGATCGAGAGTTCCGCCGTTCGCGCCCCCCAGAATCAGCGCGCCACCAGCGCCGATATCGATCGTGGAGCTTGCGTCCACGCTGACGGTACCCGCCCCTCCATTGCCGCCAAGTTCGAACGAGTCGGCACTGGAACCGCCGCCACTGCCGCCAATGAGCAGGGTGCCGGCCACGGATAGCACGGCATTTTGCAGGGTCAGCGTGCCAGCCCCTCCATTGCCGCCCTTGGAACCGATACTACCGCCACCGCCGCCTCCGCCGACCAGCATGGAGTCGTCTACGGTCAGGGTTGCGCCGGTTACGCTCAAACTGCCTGCGCTCCCGCTGCCACTCGCGTTGTTGCCACCACCACCACCACCGCCGCCAACGCCGACATAGCCGTAAGTGACACTGGTCCCGAGCACGAGACTAGTCTGAGCGGCCGCACCGGCACCACTTGTCTGGCCGGAAATGGCGTTACCACTACCGTCGACCACGCTGCCACCACCGCCGCCGCCGCCGAAACTGTTGCCACCGCCTCCGCCACCACCGTAACTACTGCCGGCACCGCCAGAGCCGGGAACAGTGCCAGCCTCGCCAGTCGCACCCGAACCAGACGGCAGGACCCCGGCCGCACCTCCGTCACAGTTCTCGCAGGCCCCACTACCACCGGCGCCGCCCAGCGCGCCACCACCGCCGCCGGCTGCGCCGCCGATGCCGCTTGCTCCTCCTCCGCCCAGCCCTCCCTGGCCACCGCCCTGACTGCCGCCTGCGCCACCCGTCGCATCACCGCCGCCGGCACCACCGGCGCCACCGAAGACACCGAGGCTGGCGCTACTGCCGCCATTCCCACCGGTGATGCCGCCCCCGCCGCCGCCACTGTAGCCGCCGCCGCCGCCGCCGCCGCCACCGCCAATCCCGCCGCCGCCCCCGCCTCCGAAGATGTTTGCGGCGCCGCCATTGCCACCCGTGCCCACCAGCAGGTTGTCGTCAGCGAGCGCTGGCGTGGCAAACGCAGAGGCCGTCAGCGCGGCAACGCCGAGCCACCCCGCCAGCA
The DNA here is from genome assembly GCF_021390495.1 of Paraburkholderia sp. ZP32-5. Lineage (NCBI taxonomy): Bacteria > Pseudomonadati > Pseudomonadota > Betaproteobacteria > Burkholderiales > Burkholderiaceae > Paraburkholderia > Paraburkholderia sp. ZP32-5. Next base: position 311,637 of record NZ_JAJEJP010000003.1, on the reverse strand, counting down.
GCAGCCGATGCGCGGCCCGTCTGTTTTTTCCGCGGCCCATCGCAAGCTCGGACACCACCTGCCATACCCCGACTCGTGCATTGAAGACAATGCGATAGCTGCGATTCATGTGCGACATTCCCCGTGTTTGGTTCCGGTGGCGACTGTTTCTCGGGCCTCGTTTTTATGGTTCGGCGACGATCACGACGGAAGCTTCAGATGATCCGGCTGAACCGCGAGCGTCGATGTTGTCTTTGAATTGCCGCATCGCCTTTGCCGGCGAATCGAGGCAATCGACTACCCGCTCATTGCTGCGCGGTCGGTGTGATGAACTCGCGGGCCCGCCTTGGTCAGCCGCGAGAAAGCGATGCCCCTGTGCCGCCAGGCCGAACTGTCCCAATGTCGCGCAGCCCGGGCCAACGAATCGACTGCGGCGTTTCAAAGTCCCGTAGCGTGAGATGGCCCTCGTGTGGTGCAGCCGCCGGCTGAACGCCGGCGTACTCCGAACGCGCGTAAGAGTAATCAGCGCGGGACGAATCCACATCCCATGAAAAAGGGAGAGATGCGCGGCTGCAACGCGAACTGCGTCGTGTCGCAACGCATCCGTTACCATACGCGCGCGGCCGTAGCCGGCATGCCGGCTACGGCCGCATAACGCAACCATTCTCGGCGATACCGATATGAGCGAGACCGCGCCGGTCGGCGTATTTCTGGTGGAAGACGATGCCGCGATGCGCGAAGCGTTCGAGCGCATGGTCGATACGCATCCGCAGCTCACGCTGGTGGGCACCGCGACCACGATCGCGGAAGCGCAGACCGCGCTTGCGCAGCTGCACGCGCAAGTCGCGATCATCGATCTCGGTCTGCCGGATGGCGATGGCGACGTGCTGATCGAAAGTTTGAGGGTGTCGTCGCCGGAAACGGCGGTGCTGGTCAGCACGGTCTTCGGCGACGAAGCGCACGTGGTGCGCGCGATCGAGGCCGGCGCGCGCGGCTATCTGCTGAAGGACACGACGCTCGACGAATTCGCCCGTTCGATATTGCTGGTGGTCAGCGGCGATGCGCCGCTGTCGCCGCAGATCGCTCGGCATCTGCTGAAGCGCTTCGCGCCTTCAGTTGCGGATGCACGCAAGCCGCCGCGCGCCGCGAAAGACATCCAGGATCTGACGCCGCGCGAATTCGCCATTCTCGAGCAGATCGCCTACGGTTTTACCGTTGCGGAGACGGCGGCGATACTGAAGATCTCCCATCACACCGTCACCACGCACGTGAAGAACATCTACAGCAAGCTCGCGGTCACGAACCGGATGCAGGCGATCAACGAGGCACGCCGCAAAGGGATGATCCGTTGACGCACCCGATCCCCGCCCGGCGCGCGGGCTGTGCAGCGCGTGCCGCGCGCGGTGCCTGGCTGCGTTGCCGCGTGATGCGCAAAGCCGCGCTCGCCGCTGTGTTCACCACGATGCTTACCGCAGCGCTCGTCGCAGCGCTCACGTTCTCCAGCTTCGCCGCGCAGGCTGCGGACACCGCCGCGATCGATTTGACGCTGCGCGCCGCCGACTTCAACGCATCCGCTTCGCCGACACCGCCGCTCACCGGCTGGGCACCCGTCACGCTGCCCGACAACTGGGTCGATAGCCACCCGGGGCTGGGTGGATTTGCCTGGTATCGCGCGCATTTCCGGCTCGATGCGATGCCCGACGCACCGCTTGCTCTTTATGTGCCGCATGTTTCGCTGGTCGCTTCGTTCTATCTGAACGGCTCGCTGCTCAATGGCGACGTGTCCTACGACACGCCGCACGGCCGCATGGGCTCGGCGATGAACGACAAGCCGCTGTACATCGTGCTTCCTTCAGGCCTGTTCCGCAGCGGAGACAACACGCTATATGTGCGCCTGCAGGGCGACGCGAATATGCGCAGCGGCATTTCGGCGATCGAGATCGGACCCGCGCCCCTGCTCGAATCCCGTCAGTCCCTGCGCCATTTCGTGCAGGTCGTGTTGCCCAATGCCGTGTTCGTGATGATCATCGGCGCACTGATTTTTCTGGTTGCGCATCTGTGGCATCGGCGCAGCGTACACCTGATCCAGCTCGTGACCGTGGTGGCCATCCTGAGTCTCGGCTCGTACCTGACGTTGTCGTTTCCCGTGTCGCGGGATACGGAAGTCTTCGTGCGGTTGATCGCCCATATCGTTTTGCTCTGGGGATTCACGATAGTGGGCTATCGTCTCGCCGCGCACCCGGCGCGATGGTTCCTGCTGCTCTGGCATGCGGTATCGATCGCGACGATTGTCGCCGCGATCGTGTTCTACGCCATCGGCAAAACCGGCGACCCGATGTGGATGCTCGCGTGGCCGCATACGCTGCTGCGTTTCATCGTCCTTTACTGGATGTTCGCGCGCGCGTGGCGGATCCGCTCGATCCGGATCGGCGCGCTCGCGCTGAGCGCAACGTTCTGGAATCTGACGATGCTGCAATCGGCCTTCATCGTGATGGACTGGCTGCCCTGGGACTCGGTGCGCACGAGCACGCTTGGCGTGGTGCCGTTCTGCATCGTGTTGCTGTTCGTTTTTGCGGAGCAATTCATCCTCGATCGCGAACAGGCGGCGAGCGCGCAACGCGACGCGGTCACCGCCGAAAGAAACCGGATTCTGCAGGATATGCATGACGGAATGGGCGCGCATCTGATCGCCGCGCTGCATCTCGCGCGACGCGAGGACGTCGAACGCGGCGCGCTAGTGCGTTCGATCGAGGATTCGATTCAGGACATGCGATCCATCATCGATTCGCTGGACTTCAACGGCCATGATCTGATCCCGCTGCTGGCCAACCTCAGAACTCGCCTCGAACCGCGACTGAACGCACTCGGCATCGAACTCAAATGGGGCGTCGTCGCACCTTTACCCGAGATCGTGCATATGACACCGGGCAAGGCGCTCGCGGTCATGCGCATCGTTCAGGAGAGCATCAACAACGTGATCCAGCATGCGCAAGCACGCACGATACGGATCGGCGCCGCCGCGGATGGCGACGCCGTGCGCATCGAAATCGCAGACGACGGCCATGGCTTCGATCCGACTCGGGCGCGCGCAAGCGGGCGCGGCATCGTGGGTATGCGCACCCGTGCGAAGACGCTGCATGCCGCGCTCGACATCGTCGGAGGCGTTGGGACCACGATCGTATTGCGGATTCCGTGCACGATTGCGCGGTCGGCGGCGGGGATTCAGTAATAGTTGACGACCATATGGACCTGCATTGCATTTTCGTGACGGACAAAACGATCCCGGTCAAAAGCGCTCAAAACTAGCCTTTTTATGGGATGTCGCGCCAGTACGTGCCGATGTAAATTCCCAGCGTCCGGTTTTCAGAGACCCGATTACGCCTAACGCCTCAGCGAAAAAGAGCGCGGCCTTGAATGGAGAGTCGCAAAGTTCAGTACCGATCGGTGCGGCGGCCGAAGCAGATAGCGTTGAAACGACACCGGTTGAAACAACACCGTCGAGTCGGTCATTCAAACAATTCTCGGGGGAATGCAGTCACATGGCAAAGACCAACATAGGGGCCGCCTTTGGTGCGCTGGCGCATAACTCGCTAGACGCGAGCGGGCTCGCGCTTAGCGCAAGGATCGCCTGTCGGCTGACTGACATGTCGCCTGCAGAGGTCCGTGCCATAGACTCGGACCTGAGCTTCTTTGCCAAGTCGATCACGCTGCGACCGACCAGCGGCTATACCGCGGCCGAACTCGTGGACTATCGGCGAGCGTCCGAACTGATCCGGAAGTCTGGAGAGTCGAGGAAACAGAGCCCGAGCAGCTTTGATCAGCAGGCGCACTTTAACTACATCAAGGACGCGAAAAATGATTTGCCGGGGCCTGACCGTCCTGGCTTCTATTTCGGGGCCAGTTATTGGGCTTACTCAGACCACGCAGAGCGTGTAAAGACCCGGCTTGCCTGGAACGAGGCTGGCCATCAGCTGACGGCAGGTATCGGCGTGATCGAGACTTTAGATTTCACCGAACGCAAGAATCTTTTCAGGCGCTGGTTCGGCAATGCCGGACCGGATGTCGTGAAGTTGGTACTTCAGCGGACGTTGACCGGTATAACCACCAGGTGCACAGGCCTGCTTTACGCGGGTCAAGCCGCACGGGGCAATCCATTAGGTCTCTCGGAAAACGGTATCGCCGATCGCGGCATGGCTGCCGCGGTCCGCTCCGACGAGTTTTGGGGCATCGCCTACTACGGTGCGCCATACATACGCCTCGGAACCTGCTTTTTCGACGAATCCGAAACAGGCGGGCAGCCTACGCGGTACCACTCGCGCGATGTCGTCGGTGCCATGGAGGTATCACGCGGCGGCGCGATCGTGCATGAGGCCACTCACCTGTTCGCGGAAACTACTGACGTGCGGTTGAGCGATGTGCCAAACGACGCCGTTTTTCTTCGATTGAACGTCGCGGTCACCAATCAAAACCGAGACGCTCAGGGCTACGGTCCGAGGGTTTGTCACGCGCTTGCCCAAGTCAGCGGCGCGATGGCCGCAAAAAACGCGGACAACTATCGGTTGTTCTGCGAAGACGCTTTTGCGCAACTCACCTCTTCGGCCAGAAGCTGACGACGACACCGGCAATTCACTTCGTATTCGCCGGTGCCTCGATCATCTTCCAGCCATTGCCGGCCGGATCACGAAAGCCCGCATCGACGCTGCCATAACGATCGACGGGCTCCTGCGTGAATTCCACGCCGCGCGCCTTCAACTGCTCGTAGCTCGCGCGGCAGTCGGCAACCGACAACACCAGCGGCGGCATCGCCCCCTTCGCGACCATCGCGCGCAACGTCTGCGCGGTGGCGTCGTCGTGTATCGGCGGGCCGGGCGTGAAGAGCCCGAGCTGAAACGACGGCTGGTCCGGATGCTGGACCGTCAGCCACCGGTAGGAGCCATTGCGCACGTCCGTGTGAACGCGAAAGCCGAGTTTGTCGACGTAGAACGCCAGCGCCTCGTCCTGATTGTCGACGTACAGGCCGACCACATTGATACCCTGATTCATCACTCCTCCTTCGTTGACGACTTCGATGGTTTCGATGGCTCGACTGTATCGCCGGCGACGCGGCGGCGCTTCTCCAAAACTGCGATCGTCAGATCGGGACGTTGCGCGGCCTTCAGCACGCAGGCGGGCACGCGTTCGAGTTGCAATGGCTCGGCTCGCGCATCGATCCGCATCTCGCCCGGGCTGCGGCCGGTGATGTCGCGAAAGATGCGCCCGAATGTGCCGAGGCTTTCCCATCCGGTCGCGAACGCGATGTCGGTGATGCCGAGGTCGGTGTCGCGCAGCAGCGTGGTGGCCTGCTCGATGCGCCGTGTCAGCAGATAGCGGTGCGGCGGCAAGCCGAAAGCCCGCTTGAACGAGCGCGCGAAATGCGCTTCCGACACGCCGCTGACTTCAGCGAGACGCCGAACCGGCCACGCCTCGTGCGACGCGGCATCCATGCGATCTTTGGCGCGCAGCAGACGACGCAGCAACGCGGGGTCTTCCAGCGCGCTGCTGGTGGTCTGGGATGGAGAGGTTTGAAGAGGAAGATTCTGGCGGCGGGGCATGGGCTTGGGCGGGCGGCGCTGACAGTGAACCGCTAGTTTAAGCGCGCCGCAGGCAGGCGCCTCGCGCGGCAAACTTGTAGAGGCACCTACCCCGTTACATCACGTCAGAACCGATACCCGATACCGCCGAGAATCACATCAGTATCGCGGCTATATCGCGTCATCACGCGATTCCACGTCACGCGCGCCGACCAGTGCTGCGTGACGCGATACGTGGCCGTCAGCGACAGCAGACCCGACAGAATGCCGTCGCCGGTGTCGCGATCGTCGTTGGAATCGCCGTGATGGATCGCCGCGTACGCGCCCGCGCCGACGCCGATCGCGAAACGGTCGTCGAAGAACGCGCGCGTGAGCCACAGTTGCGCGGTCATGCCGTCGCGTCGCGCGGATATGCCATTGCCTTCGTGCAGATAACCGAGCGTCGCATCGAGATACGGCAGCAGGCCGCGCCGGTACTCGATCGCTTCGGCCGCCGACGTCTGCGATTCGAGGCTGTTCAGAATCGTCTGGCCCGCCATCAGCGTGATTTCGTTGTTGGTCACCTTGCTCGTGCGCGGCAGCGCGAAATCGCGCGGACCTGGCGTATCGGGTGCATCGAGCTGGTAGCCGACACCGAGCATGATCGCGGTGGTCGACTCGCCGTTCTTCACCTGCACATGATTGAGTTGCAGATTCGCGGTCCAGCGATGCGTCGAATACCACGTGGCACGCGCGCTATAGACGACACCCCAGCTATGCGTATTCGAATAGCCTTCGCCCTGCTCGGCCGCTTCGGTATCGAAGTAGCGATACGGACCGACACCGAGCGCGAACACGAAGCGCCGGTCCATCACGGGCAGCCGGCCCCAGACCTGCGCAACCGGACCATCGCGATGATGGCCGGGTATGTGACCTTCGTTGAGCCAGGTGAAGCTGCCCGCGAAGTAATGGCCAAAGCCTTCCGTGTAGTCGAGCGCCCATGAATACGTGTGATCGTGCTCGCCCGTCAGCGGTCCGCCGTACAGCCCGAGTTCCTGGGCAGAAGCGCCTTTTGCCGTTATGCCAAGCGCTGCGGCGGCAATCAGAAATGTCCAGGTAGCCTTGGTCATCGAGTTGTTGGTCTGATGGTTAGGGGAAAACGCTTAGCCTGACAACCCATGGCCGTGCTCGTGATCTGCCGCGCATTGTGGCATGGCTTTGCGTGAATTCCGCGTCAACCGGCTCGCCGATATTTTTCGATTTATTTAAAAGACTTGAAACGCGCCGCCGCAAATGGCGCTTTGCGAAGTGTCTGAAGATGAAGAAAGGCTCTTCGCGCTTCGACCGGTTCGATCCGGTTATCGCCGTCGATCGACGCGAGTTCCGATACGTTGCAGTACACCTGAACGACGTTGACAATTGCGACGCGCGCGCTTCAGCAGCCGCGCCAACCGCATCACGCCACCGGCTGGCTCTTGCCGTAAGTCAGCCGGCCGTTTTTCGACAACAGCACCGCGACCGGCCGCGTCATTTCGAATTCGGAGAAGATGATCGTCATGCTGACCGTGATCGGCACCGCGAGAAATGCGCCTGGCACGCCCCACAATGCGGACCACACGGCCATGCTGGCGAGAATCGCAAACGGGCTCAGATTCAGCGAATTGCCCATCAGGTACGGATCGAGAATATTGCCGATCACGAAGTGAATCGCGGTCAGCGACACCAGCACGATCAGTATCGAATTCAGGTCGCCGAATTGCAGCATCGTCATCAGCACCGGGAACACGATGGCGAGCACCGAGCCGATATATGGCACGTAGTTCAAGAGCGCGGTCAGCACCGCCCACAACCCGGCGAATTCGAGGCCGATGCTGCGCATCGCCGCCCAGCAGACCGCGCCGAGCAGCACGCCGAGAAACGTCTTCAGCGCGAGGTACGCGCCGATGCGGCGGTTGATATCGGTGACGACCGCGCGGATGCGCGCCGCATTGCTCGAATTCGCCGACATATTCGCGAGCTTTTCGCCGAACGTGCCGCGCTCGACGAGCAGAAAAGCCGCGTACAGCACCACGACGAAAATATCGATGATGATCGACGACAGCGACGTCAGCATGCCGGTCACGATCGCCTGAATGTTGATCTGCGCGAGCATGTTCCGCCGCAGCGAATCCCACGTCGGTTCGCTTTCCAGATGAAGCAGCACGGAGATCTTGTGGATCATCGCGAGCAGCGAGTCCTGATAGCGTGGAGCAAGTGCGACCAGCGCGTCGTAGTTCTCGACCAGCATATCGACCGCGAGGAAGATGCCGGCGGCGATCAGGAACATCGAGAGACCGTAGCGCAGTTGCGCCGGCAGCCGTTTGCCGATGACCGGAATGCGCTGCAACAAACGCGTGAAATCGATGACCACATACACCGCGATCACGCCGAATACGATCGGAATGAACACCGCGCGTCCGATATACAGCACCCAGCCCACAATCAGCAGCAGCACCACCACGCATACGGACGCCTGCAATCTGTCGGTCATCTGTCAGTGCTCCATTGATCCGCAAACAAGTTCGCGCAGGAACCGATCTTCGCACATAACGATGACAGCCCGAACAAAACGCGACAGATCGTCCCGGCGGCCGGCTACGCGCCGGCCAGCGCGACTTCGGCGTGATTTCCGGACTCGCTTCAAAGCGATTTCGTGGCGAGTCCGGAATGACTTCAAGGTGACTTCGATCGATGCCAGACGTCACGTGAATGTGAACTCGCAGCGGCTTCGAACACGGCGCCGCGTCTGCTATGCCATTTCGGACACCCCGAAACGCGCCATCAGAAAGTCGCAAATCGCCGTGATTCACCGGGTCCGCTCGGGGGACGCATCTGCTACGCTGATTTGAAAGGTTTCATCCGGTCTGACGTAATCCGACGCGCGGGCATTCGACACGCGGCGGTCGTGTATTGCCGTCATCCCTGCAGCGAAGTCCGTGCCGCCGATCTTGCGTGGGTCGCGCGCGGCTGTCCGCGCGGTATCTGTTCGATACCCGCGCGCGATATCTGCTGCACGTCCCCTTCTTATCAACGGCACACGGAGCACGAGATGCTGGAACGGCTGGGAGTACGATTTGTCGCAATAAGCCTCGTCCTGAGTTTCGCCGGTTGCGGCGGTGGTGGTGGCGGTTCGAGCCCGACTGGCACTGGCTCGAATGGCGCCGCGGGAGCGTCAGCGCCCGCGTCGAGCCCGACACCCGCATCCAGTCCCACGCCGGCATCGGGCGCGACCGGCACCACGCCGACGCTCGCCGCCGCGACGCCGATCCTCGACGGCACCACGCTCGGCGACACCAACTGGCCCGCCGGTGTTACCGCGACCGGCGGCACCGGCCAGCCGGTCAGCGGCCTGAACTGCACGCTGCGCAGCACCTCGTACACGTACGCGCATCTGTCCATTTACCAGAACGGCAAGTTGCTCTCGCTGCCGCAGAACATCGGCATGGTCGAGCCGACCATGGCCGCGCCGACCGGCTGCGCGTACCCGGTCCATACGGTCGACGCGAGCGGCAAGATCCATATGGATGCGACGACCGGCGCGTCTTATACGCTCGGCCAGTTCTTCGCGATCTGGGGCGAGACGCTGAGTGCGACGAACGTCGCGGGCCTGACCGGCTCGCCGATGACGATCTATGTGAACGACGGCGGCGCGCTGACGCAATATACGGGAGACCCCGCGAGCCTCGTGCTGAAGCCGCATGAGGAAATCACCGTGATGATCGGCACGCCGCTCACGCAAGTGCCCACCTACACGTGGACCGATCCGCCGCCGTTCGACCCGAACCCGATCACGCTCGTGTATGGCGGCGTAGTCGGTGCGACCGGCACCTGGCCGAACGGCAACACCGCAACCGGCGGGACAGGCTCGCCAGTCGACGGGCTGACCTGCGCGCCGAACATGTCCGTGCTGTATCACGTGCATGCGCACCTTGCGATCATCAACAACGGCAAGTGGCTCGCGACGCCGATGAACGTCGGTATTCTGTCGCAATGCACATATGAAATGCATATGCACGACCAGACCGGCATCATCCATATCGAGGCACCGAGCGAGAAAACCTACACGCTCGGCCAGTTCTTCGACATCTGGGGAGAGCCGCTGACGAACACCAACGTCGCGGGCATCCAGGGCGACGTGGTCGCGTATATCAACGACAACGGCGATTCGCGGCGCTACATGGGCGACATACGCAACATCGAGTTGACGTCGCTGCGCGATATCACGTTGCAGATCGGCACGCCGCCGGTGAGCACGCTGGCCACGTATTCGTGGTACGAGCCGCAGTGATTGGCGTGATTAGCCGAATCGCTCGGGACGGAACGGTCGCGCGTCGATAAACGGCGTCGCGCCCGTCATCAGCTCCGCGAGCAGTCGTCCGCTGATGGGCCCGAGCGTCAGGCCGTGGTGGTTGTGGCCGAACAGAAACCACAGGCCGCGATGCCGCGGCGCGCGGCCGATCACCGGCCGCATGTCCGGCGTGCACGGGCGCAGCCCGAGCCACGGCGCGTCGTCCAGACGCTCGCCCAGACCGAACAGCGGCCGCGCAATCCGTTCGGCGCGTTCGAGTTGAATGCCCGTCGGCGCAGCCTCGCGGCGCGCGATCTCGACGCCGGTAGTCAGCCGCAAACCGGCGCGCATCGGCGCGATCACATAGCCTTCCTCGGTATCGACGACCGGCACGCTCAGCGTGGTCCGCGCGGGCCGGTAGTGCATGTGATAGCCGCGTTTCACGCGTAGCGGAATGCGATAGCCAAGCGGCGCGAACACCGTGTCCGACCATGGCCCGAGCGCGACCACCGCGTCCTTTGCGCTGATCTCGCCGGCGCTGGTCTGCACGGTCCATGCGTCGCCGTGCGCGCGCAGCGTGGCGGCATCGCCGGTCAGCAGCGTGCCGCCGCCCTGTTCGAACAGACGCGCGTAACCCTTCGTCAACGCACCGGGGTCGGAAATGCTCTTCGGGTCCTGCCAATGCAGCGCGCCGCAAAAGCCGTCGGCAAGCGCGGGCTCGCGCACGTGCAGCGCCGTCGCGTCGAGCGGCGTGACGCGCAGACCGTGTTCGCGCACCGCGGCTTCGGCATGCTGCGTCTGCTGCTCGAACTCAGCTGGTGTGCGGAACGCTTCGATCCAGCCGCCGTCGTGCGCGAGGCTCTGCAGACCCGCGCGCGCGATCAGCGCATCGTGTTCGGCGACACTGCTGCGAATCAGCGGCAGCATGTCGCGCGCCGCCGACGCCAGCCGCTCCGGCGACGACTCCCACCAGAAGCGGCCGAGCCAGCCGGCAAATGCGGGCAGCGCCTTGTAGTCCCAGTACAGATCGGTCGACTGATTGCGCGCGTAGCGCAGCAGCGTGCCGAGACGGCGCGGAAAACCGTACGGCACGATCGATGAACTCTCGATCAGCCCCGCGTTGCCAAAGCTGGTTTCCTCGCCGGGTGCGCGCCGGTCGACGAGCGCGACGCGACGGCCGCGCTCCTGCAGATGCAGCGCCGCCGATACACCGACGATGCCGGCCCCCACCACGATGACGTCGAAATCCATAGGCTCTCTGTGCCCGCGCCTCGTGGCACGGGTGGAAATGGTGCCTGCCGGGCCCGGGCCCGGCGGGCGCATGGGTGGCGCATGGCCGGCGCTACTGATGCAGCGGCTTGCCGGCGTTACGTTACGCGCTTCGCGATCCTGACTTCGCGAGGTTCGGCGGGCAACTCAGCGGGCAGCTCGCCTGGCCACTCATTTTGCAATGATGTCGCGCTTGAAATACTTGACCGACAGATTGCTCAGCGTGCCGTCCTTCTTCAATTCGTCGAGCGCGGTATTGATCTTGCCGGCGAGCGCCTTGTCGCCCTTGCGCAGACCGAAGCCGGTGCCTTCGCCGAGCGTGGCCGGATCCTTCAGCGGCTCGCCGACAATCATGTAATCGCGGCCGGCCGGCTTGTCGAGAAAGCCTTCCTGCGCGGTCTGCGCTTCCTGTACCGCGGCGTCGAGACGCCCCGCGGTCAGATCCGCGTACACCTGATCCTGGTCCTGATACGACACGACAGTCACGCCCGCATTCGCCCAGTGCAGCTTCAGGAAGTCCTCCTGCGACGAGCCTTGCAGCACGCCAACGCGCTTGCCCTGCAGGCTCTTCACGTCGGGCAGCAGCGGCGAGCCACGCTTGACCACCATCACGATCGGCACCACGTAGATCGCCGGCGTGAAATCGATGCTCTGCTTGCGCTTCGCGGTGATGTTCATCGCCGAGTTGATGACGTCGAACTTGCGCGCTTCGAGCGCCGGAATCAGCCCGTCGAACGAGTTCTCGACCCATACGCACTTCACGCCGAGCTTAGCGCAGACAGCGTTGCCGACGTCCACGTCGAAGCCCACCAGCTGACCGCTCGGCGACTTGCTCTCGAACGGAGGATAAGCCGCCTCGATGCCGAAGCGCAGGGTGCCGGTTTCGGCGTGGGCCGCGCCGCTCAGGCTGACGACAGCGGCGGCGAGGCAGACGGAGAGCGTGTGCTTGAGAGTCATGATCAGATCCGGGCGGGAAAAATGGCGCAACAGGGCGTCAGGGAAACGTCGATAAGGTCGCGAAAAAAGGGCCAGCCGAAACAGCACAGGTCTTCGCGGAGCCAGAAAAATGGACGCAGCTCTGCCGCTGTTCTGGAATGGAAGTCTATTCTGGACCACAATAATTGCAAGACTTTTCAAAAATAATTTTCCAGACTGGACTTTGATTTTAGAATTGACGCAGCGCCGGACCGCCGGCATCGATCCCCGCAACGAGATTCCAGCACACCTCCAGTCCATCTATGAGCCGCCCCATGAGTCAAAACCCTACCCCGTTCATCGTCCAGCACGAGGCTGTGCGCGACGCGCTGCCGGCGCTCGACGTACGCGGCGCGCTCGCCGCCATGTTCCGCGCGCTGCATCGCGAACAGGCGGTGCAACCGCCGCAGAGCCTGACGCTGCTGCCCGGCAACGCGGGCGATTTCATCACGTACCTCGGCGCGATCGCCGACGCGAAGGTATTCGGCGCCAAGCTGTCGCCGTATCTCGTCACGGATACGAAGCCGATCATCACCGCGTGGACCGCGCTGATGTCGATGGAAACCGGCCAGCCGCTGATGTGGTGCGATGCGGGACTGCTGACCGTCGAGCGCACCGCCGGTGCGACCGCGCTGGCGGTCGAGCATCTGGCCGCGCCCGGCGCGCGCCGGCTCGCCGTGGTCGGTGCCGGCGCGGTCGGTCAGGCGCATCTGCGCCATCTCGCGCCGCTGCGTCCGTGGGAGTCGATTCAGGTGTTTTCGCCGGGTCTGGCCGATGCCGCGCAACACGCGGCGAATGCCGGCAACGCCGCGCAGCGCGCTACCGCTGTCACGCTTAGCGCGCTCCGCGCGCTCGATTCCCGCGTGAGTATCAGCGCGACGCTCGAAGACTGCGTGCGCGATGCGGACGTGGTCGCGCTGTGTACGTCGTCGGGCACGCCGGTGCTCGCCGACGGCATGCTGAGCAAGCCCGCGTTGATCACATCGATCAGCACGAACGTTGCGAACGCCCACGAGGTGCCACCCGCCTGGCTGCCCGACATGGACGTGTATTGCGACTATCGGCGCACCACGCCCGCGAGCGCCGGTGAGATGAAGCTCGCCGCCGACCTGCATGGCTGGTCCGCGCAAAACGTGGTCGCCGATCTGCCCGAACTGGTGAGCGGCAACGGCAAGCTGCCGTCGTATCAGCGGCACGCGTTGTTCCGCTCGATCGGCCTCGGACTCGAAGACGTCGCGATCGCCTACGAACTGTTCCGCTATCTGAGCGAGCGCGACAGCATGGCAAAATAACGCCGCTCACCGGCGAGCGACGAAGTTCACAAGCGTCACAACACCAGACACCACGGCATCGCCGCCCGCCACGAACCCGCACTCCACCTCATGCGCAAGACAAAATCCACGCCGGCGCGCCGGCTGCTGCTCGAACGCTATAGCAGTGTCGCCGACGGTATCGCGATGCTGTTTTTCCCCTATGTCGAAGTCGTGATTCACGATCTACAGAGCCAGACGATCGCGTATATCGCGAACAATCTGTCGAAGCGTGAGCTGGGCGACGAATCCGCGCTGGAAGAAATCGATCACGACGCGCAACCGGGCACGATCGGCCCGTACGAGAAGCTCAACTGGGACGGCCGGCGCATGCGCTGCGTGAGCACGATGCTGTTCGACGATACCGGCACGGCCACCGGCATGATGTGCATCAACTACAACATCGCCGTGTTCGATGAAGTGAAGCACGTGATCGATCGCGTGATTTCAGGCGTCGGCATCGTCAAGCAGCCGGAGGCGCTGTTCAAGGATGACTGGCAGGATCGTATCAACACGTTCCTGCATGCGTGGTTGCAGGAACGTCATCTGGCGCTCAACTCGCTGACACGCGATCACCGGCGCGAGATCGTCGCCGCGCTGTGGGAAGAAGGCGCGTTCAACGGCAAGAGCGCGGCGAATTACGTGGCAAACGTGCTGGGGATGGGACGTGCGACCGTCTACCAGCACATCAGGGATTTGCGCGACGGTTCGTTGTGAGGGCTTGGGCCGCGTATCAACGCGGCGTGCCCGAATGCCCGATCCCGCCCGGCCGTCGCGGCACGATTCCCGCGATGGCTCTCGGCACTGCGTTTGCGACCAGGATCAGCGACGCGCCCGCCAGGCCGCTCGACACATGCTTCAACGCATGGCCGGCGATCACATGACGGGTCAGCTCCCACACCTGCCAGTCGAGGCTTTCGAAAATCTTCGCGACGCCGTAGAAGACGATCACCAGCGTCCATGCGAGCACGCCGTCTACCCGGCGCGTCAGCGTCATCACGATGATGAACGCGAGGCCGCCGAACTGCAGGATCGCGTAAGGCCATAGGCTGTTGAACAGAAGCCAGTAACCGACTGTCGCCGGCGATACGACGGCCATGATCAGCAGTTGCGGCCAGCCGACCCGGCGGCCGCTCCACGATGTCCACAGCATCGCGAGAATGCCGGCGAACACGATCGTCATCGGCAGACGATCCCAGACGAGCGTCGCGTCGGTCGGCGTCATATGGTAGTAAGCCGAGCCGAACGCGGTCAGCACCAGTCCGAACGCGGCGACCACCATGCCGGGGAATTGCGCCGGCTGATTCGACGCATGCCGCCGCACCCAGTCCAGACACAGCAAGCCCGCGATCAGAATCACGACGTTCGATAGCACGTCCGACGCATTGTGCAACGCGCCGAGCGAACGCTCGTCGGCGAAGTGGTGATAGGAGGCCGGCTGCGCAAGCGGCCAGATCAGCTGCAACACCGTGCCCACCACGAAAAGCATGATGCTGCCAAGCAGCAAGCGGGAGATCTTCACGTTGCTCGACTCCGAAAAGGCGCAGCACTGAAATACTCGATGGGACACGCTGCGGGACCCGATAGCGATCGACGCAGCGCTGACCGGCGGCGCGCGCCGGACGGATCGCCGCTGAGAGGATCCCCATTCGAATTCACGCAGCCTGTCCGTATCATCTGACAAAGCGGTTTGCGCAACAAGACCGGCTTGCGGGCACCGCTGACTGCCCGCTCATAGTATTCTCCTTACGCAATGCAAATTGCGTGCGAGATTGCGAATAAAGAACACGCTGGCAAAGCGGTAAGGCCCGGCGAGCAGCGACGACGCGATGTCTGCGCGACGTTTCGATCAAAACCAGCAGGGTCGCGACGACCCAAAGGACCTGTTGGACTTCATGCAAGCGCAGAAAGCCCCCCCGTTCTACTCGTCGCGTCGATGGCTGGGCGCGGCGCCCGCGCTGCTGCTGTGCGCGAGCCTGCTCGGCGGTTGTGCGTTGCCGCCGCTCGAAAACCGCACCGAATCGCATGCATTGACGCCCGAGAAAGCGGCCAGCACCGATCTCGGCCGCGCGGTGGCCCCCGAACTCGCTGCCCATGCGGGCCTCGCCGGCATCTATCCGCTGGCTGATGCGCACGTCGCATTCGCCGCGCGCATGGACCTGATCCGCTCGGCGCAGCGCACGCTCGATATCCAGTACTACATCTGGCGCAACGATCTGACCGGCACGCTGCTGCTCGAACAGATCCACGAAGCGGCGGATCGCGGCGTGCGGGTGCGGCTGCTGCTCGACGATCTCGGCACGCCCTCTTCGCTCGACCCGACGCTCGCGGCGCTCGACGCGCATCCGAATATCGAGGTGCGTCTGTTCAATCCGTTCGTGGTGCGCAACCCGAAATTCGTCGGCTTCCTGACAGATTTTCCGCGCGCCAACCGGCGCATGCACAACAAGTCGCTGACCGCCGACAGCACCGCGACGATTCTCGGCGGCCGCAATATCGGCGACGAATACTTCGATGCGACCGACGGCGTCGTGTTCGCCGACCTCGACGTGCTGGCCGTCGGGCCGGCAGCCGCCGACGTCTCGCGAGACTTCGATCGCTACTGGGCAAGCGCGTCGGCCTATCCGGCCGAGCGGGTTCTGCCGCACGAGAGCGTCGACCAGTTGGCGGTGCTCGAGCGCAAGGCGCAAGCGATCGCCGAAGACCCCGCGGCGGCCGCCTATATGTCGGCGCTGCGCGGCCCGCACGTCGTGCAAAAAATGTTCGACCACACGCTGCCGTTCGATTGGGCCAAAACGCAAATGATCAGCGACGATCCCGCGAAAGGTCTGAACAACGCGCCGCCGGAAGCGTTGATTCCTCATCAGATGCGCGAGGTGCTGGGCGATCCGACGAAGGAAATCGATCTGGTGTCGCCGTATTTCGTGCCGGCGCGCACCGGCACGCAGTACCTGACTGGCCTCGCCGAGAAAGGCGTCGAGGTGCGCGTGCTGACGAACGCGCTCGAAGCCACGGACGTCGCCGCGGTTCACTCCGGCTATATGAAGCGGCGCGTCGAACTGCTGAAGAACGGCGTGCATCTATATGAACTGAAGCGCACGGCGGTCACGCCTGGTGCGCCCGGTACGCCCGGTGCGCCTGACAAGAAAGAACAGTCACCGGGACCGTTCGGCAGTTCGGGCTCCAGTCTGCATGCGAAGACGTTTGTCGTCGATTCGCAACGGGTGTTCGTCGGCTCGTTCAATTTCGACCCGCGCTCGGCGTATCTGAATACCGAGCTTGGTCTCGTGATCGACAGTCCGGAGCTTGCGACCCAGGTCGATCGCAAGTTCCTTGCGTTGCTACCCAAAGTCGCGTACACGGTGCGCCTCGACGAAAACGGCAAGCTCTACTGGATCGAGCACAACGGCGATGTCGAAATCCGCCACGACACCGAACCCAATACCACGTGGTATGGCCGGCTCGGCGTGTGGATGTTGTCGATTCTTCCGATCGAGTCGCTGCTGTAGCGAGTGCGCAAAAAAGCCAGGCATAGCGGGCTATGCCTGGCTCCTTTTCCCTGCGTCCATGCTCCATGCAAGCGGACCGCCACCACTGGCGTGTTGCCGCGGCAATCAGAAACGCCGTAAGTCGCGATCGCGCATTGGATCGGGCGTGCGCGACACTTCACGCAACACGCCGCTGGTGTCGAACGAGAAGTTGAACAGCAAAGGTGTGATGTTGTTTTCCGTATAACGGTACGACCACACTTCGCGCTGCGAGCGGCGGAAGAACGCCGTTTCAGCGGGGCGGCCGAAGTTGGTCAACACGTCATCGCGTGTCCATGTACCAATTTGCGCGCGATTGAATTCGCTGATCTGCAATACCTGACGCACGCTGACGATCTTGCCGGAAGCGTCGATATCGGCGGCGACGGTGGTGGAACCCATCGGCTGCGTCGGCCACATGAGCCGGCGGCCACCGTTGGGCAATTGATAGACCTCGCGAGGCGGCCCCATCCGCGCGATGATCGCTGACTGATCCTCACCGGCCTGAAACTGTTGCCACGGCTGCGCGCAACCTGCCAGTATCAGCGCCATCGCACACGCGAGCGCCGCGCGACGCCAACTACCGGATGGGCGCGCGGCTCGCGCGGCGGAATCGGGAACATACGCGACGCGCGTGAACATGGCTTCCTCCCGTGACGTTCAATGGCGAGTAGCTTCGGTATTGCCGACAGCCTGGCTTCGCGATGACGCGGAAATGTTCGCGAATCGCGTTTGGGGCATAAGCGCGCGCGGCGTGCGAGTTTGCGACGTGCGCGTGTGCGACGTGCGCGTGTGCGACGTGCGCGTGTGCGACGTGCGCGTGTGCGACGTGCGCGTGTGCGACGTGTCTGTTCGCGGCGCTGGCGTTATGTTAATGCGCATCGATGCGTGTGTGTGCCATCGCCATTACGCATTGATGCGCCGTGGATGCGGCGTCGGTGCGGCCTTGATGCCAAACAGATAGTAGCTTGCCGCCATCGACGATGCGGGCAACGCCTCGCTCGCCGACAGCGGCCGTCAGCGACGTGCTGTTTAGCTTACGAGCTTTGCTCGCAGCTTTGCGTGCTCTTCCGCGGAAATCGAGCCAGACGCTTTCAGGCGATCGAGCTTGTCCAGTTCATCGGCGACGCTAAAGCCGACCACGTTGCGCAGGTCTTCCCGCATCTGTTTGGCGCGCGCCTGATCGCGCTCCGCCATGCCGCGATGCTGCGTAAGCAAATACGCGAAGATACCGATATACGGCAGGATGATAAGAAAAATCACCCAAAGAACTTTGCCCCAGCCCGACACATCATGACGGCGGAACAGGTCGCCCGAAACCGTAATGAGCAGCCAGAACCACAAAATGAACATGAAGATCGAAAAGAGATCGGCCAGGAAGTTCGTGAATGTGAAACCATCATTAAAGAAAAGCATCCTTGTTCTCCAGTCATTCCGGTTGCAATTGAACGGCTTATTCGATTTCGAACTAATGGTTGCTTGCTATGGACGGTTTTTGCAATCAGCCCAGCAGCGCTGAAAACTTACCACGAGCGGATGTCAGTGCGTACGCGCATGCTTCGGTTTGTATTAACGGCATGGCTAAGCTCGGGGACAGCTTGCATAAAACGACGAACCGTCTGTTCAGCGCGTGTTTCATTTTTTCTCCGCTGCGTTGCACGAGATACTCGTGATGCCGACCCTTTTTATCTTATATCGTAACTCTGCACGATAACGCGAGCACTTTTTCGGGGGGTTAGTCTGTGCCCGCCATTGAGATTCAAGTCCACGATGCCAGCAATGTCAATTTCATTCCGTCGATAAACGACAATGATCATGTGTTTTTTCTCGAGAGATTGAAAGGCATTGCAAAGGATCGGGGCTTCTTGGGTGGCTTGTGGAGGAGGCAGTCACTGTGAGGAATGCGGTGACGAGCTGTGAATGACAAGCGGTAATGACCAGTGACAAGCGGGCTAGGCTCTAGTCCGTATCGGCTGTGGGCCAGAGACCGACACTTGGTGCGCGGTGCTACGGGTTGCGAATTTTCGGCGCGGGGAATTGGGTGAGCCTTGCGCTATTGCGTGGCATCGTGGGAGCGCGCGGCTTGGTGGTCGCCGGGCCGCCGCAGCCGCGTATTGAGATCGATCAGGGAAAAGAACTAGACACAACGAAGGTCGCAGACCATCGGCGGATGGCATGAAACGACTAACGTGCATTCACAACCAATCTCTGTTCGGCGCTGAGTCTCAACATCCACCATCACCAACGCTTGCGGCATCGCAAAAAAATTCATGGGGCACGCGTACAGACAGAATATTTTTTCGGGCGCTGATATCGTTAGGGCGCGACATTTTGGTTCGATATCGCGGCCGAGTAGCTTGGCTGTAGACGTAACAAAGCATAGGACCGCGCAAGTATTGTCGGCGCGCTGGTTGGTCGTAAGCGTGACCACCAGCGTAGCCATATGCTTGACCACCAGCGATGTCCGAGAATATTCCAGCTACACAGCAGTTCGGTCGGAACGCCCGAAGATTGATCTCCCGGTTATACGAGGTTGGCAGCACTGAACGCAATCGCTTCGTCAGGTGCCGCGGTTGGATCGACGACTTCGATCGCGATGTGCGTCAGCGCTTCTTTTGCCGCGGAAGCGTTAAGCCATTGTCGAGCCAGTCGTGGCAGTACATGCTGTTCGATAAAGCCGATCAGCACACGCGCACCAGTTTCCTGCACGAGACACCGTCCAACTATGTAGTCGACCACCTCCGGAGCGTATGTCAGCCGGATCTGATTGTTTTCGGCCATACGCCAAACCACCCGGTTCAGATGCAGGCGCACGATCTCTGCAAGGGAATTCTGCCCCAATGGGCGATACGGTACGACGGTCACTCGACCGAGAAACGCAGCGGGAAACGTCTTCAGCAGTTCGGGAGTTAACGCCGATCGCAGCCCGTCCATGTCCGGCGCAAGCATCGGATCGGCATACAAGCTCGCGGTCAGCTCAGCGCCGACGTTACTTGTCATCAGAATCGTGGTGTTGCGGAAATCGATATAGCGGCCGTCCCCGTCTTCCATGTAGCCTTTATCGAGTACCTGGTAGAACATTTCGTGTACGTCGCCGTGCGCCTTCTCGATTTCATCGAGCAGCACGACCGAATATGGACGCCGACGCACCGCTTCGGTCAGCACGCCGCCTTCGCCGTACCCGACGTATCCCGGTGGGGCGCCCTTGAGGCCGGAGACGGTATGTGCTTCCTGATACTCGCTCATGTTGATGGTGATCAGGTTCTGCTCACCGCCATAAAGCGCCTCGGCAAGCGCGAGCGCGGTCTCAGTCTTGCCGACACCGGACGGCCCCGTGAGCAGAAACACGCCGAGCGGCTTGCGCGGATCCGCGAGGCCCGCGCGCGCAGTCTGTACACGTTCCGCGATCTGTCCCAGTGCATCGTATTGGCCAAACACTCGCGCCCCGAGTGTGATGGGTAGCAACTGAATGGCGCTCACCTCATCGGTCACCATGCGTCCAACAGGAATGCCTGTCCAGTCCGAGATAATTTCCGCGACAATTGCTTCGTTGACTTCGGGGAATACGAGCGGTTCACCCGCCTGCAGGTTCGACAACTTCTGCTCCAACTCGCGTAACCTGCCCATCTGCTTATCGACACCCTCAGACGCGCCGCCCTCCACAGACGCACTCAATGCATCGCGCGCATCTTCCAGTTCCCTCACCATCTGTATCTGTACTTGCCACGCAATCTCGACAGCGAACTCCTCGGTCTGCAGTGTCGCGATGCCCTCGTTGATCTCTGCAAGCGCAACACCGTCACCAAGACCGATGCGCGCCTCATCGGTCAACATCTCAGCCTCGACCCGCGCGGCCCGCAGCCGTTCGCGAATGCCCTGCAGCTCACGCGGCGGCGCATGTTGCGATAGCGCGACGCGCGCACAAGCGGTATCGAGCAGGCTAATCGCCTTGTCCGGCAACTGACGCGATGGAATATAGCGATGCGACAGCGTGACTGCCGCGCGAATCGCTTCATCGAGCACCACGACACCATGATGGTCGCCAAGTGCACGAGCGAGGCCACGCACCATGTCAATAGCGGTGGGTTCCTCGGGTTCCGCAATCTGTAGCACCTGGAACCGGCGCGTGAGAGCTGGGTCTTTCTCGATGTGCCGTTTGTATTCAGTCCACGTAGTTGCGCCGATCGTGCGCAATGTGCCGCGCGCGAGAGCCGGTTTGAGCAGGTTGGCGGCGTCGCCGGTGCCGGCCTGACCGCCGGCGCCGATCAGCGTATGGATTTCGTCGACGAACAGCACGATCGGCGTAGAAGATTTCGCCGCTTCTTCGAGCACGGACTTCAATCGCGCCTCGAACTCGCCCTTCATGCTCGCGCCGGCGAGCAGCGCACCAACGTCGAGACTCAACAGACGGACGTCGGCAAGCTTCGGCGGCACTTCGCCTGCCGCGATTGCGAGCGCGAGCCCTTCGACAACTGCCGTCTTGCCCACGCCAGCATCGCCGGTCAGCAGAGGATTGTTCTGACGCCGACGCAACAGTACATCGATCATCGTGCGAATCTCGACTTCACGACCGACCACGGGATCGATCTCGCCAGCCCGCGCCCGCGCGGTGAGATCCGCGCAGAACTGCGAGAGTGCCGCACCCTTCGTCGGCGCTACCAGCGCGCCTGACGCCTCGCCCGGCACCGCGGACGAGAAATCGCTCCGGTCATGCGGCACCTCCTTCGCTTCAGGCGATCCGTCGATCCATACCGGCAGCGCGTCATGAAGTCCGTCAGCCGGAATCTTGCCGAACGCTGGCGATATGGACAGCAGCACGCGCCGCAACTCCGGTGTCTCAACGAGCGCGGCGATGAGCCACGCGCCACGAATCCGGTGCTCGCCGAACGCCAGCGTCGTGACCACCCATGCTCGCTCGATCGCCGCTTCCACATGATGCGAAAAGTCTGTGAGCGCGCTCGCACCCGACGGCAACGCCGTCAGCGATGTTTGCAGATCTCTCTCGAGCAGTTCGCGGCTAATGCCGCAATGCCTGACGATACGATGCAGATCGCTATCGGGCTGCATCATCAGCTGATGCAGCCAGTGCACCAGTTCGATATACGGATTACCGCGCAGCTTGCAGAGCGCGGTGGCGGACTCGATGCTCCGGAAGAGCGTCGCGCCGAGCTTGCCAAACAGTGCATGACGTGAAATGGACATATGACGTGACCGTTGATTGCGGGTTATCTGGATGCTGAAGCGAACGAAGCGCGAGTTCGGTCGACATTCGGCCTGGTGACGAGATGTTCTCGACAACTCGCACACATCGCATTGATCGTGGGTCAAAGCATAGCCCGTCACGTGTCGTATGTATTTGGGCCGTTGCCCATATTCCCGTTGAAACGCGCGAAGTACTATTCATTCCGTAATGCATCCCGTCATACGTCGCGCGCTATTTTCATGCGGGCAGGTTTGGCATTTAGTCTTCTCACTCCTCGCAGGAGGATTCCCAGCGTGCACGTTCTATCGGCAGATTTCTCTCGCATTCGTCGTATTCGCAAGGCGCCCTGATGATGACCGGATATCAGGCCCGATGGGACAACTCACCCATCAAAGCAGACGCGCTGACGATGTTCGCAAGGACGATCCGCTCGTTCGCGGCCATCAGGCCGATGGGATCGCAGGAGACCATCACGCCGAGAACCTTGGGAACCCTGATAACCACCACGCAGCGCTCATCAGCTTCGCATACCGATTTATCCGACGCGCACACGACTGGCTGTGCATTGGGCACAAGCGTAGGCGATAGCACAAACGCGGGCGATATCTCCAACGGCAATTTGCTCTCGCGTGGCGACGATCAACCCTTGTCCGATTCGCCCTCGAAGCTTCCAGACGAAACGACGAACCCTACCGAAGCCGACAGTCCCGCACACCTAACAAACGAGCCGCTGGCGGAGCCGCTCCAACCTGTGCTCGCGAAGCCGGAAGACTGGAGCGATCTGATCGCACTCGCCGGTGACGACCATAGCGCGATCCAGCCCAAGCCGCTGCGACGCGCGAGCGAACCACCCGCTCCGGAAAACCCGCAGCACGACAGCGACTCGTTGTTTTGGCCGGCTGGCCTGGGCGAAATGGGAGCGCTCGAATCAAATGCGTCTGAAGCGGACCCGCTCGCCATGCTCACGCTCGAATACCGTCAGGCACTCTTGAGTCGGAAAAGCGGCAACGTGCACGCTCTGAAAAAAGCAAGCACGGATAGCCACGGGTCGGCCATCACACCGCAGCACGATCCGTTCGCCGAACTCGCGCTGTCATCGCAGGGCGAGTCGTCCGTATTCGATCTGCTCACTCAAGGCAGAAATATCGACACGCTGCTGGACAGCCTCGACGCGTTCGGCTCCGGTCAGATCTTCGAAGCGGACGAACCACACGAAATCCTAGCGCTGCTCGCGCCCGGTGGCCTCTCGCCGCGCCGTACAAGCCAGACCGCGCCGCTTGCGCGTCAGGAACACCACCTCGTCAGCGTAGACAGCCCTATGTCCGTGCCTGACTCCACCGAATACGAAGTAACCGCATCCCCAGATGAACACGACCGCTAATCCGCACGCGTCACCAGCACTAACGCTTCAAAGCTGGCTCAACACGCAAACCCTCGCCGAACTGAAAGCGCAGACCATCGACAACGTGCGCAGACATCCGTCGAACGTCCGCGAACGCTGGCTGCTGTTCGAGCTGCTGTGCGTCGACGGCGAATGGGAACGCGCGCTGCAGCAACTGCAAACGTGGGCCACGCTGGAACCAGAAGGCGCATCGCGCGCGCACCTGTATCACGGACTGATCCAGAGTGAGATGTTCCGCGCCGAGGTGTTCGCGGGCCAGCGCACACCTGGAGAAATCGATCCACTGCCGACGTGGGTGAACTCGCTGATAGAGGCCAACGTCAAGCTCGGCAAAGGTGACCTCATCGCCGCCGACGAACTGCGTCATGCCGCCTTCAGCGCCGCACCGGCAACGCGCGGCCGAGGCGCACGGGTCGGCACATTCGAATGGCTGGCCGACAGCGACAGCCGTCTTGGCCCGGTGTGTGAACTGGCCGTCGCGGGCGGTTATCGCTGGGTGCCGTTCGACGCGATGAAATCGCTCACCCTCGGCCCCACCACCACACTGATCGACCTCGTCTGGCGCTCGGTCATCGTGGGTCTGCGCAATGCAACCGTGCTGCGCGGCTATCTGCCGGTGCGCTATCCAGGTTCGGAAAGCAGTCCGTGCGCAACCAGGCTCGCCCGTGAAACCGTGTGGACCGACGTCGGTGAAGCCGGTGTGATCGCGCTCGGCCAGAAAACCTGGTGTACCGATAGGGGGGACTTCGGCTTGCTCGACCTCGACGAATGCCACTTCATTCACGACGAACAGACCGAGCAGACATGAGTATGTCCGACATCCGGCATCGGCAGGCGTATCTGCCGTCGTTGATCGACCGTCTACTCGACGACGCACCGCAACGGCAAACCGAACATCCGGACGCCTATGCGCCGAACGCCGAACGCATGCACCGCATCGTCGAACGCGACCTGAGTCTGCTGCTTAACACGACCAGCCTCAACGATGAGTTCGATGAAACGCGACATCAAGCAGTGGCCAATTCGGTCGTCAACTACGGCATTGCCCCGCTGTCCGGCAGCTATCTCACCAATCGCAGCTGGGAGGATGTCGCGAGCGTGGTCCGTGCCGCGATCAAGCGCTTCGAGCCGCGCCTGATATCTGATTCGGTGCATATCCGCCCACTGCATAGCAAGGACCCGATCCGCTACAGCCAGCTCATATTCGAGATCGACGGACTGAT
Organism: Paraburkholderia sp. ZP32-5; assembly: GCF_021390495.1. Taxonomy (NCBI): domain Bacteria; kingdom Pseudomonadati; phylum Pseudomonadota; class Betaproteobacteria; order Burkholderiales; family Burkholderiaceae; genus Paraburkholderia; species Paraburkholderia sp. ZP32-5. Next base: position 286,873 of record NZ_JAJEJP010000003.1, on the reverse strand, counting down.
GCACTGGTCGCCCTATCCGCTCGAATTTCGCATTCAAAGCGCGTTCGACATCGAGACGAATCAGGTCACGTTCGATACGGATCTCCGCCGGGAACGCTGATATGGATCCGAAATTTCTCGAGTACTACAACACCGAACTGACCTATATGCGGGAGATGGCCGGCGAGTTCGCCGCGCAGCACCCGAAGATCGCGCGACGCCTCGGCATGGATGGCATCGAGGTCGCCGACCCGTATGTGGAGCGGCTCATCGAGGCATTCTGTTTCACATCGGCTCGTACCCAGATCAAGCTCGACGCCGAGTTTCCCCGCTTCACGCAGCGTCTGCTCGAAGTGGTCTATCCGAATTACGTCGCGCCCACGCCATCGATCGCGGTTGTGCAGTTGCGGCCCAGCCTGAGCGCTGGAGATTTCGTGACGGGCGTACAGGTGCCGCGTCATAGCATGCTGCGCTCGGCGATTCCACCCGGCGAGCAGACCGCATGCGAATTCCGCAGTAGTCAGGACGTGAGGCTGTGGCCGATCGAGATCGTCGACGCACAGCTCACCGCCGTGCCGCCGGATATCCCAAACACCGATCGCCATCTGCTGCCGCATCAGCAGTTACGCGGCGCATTGCGGCTGCGGCTGCGCACAACAGCCGAGGTCAAGTTCAGCCAGATGCAGAATTTCGATCGGCTGCCGGTCTATCTCGGCGGCGACGAACGCATCGCCTCGCATCTGTTCGAGCTGGTCCACGCGGGCAGCGTTGCTTCGGTGGTGCGCACGTATGGCGCGGCGCGCGGCGAAGGGCATGTGGTCACGAAATCGCCGGTGGAATTCGAAGGGCTGCAACCGGCGCAGGGGCTGTTGCCGCTCACGTGGAATACATTCCATGGCCACAATCTGCTGCAGGAGTATTTCGCGTACCGCCAGCGCTTTTATTTCGTCGCGCTGACGCAGCTCGCACCGGGCCTCGCACGCGTTGACAGCAACGAAGCCGAAATCGTGTTGCTACTCGACCGGCTGCCCGAAGAACTGGCCACGCACGTCGACGCATCGCGCTTCCTGCTGTTCTGTACGCCGGTCGTCAATCTGTTTCACAAACGCACCGACCGTGTCGAACTCAATCGCGCGCATACAGACTTCCACCTGCTCGCCGACCGCACGCGCCCGCTCGACTATGAAATCTTCTCGGTGTCGCGGGTGTTCGGCAAGAAGGCCCAAACATCGCTCGAAGTCGAATTCAATCCGCTCTATCAGACATTGCACAGCGACGTGGGCAACCACGGCCGCTATTTCTCGGTGCGCCGCGAGCAGCGCACGCTGTCGGCCAACGCACGCAAGTACGGCACCCGCACGCCGTACATCGGCACCGAGGTCTATGTATCGCTGGTCGATCAGGCCGAAGCGCCTTATGCCGACGACATCCGTTACCTGTCAGTCGATGCCTGGCTCACGAACCGCGACCTGCCGCGTCTGATCCCGCGCAACGGCAAGACCGATCTCACGATGCCCGACTCAGTACCCATCGAAGGCGCCAGCCTCGTGCATGCACCCAGCGCGCCGCGTGCGCCTTATGCGAGCGGTGAAACGGCGTGGCGTCTGATCCGTCAGTTGAGCTTCAACTACATGCCGCTTGCCGAACTCGATCACGGCGACGGCGGCCAGGCATTGCGCAACATGCTCGGCCTGTTCATCACGCCGGGCGAGCGCGAACAGGCGAGGCAGATCGAAGCACTCGTCGGCGCGCGCACCGAGCCGGTCGTCCGGCGTCTACCTGGCGACGGCCTGCTCGTCTACGGGCGTGGCGTGCGCTGCGAACTGACCGTCGACGAAACGGGCTTCTCCGGTATCAGCCCGTATCTGTTCGGCCTCGTGCTCGAGCATTATCTTGCCCGTCACGTGTCGATCAACGTCTTCACCGAAACCGAACTCCGTTCGATGCAACGTGGCCTCGTCACGCAGTGGCGGCCGCGCATGGGCGGACGCGGAGCAGTGTAGATGGATATGTCGAACACATCCGCTGCCGCGTCGGCGCCGCTGGGGCTCGATCCGCAAGCGCCTGGTACCCGGCTGAACGCGTGGTTCGACCCGCAAGCGCCGTGGCAATCCGGCTTCATGAGCGTATTACGCGCGATCGCGGCACGCGCGCCGACGATGCCGTTGCCCGGTACCGCGCGGCTACCCGGCGAGGAACCGTTCCGGATCGGCCAGCAGCCGACGATGACATTCGCGCCGCGAGAGATCGCGTCGCTCGACGTGCGCAACGGCCGCCTCGACGTGCGTCTGTTCGGGCTCGGTATTTGGGGGCCGCAGGGGCCGCTGCCGTTGCATATGACGGAGCTCGCATACAGTCGCGCGGAAAGTCATCAGGATCACACCCTCGTTCACCTCGTCGACCTGTTCCATCACCGTGCGCTGTCGCAGTTCTATCGCGCATGGGCGTCCGCACAAGCCACTGCGTCGCTCGACCGGCCCGACGACGAAACGTTCTCGTTCTATGTCGCGAGCCTGACCGGAGTCGACCCAGCCGAGGCGCGGCGCTCCTGTCTGCCAACCCACGCCCGTTATAGCGCGGCGGCACATCTCGTGCGCGAGTCGCGCGATCCGGCCGGCGTCGCGGCAACGCTATCGCACTACTTTGGCGTGCCCATGGTGGTCGAGGAATTCGTTTCGCACTGGATCCATCTATCCGCCACGGAACATACGAAGCTTGGCGTGGCGGGCCCGGCGGCGATCATCGGCGAATGCGCGCAACTGGGCGAGACGATTCCCGACCGGCAGCACAAGTTCCGCCTCGTGGTGGGACCGCTGGACCTTGAGCAGTACCTGCGCCTAACGCCGCACGGCGAGGATTTGGCCACATTCGTCGAATGGGTGCGGACCTTCGTCGGCCACGAGTACGCATGGGAAGTCAAGCTGCTGGTGCAACCGCGCGCCGCGCCGCCAGCCCGCGCCGATGCGGCGCAACGACTCGGCTATTCGACGTGGCTCGGCGAGTCGCTCAACGATCAGCCTGTCGTCGGCATGGTGTTCGAGCCCGAGCAATACAACGATCAATCCAGGAGTCTGCGCACATGAACGCCAACACCCCCGCCGCCTTGCTGCGCTACGCAGACCTCCTTGAACCGGTCGACGTCGGCGCGCCCTGCGGTCCCGACCTCGAATACGATCCGGATTTCGTGATGCTGCTCGCCGCCGCAGCGCCGCGCGTCGACGCGCAGTACGGCGATTTCGTCGACGTTCCGGCGCCCGCCAATTGGGCCGAGATCGAACGCCACTGCCGCGCGCTGCTGCTGCGCACGAAGGACATTCGCCTCGCGGTTATCCTGCTGCGCTGTCGGGTCCGGCTCGACGGCGCGGGCGGACTGCGCGACGGGCTGGCATTCCTGAAGGCGATGTTCGAATGCTATGGCGAAGCGCTCCATCCGCTGCCCGTCTTCGAGGGTGAACGTGACCCAGTAATGTTTGCGAATGCGATCGCCGCCCTCGCCGATCCCGACGGGGCGCTAGCCGATGTGCGAGACATCGCGATGCCGAAGGCAACGGGCCTGAAGCTGCAGCTACGCGATATCGAAAAAGCGTTTGCAATGCCCCGCCAGAAAGGTGCACTCGCGCCTGAGTCCGTCGTCAGACTGCTTAAGGAATTATCGGGCCGGCGCGATGCGGCAATTGCGGCATTCGCCGAAGCGAGGCGGCTGACTGAAAATATCGCCGCGTGGTGCGATGAAAAACTCGGCGCCGACGCGCCCGATCTCGGCGCGTTATCCCGCACGCTGCAGCCGTTTGCGCAATCGCAACTGGACGGTGGCGGCTCAACAGTATCGGTGGCGACCAGACACGCCTCGACGCAGGGCGACGCCCTTCCGTCAGTTCCTCTGCCTATCACAAGCGCAACCACGGTCCCCGCCGCGCCAATCCCTGTCGCTGGCTCGCCGTTGCCATCAGACCTACGAGCCGATGAGCTATCGGCTACCGTCATCGCGCCGCCCGTTGACCGGTGGAGCGCGCTTGCGGCCATTCAGCAAACACGCATGTGGTTCGAGCAGAACGAACCGAGTAGCCCGGTCATCGTCCTGTTACGCCAGTCGGAACGAATGGTAGGCAAACGATTTTCGGAACTTGCCCACATCATTCCGGCCGATCTGCTGGCTAAATGGGATGAGATCGACACCTGAGCCAGTTCGTCGCCACGGCCTTTATTTCCTTTTCCTCCAATCCATACGGCACACCGGTTAACGCAACAATCACCAATGAAAAGACTCGTCAAACTTGTCATCCTCATCAGCTTTGGGATCGCGCGTATTGCATCTGCTGCGTGTTTCCAGTTGAACCAAACCGATATGGACGCGTTGAATGAGCAGGGTAACACCCCGTCTGAGCAGGTGCAGGCCAACGTGCTCTTTCAGAATGCGTCTGTATCGATCGATCCCGGACTTCCTGTCGGATCGTTGATTGCGACGGGCCTATCCACTGCGCTTCCCACACCGATATTTTTCGTGGCCTGTGTAAACAGCGGCACGCTGACGCTGAATGTCGTCGGCGCCACGCCGTCCAACCTGCCCGGCATCTACAACACCAATGTGCCCGGCGTCGGCTTCAAGCTGAGTCAACTTAGCGCAACCGGTGCGGCGACGGACTATCCAATTGTGAGAACGGCGCAGCCAGGCACGGAGGACCCCAATCAACGGGTGTACATCTCCTTTGGCGCCGGGACACAGTTCCGGATCGAACTGTACAAAACCGGGGACATCGCCAGCAATGTGAACGTTCAGTTTGGCCTTGTAGGTACAGGCCATGGCGACGGCGACGGTAAGACCATTGTTATGATCAACGGTAGCAGTTTGAACATCAAGGTCCTGCCCACTTGCACCGTCAATACCAGCGCACTGAACATCGACTTCGGCACATTCGGTCCAGCGGATGTCTCAACTACGGCGGGCCCCACGCGAGCAGTCGAGTTCACCGTGCTCTGCTCGGGGCCGACACCACCAGCGTCGATCACCGCGGCACTGTCCGGCACGCCCGATACAGACGATGCCAGCATGCTGAAGAACACCGGCGCGACGAATCTCGCTATCCGCCTCAAAGATGTGTCGAAGGGCACGATCCTGAGGCCGAACGATCCAGCGAGCACTGTCGTCCAGACACCAGGAGGAAGCATGCAATCTCCATTCTCACTTGAGGCAACCGTGCTGCGCGTCGGAAGCGCAACGCCAAGGGCCGGGAGAATTCAGGCGACCGCAACCCTCACCATGACCATCCTCTAAATCTGTGTACTCCACCCACGTTGCCCCGGAATCATTCGTATGACCGCTTTATCCATCGCATCGCCAAGCTCGATTTTCGTGCAGATCGCAAGCTATCGCGATTCGCAGCTGATCCCCACACTGCTCGACTTAATCAACAAGGCAAAAAGGCCGGATTGGCTGCGTATCGCTATTTGCTGGCAGCATGCGCCTGACGAAACGCTCGGCGAATTCTGGCGGCAAGGTTTCGGCAAATGGAGCACGGAAGAAAACGGCGACTGGCCCGTTCAGCATCTCGATTACCGCGGCGCGAAGGTCGAACTGATCGACATACCGCACATGATGACGCAGGGCGCATGCTGGGCGCGAAACACCATTCAGCAACGCTACGGTGGAGAACGCTACACGCTGCAGCTCGATTCGCATCACCGCTTCGTCGAAGGATGGGACAAGCTCGTCATCGACACACTCGAATCGTTACGCGCTGAAAGCCCGAAGCCATTGCTGACCGGATATCTTCCACCGTTCAACCCAGCGAACGACTCTGACTTAGGTGGCAATCCGCTATTCCTGTGCTTCGATCGTTTCGGCACGGAAGGTGTCGTGATGTTTCGCGGCAAGAAATTGCCGCCCGTAGATGCGCCGGTTCGCGCGCGCTTCTACAGCGGACATTTCACGTTCGCTGATGGTCACTTCGCAGAAACCGTCCAGCATGATCCGGACTATTTCTTTCTCGGCGAAGAGATCTCTATCGCCGTGCGAGCATTCACACATGGCTACGACCTATATCATCCGCACTGCCTGATTGCCTGGCACGAGTACACGCGCGAGTATCGCGTGAAGATGTGGGACGATCACACCGATCAGGCAAAGCAAAGGGGAGAAATTGACGAACATTGGGGAGAGCGTAGCGCCCGCGCGTACCAGCGCAATCGTGCGCTACTCGGTGTCGACGGCGAAACCAGCGCGCAGCACAATTTCGACAAATACGGGCACGGCACGGCACGCACCTTAGCGGACTATGAAGCGTACGCGGGCATCAGCTTCGCGTGCCGCGGCGTGCACGAAACCACGCTCAATCATGAGCCACCGTTGCCGCCCGGCACACCGCGCGCCGACGAAGCAACGTGGAAAACTTCTCTGCGGCGTGCCAACGATGTTCGCGTCTGCTTGCATCGGGACACGTTCGACAAACACGCGGCCTCGCCGGGCGCGGTAAACCTGTTGTCTTGCGCAACATCGGCCAACGTCGTCGTTTACGACGACACCGCGGCCGACCTGTACAGCGAGACGGTCGAGGCCAGCCGCCTGTCCCAATCCCGGGCGAACAATTGGCTCGATTTTCGCGTCATCTTCTTATCAGCGCTCGAACAGATCCCAGCCCGGTATGCCATCGAACTGTTTGACGACGCTGGCAATCTGCTGAGCCGGGTCGGGCACGCCGTCGTTGTTTGACGCTTCGCCACCAGCAAGATTTGGAAAGCGATCCGGCGTCGCGCGGCCAAGCGGATTGCACCACGTCATCGGATTCGGCGCGTAGCGATAGGGGCTGACGCCACCGTGAACGGTGCGGTCAGGGCTGATATAGCGACCGGCGTCCGGATCATAGAAACGCGTGCCGTTATGGTGCAATGCCGTTTCTTCGTCTGCGTATTGACCGGCATAGCGGAGCGGTTGGGCGATGGTTCCACTGCGCTCCCACTCGGGAGCGGCAAGCGTCCCCCACGCGCGATAGCGAGCACGCCACATCACGTTGCCGGTTTCGTCGGTCAGTGCGATCGCGGTTCCGACACCATCGGTATGGTAGTGATAGATCCGCGTGTCCTTGATGTCGCCATCGCGGGTTAGTGTCTGATCTATACAGGCAAGCGGCGCAAAGCCCGTTGAACGGGGCGGCGCCGGTTGATAAAGGTAAGTCCGCAGTGCATCCGCACGCTGCTCCTGAATAAGCCTGCGCCCTTGCCACAGATAGCGCGTGACATCATCCTGCTCCACCGTTTGCGACCGCCGCGGCGAAGTGGCTTCAACGCGCTTCACGATGCGCCGGCCCAATCCGTCGTACTGATACCGCACGGTACGCCCGTTGCGATGCGCGGCAATCACCCGCCCTTCCGCATCCCATTCAAGCGACAGCGAACCATCGCGACCGCTCCGATGCACCAGTTGCCCCCACTCGTCGTATTGATAGCGATAGCCGCGGCACGCGCGAATCCGATGATCGGCGTAGATGGCGGGAAACCAGTTGTCACCGGGCGTATCGAGTAGATTGCTCGCGGCATCCCATGTGAAGTACTCGATAGCCAGTTGATCCGACACGCGCCGCAGCAGGCAGCCGCGCCGGTCGTAGTCGTACCAGGTCTGCTCTTCACCGGGTCCGACGGTTTTGACCAGCAAGTCACCCGGACTGTAATCCATTTCGCACCACAGCTGCATATCGGTTTCAGGTGACGTCGCCGGCACGGCTTGCTCGTCGCGCATCGTCGAGCGCCACCACGCGGGCCGGCCAAGCGGCGAATAGCCCACCCGCGTTTGCAGGCAACCCTGCGTGCGCGCAATCGGACGTCCCAACGAGTCATACCAGAACCGCGCAACCTCGCGTTCGTCCAATTCGACGAGCGCAGTCTCGCCGGTTTCGAGACGGCGGGTCCTTACCTCTTGTCCCTGTGGCAGCAGTGTCGCGACAAGACAGCCGGTGGCGTTGTACGTGTAACGCAATTCGCCGTTGGCGCCTCGCTCCGCGATCAGACGTCCGCCCGCGTCATACTCGAAGCGGATTTCGTCAGCACCGATGCCTATCAGTTCACCCGCGCCAGTTGGCGCGCGGTTAATCGCTTCGAGCTCTCCATGAGCGTCATAGCGATACGAGTAACGGTTGTGCAGCGTTTCGCGCTCGACAAGCCGCCCCGCCTCGTCATAAGCAAACGTCTCGTTACGTGTTTGCACACCGGCTTTCGACATCACGCTGCGAATCTGGCCCGCATCGGTATAGACGAAGTCGCGCACGACACCGTCGGCATCGGTGATCGACCGGCATTGACGCGCCTCCCACTTGAGCGTCTGGACGGCCCCGTTCCCGCTTTCGATTCGCACTGGACGGCCATGCGCATCGTACTGTCGCGCGATGACGTGGCCCTCCTCGTCGACGGCGCGCAATACGTTGCCGCGCCGGTCGCGATACCAATGCCTGCCCCGGCCAGTCGGCCCAACAAATGAAGTCCGTTGACCGGCGGCGTTCCAGACATGTCGTTCGATCTGCCCGTCCGGGCGCGTCACGCTGACCGGGCGGCCAAGCCGGTCGCGCTCGATCAGCGTGACTGCGCCGAGTGCGTCGGTCACACGCACGATGCAGCCGCTGGCATCGCGCTCGTAGTGCGTCGCGCCGCCATCGGCCTGGGTGCGTCGGATCAGTTGTCCCCACCGGTCGTGTACATACGTGGTCGCGACACCGAGCGCGTCGGTCGAGCGGGTCATGAATCCATGACCGTCATATTCGAAGCGCGTCATTTCGCCGCTCGGTATCTGGCAATGCAAAGGCTGTAGACGCCTGTTTCGCGCCCACATCCATATGCGGCCGTCACTCATTGTCACCGATACGGGCTCGAGCGACGCGAACGCATACTGGGTGACGCGAGTCTTGCCGAGCGGATCGATTTCCTGCGTGACGCGTCCGAGCCAATCGTATTGAAAACGGACCACGCGCTCGCCCGGCAATCGGATGGCGATCGGCGCGTCGGTATCCCGATAGTCGAAGCGATAGCGTCGTCCGTCGAAGTCCGTATGCGCTCGCACGTGGCCGTGTTCGTCGTATTGCCAGCTAGCGGAATGTCCGAATACGTCGATCACCTGACTGACACGGTGGTCGACGTCATAAGCGAAGCGGTCAAGTGCGCCCTCGGAGGTGGCGCGCTCAACCACGCGCGCGACACCGTCGATCGTCCGCCATGCGTAGCGCGTAGTCATGCCGAGAGCGTCGGTCTCCTCCACGATCCGCCCGTCCTGCCAGGCAAAGCGGCGAACGATTGCGCCGATGCGATTGCGTACCTCGGTGAGTTCACCGTTCGGACTGTAGCCATACTGGACGAGCACGCCGCCCGGGCCGTCGCCGACGCATTCGATCGCGGTGACGCGTGTGCCCACCGCAGTGCCATAGTGCATCCGCAACTCCTGGCCGCCCGTATCGCGCATGCGCAACAACCGGCCTTCGCCGTCCCAAATGCATCCGACGCGCTGCTGGTGCAGATCCTCGATGTACTTGAGCCGCGCAATCCCGCTTTCGTCGAAGTCGCCGAAAATCCGGTAATGCGGCTTCAGATCGGCGACGACGATGCGGCCGTCAGGCAAATGCGCGAAGTGCAATTGCGCGGACGGCGCAATGATCTGGGTGCCACGTTCGGGAAACGGCACGCTGATCGTGCCGCCATATTCATCGACGTAGACAAGCCCGTCGCCCACTTTATGCAACGTGACTTCCCAGCGGGTACGCCAGCCGACGCCGAGTAGGCCGACTGTTGCGCGCGCGCTCGAATAGTGACGGGACCAATCGAACGGCAGACGGCCACGCAACGCGAAGTCGATTTCGTCGGCGGGAAGACAAACCTTGCTGCCGGCAATGACGTCGACTGAGCGGCACAACACACCCGATAGCGCACCGCGCAAGCGATATCGGTCGACCAATTCGCCGAGCCGCTGGCAGCAATCGACCGGCTGGACGCCACGAGTCGGCGGCAATACGACACCAGGCAGCCCGACCAACTCTCCGCCTATCCCGGCGATTCCGGTTTCCAATCCGCGATCCTTGCCGTTACGAACCGATCAGCACATCCGGTGAACCGGTGGAGATCGGCGCGCCGCACGAGGTCGTGCAGCCGACACGAGCCGCCGGCACGTTGTTGATGAATACCGAGGCCGAACCGGCCACCACGGCTTGCACGGAAGGATGGAGCGCGCAGGTTGCCGAACTGATGCTGGTCAACGCAGCGGGTATGCGATTGATCGTCACTGACGGCGAGCCGGTGACGATCGCACCGCCATGTCCGGTTGCGTCGCCTTTGCGGGCGGCTGAAAACATACGGAATCATCTCCTTATGAATGATCGGGCCGAGCAGTGATGCGCTCGGCCGCTGGACCAAGTTGCAAAAAAACGTGGTTACCACTCGCTCAATGACGGTGGTATCGACGGGATTGGTGTTGGTTCTGGTGTTGGTTCTGGTGTTGGTTCTGGTGTTGGTTCTGGTGTTGGTTCTGGTGTTGGTTCTGGTGTTGGTTCTGGTGTTGGTTCTGGTGTTGGTTCTGGTGTTGGTTCTGGTGTTGGTTCTGGTGTTGGTTCTGGTGTTGGTTCTGGTGTCGGCTCTGGCGTCGGTTCCGGTGTCGGTTCGGGTGTCGGCTCGGGTGTCGGTGTTGGTGTCGGTGTTGGTGTCGGTGTTGGTGTCGGTGTTGGTGTCGGTGTTGGTGTCGGTGTCGGTGTTGGTGTCGGTGTTGGTGTTGGTGTCGGTGTCGGTGTCGGTGTCGGTGTCGGTGTCGGTGTCGGTGTCGGTGTCGGTGTCGGTGTCGGTGTCGGTGTCGGTGTCGGTGTCGGTGTCGGTGTCGGTGTCGGTGTCGGTGTCGGTGTCGGTGTCGGTGTCGGTGTCGGCTCCGGCGTCGGTTCCGGTGTCAGCTCGGGCGTTGGCTCCGGTGTCAGCTCGGGCGTTGGCTCCGGTGTCGGCTCGGGCGTTGGCTCCGGTGTCGGCTCCGGTGTCGGCTCCGGTGTCGGCTCCGGTGTCGGTTCCGGTGTCGGTTCTGGCGTCGGCTCGGGTGTCGGCTCGGGTGTCGGCTCGGGTGTCGGCTCGGGTGTCGGCTCGGGTGTCGGCTCGGGTGTCGGCTCGGGTGTCGGCTCGGGTGTCGGCTCGGGTGTCGGCTCCGTCGTCGCCGTCGGCGTCGGTGTCAGTTCCGGCGTCGGCGTCGGCGTTATCTCCGGCGGGCTCGACGGATCCGGATCGCCCGGCGACGGCAGACCCGGCAACGCTCCCCCCGCGGCGAGCACGACGACTGGAACCGGCACCGTCGTTTTATTGCCTACGTCGAAATCTCCCGGATTGAGCTCCAGCGGCATGCCCTGCACGACGGCGCGCGTGGCCGCCTGGACTCGAATGGTTGTACCGATCAGCTTGATCTCGCCGTCCTTGGTCATCGTCAACGACGATTCGCCGCAAACGATGGACAAGGCATCACCCGCGGACAGCGAATAGACGCCGCCCACCGCGTGCGACGACGCGCCGCCGACCGTGACGGAACGGGCTCCTCCCACCGACAATGCGGATGCACCCCCGACTGCCGTGGCCTCGGCTCCGCCGATAGAAACGGTTTGCGCAAGACCCACCGAATAAAACGCGGCCTTCTTCACGTCCACCGAGTACTTCCCGCCCACTGCGACGCTGTGCTCCGCCGCCACACCGACCGTATAGTCGGCGCCGACAACATGGGACTCGTTGAATTTCGTCAGGCGGCTCATTTCCCGCTCTGCCTGAATCGAGAATTCCTCGGCACCTGCCTTGTCCTCGAAACGGATACGGTTGAAATTCTGCAAGCCGCCTTTCATCGATCGGCTCATGAAGCCGCTCTGCGTCGCGTTGCCGGGCAAGTCATAAGGCGGGCGCGTGATCGTGTTGTACAGACTGCCGGTAATCAGCGGGCGATCCGGATCGCCATTCCAGAAGTCAACGATGACCTCCTGTCCGATTCGCGGAATGTAGATGCCGCCGAAGCTCGCGCCGGCCCACGCCTGGCTCACGCGAACCCAGCACGAATCCGTTTCCGCGTTGCGGCCGTAGCGGTCCCATGCGAAGTGGATCTTCACGCGACCGAATTCATCGGTCCACAGTTCGTTGCCTGGCGGCCCCACGACGATCGCCGACTGCGGGCCGCTCACTCGCGGCTTGAGCGTTTCACGCGGCAGCCTGAACATTTCGCTCGTCGGCTGTACGTTGAATTTATTGCTACACGTGTACTCGTAATTGCTGCCCGATTCGTCGGGGTTGCCGGTCAGTTTGAGTTCCGTGTCGATGACCAGGTATTCGCAATTCGCCGCCGTATAGTCGTAACCGGTCAGCTCGAACGTCTGGCCGCACGCGAGCCCGCGCACGTTGCCCGAGCCTTTCGCGCGTCGGCCCGGCGCGCGCAGTGCTTCCATACGGGTGCGAGCCAGCAGCTCGCCGTGGCTGCCGTCGGTGTAGTCGCCCGGCCACTCGTAGTGCTCGAGCGTGTTCCAGTTCGTATCGCGTGGCTGTTGGTTGATCGCGCGCAGATCGGCTCGCGAGCGCGTGAAGTCGAAGTCGCTCGTCACATAGTGACCGGTGCGCAGCGCCTCGGTCATCGAGAATTCACTGACATACTCGGTATCGGTTTTGCCGCCCTGCGGCTGGAAGGCCAGCGTGTGGTATGCCGGATTCGGCGACTTGCGGTGCGCGCCGATGTGATCGCACAGCACGAGCCGGTGCTTGCCATCGGAATGCTCGAAAAACCAGTAGATGCCCCACTCTTCCATCAGCCGCTGGATAAAGTGGAAATCGGTCTCGCCGTACTGCACCTGGAACGCGCGCGGCTCGTTGCGCGGGCTTTCGCCGGTCAGTTCATAGCAGCTGACGTCGAGCCGCTTTTCGACCGGGTACGGATAGTCCTTCAGCACCTCGTCGATGATTTCGATGACGGTCTTGTCCTGAAAGGTCTTGAAATCGGTCGTCAGTTCGGCGAGCGCCAGCCATGGCTTCAGTACGACGCGATAGACGTTGTAGCGGCCTTTGCGGCACAGGTACGCCGCCTCCACGACGAGGCCGGTGATCTCGCGCCGGGCCGCGTCCGCGTCAGCCGCCAGGTCAGCCGGGCGATCGAGTTCCATCGTCACCGTCATTTCCTTGCCGAGCAGCGCCGAGAGGTCGATATTGGCGCTGACGGCGAGCGGGACCGTGTAATCATCAGGCGTGCGCAGCAGCAGTTCGTAGCTAAACAGCTTGCCCAGATACTCGTTGCCCTCCAGCGACATGAACTCGAGCGCGGGCTGTCCGAGCAGTTGCGGCATGGCCTCACTGGACACCATGACGACCCGGGCCTGAACAGCGACCTTGTTCAACGTACTATTTGACATTCACTCCCCTAGACTCTATTCATCGAAACTCTATTCATCGAAAACGGCCCGGCGCGGAATTGCGCACCCGTATTTCGAAACTGCAACCCGCCGTCGCCGACGGAGGAAACCATCGATGCCGCTGTCTGGCTCGCGCTGTTGCTACCACCATGGCTACTGCCGCCGGGACAGCGAAAGCCGTTGAGCAGACCCGTCAACTGCGCGCCCGACTGGCCGCCCGATGTCAGTTCGAGCACTGCACGGCGGCCGTCGAAACCGAACTCGACAGCAGTGCGGCTCGACGACAACGTCGACGTCGCGCGGCCCCGGTCGATCAGGCGAAACAGCGCCCACGGTCCTTCGGCCATGGTGATCGACGTATCCGGACGCACGCGTGGATTCGCGGTGATACCGGCCATCGAGCCGCCACGCGGCCCGGGCCAGGCGACAGCGAATGTCGTGACCGGGCCATGCGCATACCGGTAGCTCTGGCCATCGATATCGATCAGCAGATCCGTGATTTCCGGATCCAGCGACACGACCTTCAAGCTCATCTTCCAGGCCATCCGGTTCGCGCCGGGGTCACGGAAAAGCACCTCGCGAATCGCCGCCGCGCGCTCGAAAGGTTCGAGGCCTGGCCCCTGAATCGGCGGCATGCCGGGGTTGACCGGCTTGTAACGCCACGGCCGCGTGCTTGTGTCGACGCGGCTTGCGAGCGTCTTCTCGAAGAAGTCGTCGAGCAGCCCGCCTGAGGCGAACACGCGGTTGAAGTCGTCGATGTCGACTTCCTGGGCGCTTGCCGCAAACGGATACCTGCCTTCGATCAGGCGACGGCACTGCGCGCCGACGCTCGACTCGACCTGCTGCGCGAGCAACGATCCGACTCCACGGTCGAGCTTGCGCATCGACTGCGATGCAATACCGGTCAGCACCGCGCGAAACGGCGCGGGCAACTTCTCGGCTTCCAGCTGCAGCGTCGAACCGAGGTCGTCGACGGCCGGCATGCTGTTGGTTGCGAGTACGTTGCCGGCCATCACGAGGTGCGTGTACTGCTCGTTGATCAGGCCGATGATGCCGTCGAGCCGCAGCGCGCTGCCGCTGCCCATCGGCATTTGCGCCAACGCGGACGCGGAGCTTCCTCCGCTGCCGCTGCCACTGCTGGTGCCGACGCTGGCGTGGCCGGTCACGACTTCGCGCAGCGCGGCGAAGCGGTTGTCGACCAATTCCCGCTCCATGCGCTGTTGCGAGATCTGACCGAGCGTCGCCGTCGCGGCGACGGCACTTGCCGCGCGCGCGACACGCGAACGGCGCGTGATTGCATTCGCCGCGCTGTCGGCGAGCGACGGCTCGTCCGCGTTGTCGGTCACCGACAGCGATGTCTCGCGCACCGCTGTGCGCGCGAGCCGCGCGAGCGGCGAATCCGGCGCGGCGAGCGTGCGCAGCGTCTGCAGATCGAGTGCCAGCGTGCCGTCACCGCCGGCAACTGGCCTCACGTCATCGAGAAACTGCTGCCAGTAGTTGCCGTAGTCGGTCAGATACTGGCGACGGATTTCGTCGGCGATGCGGTCCTGGCGAGAGCCTGATTTGTCTCTCGCCGTGTGACCGGCGGAATCACCGGCGGAATCGCCCGGCGCTCCGCCGCGTTCCCAATGTCGCCAACGCGCCGACGTATCGGCCATGCCCATCACCCACGCATCCTGCTTTTGAGCCTGCGCGAGAAATTCGGGCAGGCGCTGGTTAAAAACCTCGTGATAACCGTCGTAGGTATAGAGACCCGGTATGCCGCGTTCGAGCGTCGAGCCCGGTGCCAGAGAGAACACCGCTGTCGCCTGCGGACCCGCGGCGCTGATCAGCGTGACAGCCTCCGGCGCTTCGGGCGCCATCGCGTTCATCGCGCGTTCATAGAGACGCCCGGATGCCGGATTGCGGCCGAGAAAGTCGCGCGCACGCGCGACGAGAGGCGCGTTCATCGGCTGTGCGGGCACCGCGGGCACGCCGTCGGCAAACAATGCGTCGAGATGACGCGCCATCACGCTGCGCTCGCCCATCGATGCAACGCTGTTCGCGTGCTCCCAGTCTTCGAGCACCCACGCCTTGATCGCCTTTGTGTCGTAATGCGAGCGGTCGAACAGCATCAGGTAGACCGACAACGTGCGATAGACGCCATCCGCGTCCTGAGCGCCGATCTGCGTGTCGAGCACGGTTTCGAGCCGGCTGACGATCCGCGGCAACACCATCTGATTCAGCAGGTTGCCGTAGGTCACAGTGGCCGCGCCGCGTACGGCCGGCACCGTGTACAGCCCGTAGCGCCACGCGAGACCGGGGCTGTCGAGGTCCAGATCATCTAACCTCGGCAACTCGTGCGCTGCGGAAAGAATCGGCCCCGTCGCGCCTTGCTGAGGCGTCTTACGCTGCGCGGCCACACGCGTGGCGAGCGTGTCCGTCTTCAGATCGGTCGCGGCCAGGTAGTTGCGGTTGTTGTCGAAGCTCACGACGAGCGCGCCGACCAGCCACACCGCGACGACGATCGACAGCAGATGGCCGACCGCGCGCAGCGTGCGAAAGCGCATTTCCCATTGCCAGTTCGGCCGCACGAGATGCCCTTCGGCAAGGATCACGCGCTGGAACAGGTTGCGCAGAAAATAGCCGCGATAGGCGCTCGGCGCATCATTGCCCGATGACGACGCGGACGGCGCGATGGGTGCAATCGGCGCAATCGGCACCGCCCCGGCTGCGCTCACGCCACCGCCGACGATGCCCACCAACCCGCGGCTCAGGCGCTGCAGCAGCGTCGTGTTGTCGGCGGACACCACTTGGTGAGTTTGCGCCGCGCTCGTGAAATAGACGCCGCGCAACGTACTGTTCAACTGCGTGTCGTCGTATTTCGAGTCGAGAAACACGAGTGCGAGAAATTCGGTCAGCTCCGCGCACAGACAACGGAATTCGGACGGCAGCGCATACAGCTTTCTGCGCCGGTCGACTTCGTACACTTCGGAAAGACGCGTATTGATGCCGTCTTCGAGTCCCTGTTCCAGTTCGCGCAGCTCGGCCGCGCAGTTCACGCGCAGCGCGTCGCGATGCTGCTCGTCACCGTCTTGCCGATAGGGCAGCGTGAAGCCGAGAATCTGCGCACGACTTTCCGCGGTCAGCGACTGGAAATATTCGCTGAAGCCGGGCAGCAAATCGAGCTTCGTGACGAGCACGTAGACCGGAAAGCGGATACCCAGTTGCTGACGCAACTCGCCAAGCCGCGCGCGCATCGATGCCGCAAGCGCCTTGCGGCCGGATGGCGATGCGCTCAGCAACTCCTCAACGGAGACGGCCAGCAGTGCGCCATTGATAGGCGCACGCGGCCGCCGCTTGCGCAGCAACGCGAGGAAGCCGTGCCATTCCGCTGCGTTGGTGGATTTCGGGTCGCGCGGCCCGGCGTCGTCCATCGTGACGTCGTGAGGCTTCGCGTCGCCGCCGGCGGCTGGCGAAGCCGCGTCATGCACGGCATAGCGGCCCGCGGTATCGATCAGCACCGCTTCATTCGTGAACCACCAGTCGCAATTTGCGGTTTCGACGCGCGTTCCCAGCGACGCCTCCGCCATCTGATCGGCATCAGGAAAGTCGAGTCCCGAATTCAGGATCAGCGTGGTTTTACCGGCTCCCGACGAGCCGATCACCATGTACCACGGCAACTCGTACAGATAGCGCTGATTTTCCAACAGACGACGCAGCCCACTCGGGCCACCACGCAGACGTTTGAGCTTTTCGATCGCCTTCGTAACTACCGAATTGAGCGCGCCAATTTCCTTGCGCGCGAGCGGAGCCGTGTCACCTTTGCGCGCGAATGGATTCAGGATGCGCTGCAGCAGTGTCTTGTCGTCTTCCAGCGCCTTCAACAGGCGATAGATTCCATAAATCGTGTAGCACGCAAGCAGAACTGAAATCAGCAGCGCGCGGGACCACGGCGCGGCGAGCGGATGCGTATCGCCGAACGCAAATTTCGATCCGAAATTCCAGATGCACAGCGCGACACCGAGCAGCGCCACGCCCACTATGCCGGCCGGCACCCGGAGCAGCCGGAACAGCGCCAACACCAGCAGCAGAATGATCGTCAGCGTGCGCGACAGTGCGGTTTCGAGCGGCCGATAGTCGCCGAATGCGATAAAAGGTCCGATAAACCAGACGACCGCGGCGATCACGAGGATCGCCGCGAACATCAACGTCTGGCGCGTAAAAACATGCTTGCGAAAGCGGTTCAGAAAGGACATTCAGGCTTTCCCGTTATTGCGTGACGAGGACTTCCACGCGTCGATTGCGGGAGCGACCTTCTGCAGTGGCGTTGTCGGCGACAGGCTGTGTATCGCCATTGCCAATCGCGACGATGCGATCGGCAGGCATGCCGTGCGCGTTGAGAACGCCGGCGACGAACGCCGCGCGCTTCTCGGACAACGCCTGGTTGTCTGGAAATTCGGTGGTATGAATTGGCTGGTTGTCGGTATGCCCGGTCACGGTGACATGGCCGCCGACGCGCACCACTTCGCGCGCGACCTTGGTCAACACCGGGTCCAGTTCCGGACGCATACGGCTTTGCCCCGGAACGAACATATCGTCCCCACGGAACACGACTTTGCTGCTGCGCTGGTTCTCGTCGACGGTTAGTTGGCCGCGTGCGATCTCGTTTTTGAGCAGCACCGACAGGCGCAGCCGCTCGCGCACGACGCTCGCCTCGATCTTGACCTCCACCGGGCGGCCGATTGCGAGGATTTTCGCGCTGAGTGTTTGACTTTCGGACAACAGCCGGTACTTGTACCAGGCAAAAATCGAGAATACGCACAGCACGGCGACGCTCGCGGTCACCCAGACCGGCACGCTTCTCAACAGGCGCATCTTGCCGGGCTCTTCACCACGCCAATGAGGCGACAATTCGAGACGACCCGTGTCGCGGGCGCCGCTAATGAGCGTCAGTAAGCGCTGGCGGATCTGTTCGAGATGACGCGCGCCATCCACGACGACGCTGTAGCGCCCCTCGAATCCAAGACCGAGAATGCGGTACAGCACTTCGAGGACGTCGATGTATTCCTGAGGATCGGTCGCCATACGGCCGATCAGCAGAAAAAACTTCTCGCCGCCGTCCACTTCGCCTTCGAACGTGATCAGCAGGCTGCGCGTGGCCCACGCGCCACCGCCGCCCCAGCGCGTGCGGTTCGCCGCCTCGTCGAGCGCGGTGCACAGCGCGTAGCGAACCGCGGCCACGTGCTTCCACGGCAGATGCGCCTTATCGCAGACTTTCTGGAATGCGGCGATTTCACGCACGAGCA
The DNA here is from genome assembly GCF_021390495.1 of Paraburkholderia sp. ZP32-5. Lineage (NCBI taxonomy): Bacteria > Pseudomonadati > Pseudomonadota > Betaproteobacteria > Burkholderiales > Burkholderiaceae > Paraburkholderia > Paraburkholderia sp. ZP32-5. Next base: position 268,239 of record NZ_JAJEJP010000003.1, on the reverse strand, counting down.
GCGCACGCAGGCTCGCCATCGCGACCGGCGAATCGAGCCCGGCCGGCATGTCGGCCAGCATGCGCAGCAACGGCTGCGCAGCTTCGCGTAATGGGTTCTGCGCAACTCGCGTGCGTTCGACACGCATTTGCAGATCTTCTGGCGGAGCGAACGCGGCCGGATCAACGACCGGCTCCTGGCCGGCAGCGTCTGCCGCCGATGGACCACCCGCCGGCAATGCCGACGGCAGCTCCTTGTTCGAAGTGGAGCCGGTCGCGTCTGTCAGAAAGTCGAACGCGTTGTCCGCGTATGCATCTGTACTCATTTCTGACGCACGCCCCACAGCTCAAGCTTGAGCTCCGGAAAATGCCCGCCGATGTGCATGGCGAGACCGCCATGGCGAGCGATCTGCTCCCAGAACGGCCCGGTGCGCGAAAGCTCGAAATAGATAAAACCCGAGTTGAACGGAATCTGACGCGGCGGCACCGGCAGCGGCGCGATCGTCAACCCCGGCAACAGCGAACGAACCAGCTCCGGCAGTCGCTGAGGGTGGCTGATCTTCGTCTGCGCGAGGAACTGTTGCTGCAGCAAGTCAGGTTGCATCTGCGCACCCACCGCGAGCACCAGACTCGAATAGCCGGCCAGTTCGGTCGGCAGCACGGCCGCGGTACGGATGCCGTGCGCCTGTTCGGTGAGCGCAATCGGCTGCGCACCGCGAATCAGCACCTGATTCAGCAGTTGGTGAACCTGGTCGACCAGCGGCTTGATGCTGCGGTATAGCCGCGCGTGGTCGTAACCAGGCGCGGGCGCCGGACGCCGTGTTTGCGGACGCACGAAGGTAGACAGCTCACCAGCAAAGAGAGCGAGCTCGCGATACAGATCCACGGGTGCCGTTTCTTCCAGCCGGCAGATATGCTCGAGCAGCGGCTCATAACGATTGAGCACCTGCAGCAGCAGATAGTCGGCCACTTCGGCGGCGGCGCCCGTGCGGCCGTCGGTACCGGACAACCGGGCCGCCAGCGCGTCGGCGCGCAGCCTGGCGAGACCGTGTAGCTGCATCGTCCATTCACGCAATAGCGGGTTCGCACCATAGCCGGTAACGGGAGGAATGTGTTCGGATCGGTCCAGCGACACCGCGCCATCGGCATGTAAGGTCTTTACGCGCGTCAGCGCAATGCCGATCCACGACTGCGTGAGCTCCTTCTCCGGCAGCAGCCGCAGACGCAGATTCGCGAGTTGTACAGGCTTCGGCCCTTGGCCAATCGCGTTGCTGTCTCGCAGATCCACGTCGTACGCAACGTAACGGGCAAGCGATCCGCTCTGCTCGGTAAAGGCGGTTTCCTCAGTATTCGGCAGACGCAGCGGCACCGCCAGGTAGATCACCTGATCGCGATGCTCCGCGCCGATCGTCAGCGGCGGAGGCGGCGGCGTCAGACCCGGTACGTCGAATGGCGTACCGTCCGGAAACACGCCCATTCCGCTCTTGAACACGAGCTTGCCGAACGCCAGCGATTCCTGGTCGATTTCATAGCGGCCAAAGCCCCAGAAAAACGGACTTAGCGGCGCGCTGCGCCGGTGCGCGAGCGACTCGAGGTAGCGTTCCTGCTGCTGAAACAGTTGTGGGCGCAGGAACAGACCTTCGCTCCACACAACCTTGTTATACCAACTCATCGAAATTGATCTGTCTTTGAAACCGAAACAGCGCGCTGGTCAAGCTGGATCATCAGCTTCTGTTCCTTGTCTGGAATAGCCATCCGATACCACGCGGCGTCGGGTGCCACCGGCAACCGATAGACCGCACGCCACACCGATTTCCCAAGCTCCCGGTAGCCTGCAAGCACGCCAATAACGGTCGTAGCAGGGTTAGATTTGCGCATCACATCGCGCTGCTCACCTGGGCGCAGAATGAATTCGTCGACGACCAGCGCGTCGTCACCGAGGACTTTCTTGTCCTCGCTCTGCAGCGTGAAAAAATCGGCGCTCTCAAATGCGGTCGCGGACTTCAACTCGTAGACTCGGACCTGGATCGGCGCGGCGTTGCCCCACTCGTTCGGATTGACGTTCTCGCTTGCGGCGATCCGCAGCCGCAGGTTCGTCTGCTCCTTGAACACAGGCACGGGAGTGCTACTGCATGCTGTCAAGCCTATGCCCACTCCGCTCAGTACTAGCCAGCTTGCAATGCGTAGCCAGGTTGCGAAACGGGAAAATAAGTTTGGAACCATCTAACGGAGTCGAAGTGACCTTATGCGTCGTTCTGAATGAATTTGCCAGGGTGGCGGCATATAGCCCGACACCCTGGCGAACGCTGGTGTCCCAGCCAATCATTCCGGCGAGGATCACGATTCAGCAACGCATGCGGCTTAAGCGTTGTTAGGCGCTGTTCTTCTTGATGTCGAACGTTGCCGTGATCGCGCCACCGCTACCGCCTTGTGCGTTCTGAACCACATACTCCTGCTTCAGACGGGCAAACGACAGACGCACTTTCTCGCTCGGACGCGACTCGCTATTGCTCACGCCCGACGGCTCGACCGCGGTGACCAGCACATCGTTCATCGTGAACTTGATGTATTCGAGCGGATTGCCGCCGGCCTTGCGCACGACGAGCTTCGCTTCGTCGATATGCTTGCCGGTCAGGCAATACTGCGTGAGGTTGGGAGTCGCACGATCGATGTAGTGCTCGAACGAAAGGTCCTCGACCGTTGCGCGACCTGCGCCGCCGCCGGACCCGATGTGCATGTTGGATTGCTGGGTAACGGCCCACGACCAGCTCAGGATGTCGATTTCGTCCTTGTGGATCGCGTCCGTGGATTCCCCATCGATCCCGTTGATTTTGAGAAAGATGTCTTGCGCCATGAAACTACTCCTTTGCGACTTGTAGGTATAAAAAAGGCTCAATGAGGTCAGGCATATTTAGTGAGCGCCTGCCTGTCGCTCAGTTTTCGGCGATCACCGGATGCCACAAAGCAAACTGCAGCCTTCGGCTTAGGCGGCCTCTTTCACGATCGGCAGTTTCGCAACAAGGCGCAACGAAACGGTCAGACCTTCGAGCTGGAAGTGCGGACGCAGGAAGAACTTCGCCTGGTAATAGCCGGGATTGCCCTCCACGTCCTCGACCACCACCTCGGCGGCGGCTAACGGCCGACGCGCTTTGGTTTCCTGCGACGAATTCGCCGGATCGATATCGACGTAGTTCATGACCCACTCGTTGAGCCACTGCTGCATCTCGTCGCGCTCCTTGAACGAGCCGATCTTGTCGCGCACGATGCACTTCAGGTAATGCGCAAAGCGTGAGCAGGCGAACAGATACGGCAGACGCGCGGACAGATTTGCATTCGCGGTTGCGTCCGGATCGTGGTACTCAACCGGCTTCTGCAACGACTGCGCACCAATGAATGCCGCGTAATCGGTATTCTTGCGATGGATCAGCGGCATAAAACCGTTCTTCGACAGTTCCGCTTCGCGACGGTCGGAAATCGCGATCTCGGTTGGGCACTTCATGTCGACACCGCCGTCATCGGTCGGGAACGAGTGGCACGGCAGGTTCTCGACCACACCGCCGCTTTCGACGCCACGAATCAACGTGCACCAGCCGTACTTCTTGAACGACCGATTGATGTTCACCGCCATCGCATAGGCCGCGTTCGACCACACGTACTTGCGATGATCGGCACCATCGGTTGCTTCCTCGAAATTGAATTCGTCGACCGGATTCGTGTTGATGCCGTAGGGCAGACGCGACAGGAAACGCGGCATTGCGAGACCGATGTAGCGCGAGTCTTCTGAATTGCGCAACGAATTCCACGGTGCGTATTCGAGGTTTTGCGTAAAGATCTTTGTCAGGTCACGCGGATTTGCGAGTTCCTGCCACGAATCCATTTGCAGCACCGACGGCGCCGCGCCGGTAATGAACGGCGCATGCGACGCCGCGGCGACTTTCGCGATTGACGACAGCAGATCGACATCGGGCGGCGTATGGTCGAAGTAATAGTCGGCTACGAGACAACCGTAGGGCTCGCCCCCCAGCTGGCCGTATTCTTCTTCGTAAATCTGCTTGAAGAACGGGCTTTGGTCCCACGCGATGCCTTTGTAGCGCTTCATCGTGCGACGCAGGTCTTCCTTCGAGACGTCCATGAAACGGATCTTCAGTTGATCGTCGGTTTCCGTATTCGTCACGAGGTGATGCAAGCCGCGCCACGCGCTTTCCAGTTGCTGGAATTCGTCGTGATGCAGGATCAGATTGATTTGCTCGGACAGCTTGCGATCGATCTCACCGATGATCGACTCGATGTTCTTGTACGCGTCGTCGGACACGGTGGCCGCCGTGAGCAGCGCCTGCTGTGCGAGCGTTTGCACTGCGCTTTCGACTGCCTCGCGCGCACGCTCGGTTTTCGGCTTGAATTCGCGCGACAGCAGCGCATTGAAATCGGATTGACTGGTTACGCTCGAGGTTTCCTCGGCTTGAATCTTCGACTGGCGTTGGGCCATTATTTCCCCACTGGTTCAGGCTCTGCTTTCTTCGGAAAGCACAAATCACTCGTTGATCGTCGGCTCGCCGGCGGACGCGGCTTGCGGCTTCAGCGACTCCGCCGGCTTCGGCGCATTTGCAAGTGCCTCGAGCAGCGCTGGGTCCTTAAGAACCTTGCTGACGAGGTTTTCGGCGCCGCTTTTGCCATCCATATAGGTTTGCAGGTTGGCTAGCTGCGTGCGCGCCTCGAGCAATTGCGCAAGCGCGCCGACTTTCTTTGCGACGGCGGCGGGCGAAAAATCGTCCATGCTTTCGAATGTCATATCGACCATCAGCTGGCCGTCATTCGTCAGTGTGTTGGGAACCGCAAAGGCGACGCGCGGCTTCATGGCCTTCATTCGCTCGTCGAAGTTATCGATGTCGATACTGAAGAATTTGCGATCGCCGACGGCGGGCAACGGCTCGAGCGGTTTACCCGACAAATCGGCCAGCACACCCATCACGAACGGGAGTTCGACCTTCTTTTCCGAGCCGTAGATTTCTACGTCGTATTCGATCTGAACCCGGGGCGCACGATTACGTGCGATGAATTTTTGAGAACTGTTGGAAACCGGCATATTGCTCTAACTTTATTCACTGAAGAAAAAGGACAAGCGGCGACACAGCAAGCTTCGAAGAAGCAGACCCGCAAAACAAAGATATTAAGTACGGGAGTTGCTGAAGGACATGGGCGGTTGCCCAAAATTGATCCTGTCGAATGGATCGCCTGGAGAGGTCGACGCTGCTCGACGAGGCAGCGGTGCGGGGGCTAACTGTCGCGAGCGTGTTTAGTCTGCTCGCGAGTCGGGCACCAGAGTGATTTCGACACGACGATTCATTTCGCGGCCCCGACTATCTGCGTTACTGGCGAGCGGACGCGTGTCGCCGTAGCCTTGAATCGCAAAGCGCGTGACCGGCAACGAAGCGTTGTCGACGAACCAGTCACGAATAGCACGGGCTCGCGCCTCGGAAAGCATCAGATTCGCGGCGCTCGTACCGACATCATCTGTATGGCCCGCAATCAGAATTCGCTTGCCCGGGTTAGCCAGAATCAGATCGATAGCGGCCTTGAGCTTGAGTTCGGCCCCTGGCTTGAGCGTGGTCTTGCCGCTATCGAATAGCGACAGGTTGTCGATCGTCACACCTTCCCGCTGAGCGGATTTCGAGCCGCTATGCGCCAGCGCGGCTAATGATGCTTCATCCTGGTACCATGCCCCGCCAAACCCGGCGGCTACGCCGCGCTTTGAGTCGGGCCGGCTGTTCATCATCCACACCGGGACGCCGATCGACGCCACCACCAAAGCGGCCGACGCCGCCACTGCGTACGACGCTAACCAATGCGGCCTCCGCTGGCCGCTCTCCGGGGTTCGCTCTACAAACGCGCGCACAGGGACCTTGGGCAGCGGCAACGGCTGTCGCTTCGGTGGTATCGGACATGGCCGCAGGCCCGTCTTGCCGTTCAGCCAGCGTGTCCACGCACCCGCGTGCGTCGGCGCATACCCGATATCAGACAGCAACAAGCCGCGCAACGACAGTGGCGCCGTATTTGCGAGCGACGAAAGAATCGACAACAGCGCGACATCTTCGAGCCAGTCGACCACCGCGTGCCCCAGCGCTCTGCGTGCGGCGAGCGCCGGTTGCATACTCTCAAGCGACGCCTGATCCAGCTGACTTCGGATCAGACTTGCAGCATGTCGCGCATGTTGAATTTCCGGCTCGGTCGTCGACGCGCCCATGACGTCGCCGAACCATATCGGACTCGCCGCAGCATCGCCACCGGCTCCGAGACATGCGTAAATCGCGATATAGCAAGGCAATGCGGCTGCGCGATAACCTTCGGTTCGATCGAGTTCATACCGCCAACGGGAAAATTCCTGACGAATCTGCGCATCGTCGCGATCGCCGTCGGGAACAACGGGCATCAGCACGGCATCTGGCAGCCGCTGATGCGAAATTTTGATCGTGGCTATCGATGCCGCCAGTTCATCCGGGGTTCTGACCAGCATCCACACTGCGTCGCTAGTGCGGCGTAACGTGCACATCCGCGCACTGCCTTCGAACGCCGCGGCGGCATATGGCCCGGCGACGAGAATCACAGGCAACTCGCGCGCTGTGTCCAGGCTTATTGCTTCATTGTTGTGGCCCGCTGGCGATCGCCTGTAGGCAAGCAGAGCAGTTGCGCAAAAAGCTGTCAACGAGACAAGGCCCAGCGCGGCAAACGACGACGGTTGGGAATCGCGTGGAATGCACAGCCACATCAGCCCAATCACGAAAAGCGTGAAGCAGACCAGCAGCGCGCGATAGCGGACTGCGAAAGTCATGATGAACGCCTGCTTCGGATGCCGCGTTGACGAGCCAATGTTCTTCGCCAGCACAGGGGCCGACGTGTCGCTACCCGGTAGTCGGCTCACCGCCAGTTTCACTCGGCGCCGACAAGCATCTGCATCGGCGCGGCCTCCGCTAAAGCCCAGTTCGAGCAGAATGCCGTATAGCTCAAGTGCCGCCTGGTCGTGGTGACGCTTGTCAAGCAATGCGTCGATACGCTCCCAGACTCGCGAGGCGCCGTCGCGTACGCGATGAAAACGCATCTGCAAGGATTCGCGCGACCATTCAGTGTGTTGCGCAAGCGGCAACGCACGCAATGTCAGTTCGTCGAGCAACACGCTTTGAGCGAGACTGGCTTCGTCGATGAGCGCCGCAGGATATTGCGCGTCCTGCATGGCCTGCCGCAATGTCTCGACCAGCGCGCTGCAGCGGGCACGCCAAATATGGATAGCTGGAATCTCGGCGCCGCCGCGCAGCAATGCTGCACACAGTGCTGTCGCTCGCACCAGCGTGGCGATTGAGTCGGACATTATTGAAAACAGATGTATTCGTCGGGCAGCATCAGGGCACTTCGACGACGTAGGTCACAAAAGTGCTTACCCTGCCCGCGGTAGCGCGCCCGGTCGCGTAATAGCTCGCGAAGAATCTTGCCGGCGTTGGATCTGTCGACGTGATCGGAATGACTCGCATCGTCGACCGATCGCCGACCTTGATCGGCGTACCGTCCGAATTCGCGAGCCTGATCTGGACATTAGAGGCCGATGTCACACCGCTAATAGACTGGGGGGTCAAATTCCCGGTTTGCGGGTCGGTCGCCGGACCGCTTTCGAAGTAAACGCGCGCACCCGTCACGTCGCTCGGGCATTGCATCGTGATGGTGAAATCCTTTTCGCCAGCCACCGCCCCTGGCGCGGCAAGCGATTGCGTCGAAACCCTTGGCAAGGTTTCCGTCATATCGGGCGAGCCAATCAACTGGCACGTCGTAGCAACATAGTTGCCCGTGAAATTGAGCCTGACCGAAGGCAAGGACTGCGCGCTAGTTGTCGCGGGCACAGCCAGCATGCCAGCCACCACGCCAAGTATCAGCCCGGCAATTCTCAGGTATTTCTCGATATGGTTCATTTCCCGACCTCCACTGTCGGCACAATCATTTGAAGCATGACGCGCGAGCAGACGTCCGCATCATGCTTCGCGAATCACTGAAGAGAACTGGCGGGAGCCACGCCTGAAGACGCATTTACAGCATGCTTCCTGGACGGCGGAGACCAGATCAGAGCCGGATCGCAACTCAACTTGATACGAGCGACAATCCCCGACTGCCGGCTCTTATCATTCTTGTTGTCCGTCTTTTCGTCCGGGATCGCATAGGGCATCACACACTGCTCGGCAGCACCCGTACCCCAGCGCACGCGCAGCTGGCCGTGACCCTCGAGGCCACGCAGATAAGCGAGGCCGCCTTGGCCAACGATGCCAACCGACTTTTCGGATTCGTCGAACAGCTCCGTGCCCATCGGCAGCGCGTGGCCTTGCGGGTCTTCGACCTCGGCGAATATAGGCGTGCCCTGGGTTGTCGCAATCTTCACTTTCACGAGTGAATTGGCGCGCGGCACCACTTCTTCACTCGTATTGCCGAGTTCAACGTCGAGCGACACGTCGCTCGGGTCGAGTGCCACCGTATTGACTCGGTAAGGCATCAACGACGGCAATACCGCGTAGCCATTGCTGTCGATGCGCGCACCCTGACCATTGATGATCCGGCCACCCTCCGCCCCTTTCGCCTCGACCAGTGCAAATGCCTGGCCAAGCGGTGGACTCAACGTCACGCCACCGCTGTGCACGACCACCGCACCGTCGGCATTGAAGGCGGCTTGACGCGTCTGGTTGCTGATCGACGCGTTGCCGTTGTAGGTGCCATATTGCCCGCGGTACATCGCATAGCCGCCCGCCGACACAGTCCGGTTGTCCGCGGAGACGATCCGCGCCGCATTGATGCCGTAGCTGACTGGCGTGTCCCCACTCGTGTTGCCCGAAGCCGTGGCCTGAATCGTGCTGTCGCCTCCCGAGGAGCGCGACAGGTTTGCGCTCAGGTAATCGAACATGTGCTTCGCATTCGAATCGACCCGTCCCAACGGGACGGTGAAATTCAAGCCGACCTGCGTGTTGATCCGCGAGTTCTGCAGACGCGAGCGTTGCGCGTACAGCGAATAGGCGATGCGCTTATACGAACTGTTGAAGCCGACCTGATACTGAAGGTCATACCCCTTCGCACTACCCCAATAGTTTTGCGAACTGCCGGCGAGATAGATCGAACTCGATTCGCCGATCGGCTGGTTGATATTCAACTGTAGACGGCTACGCATACGGTAGTCGTACAGAGCCGCGTTCCCTGCCGTACTGTTGCGCGCGTAGATCGCGTCGCGCAGGCTGTAGAAGCGCGCGGTGGAATAGCGGTACGCCGCAACGGAAAAATTTGTCTTCGTGGTGGGGACAAGCTTGCTGTAGCTAATGCGCGCGCTATAACCCGGACGACCGTTGGATACGCCAGATACATGAGTACCGGCCGCCGTCACATCCAGCGCGACCGCGCCGAGTGGCGTATTGAGGGCAAGGCCGACAAGACCAGACCAATAGCCCTCGGAAAACTGAGCGCCGGTGTAGCCAGTCAGCAGGTTCGTCATACCTCGCTGATAAATGCCCTGCGCGACCCAAGGATGCGCATCGAGCACCATGTCGCGATAGACACCCGTCGTCACGTTGAAGCGTGAAACGCCGGGTCTCAGCAACTGCGGCACGGAAGCAAACGGTACGAGAAAAGTTCGTTGACGACCGTCGGCTTCCGTTATCGTGACCTGAAGGTCGCCGCCGTAGCCGGTGGCCGGCAGGTCGCTCAGTTCGAACGGCCCTGGTGGCACGCTGGTCTCGGTCAGGATGATGTTGTTCTGACGTACCGTCACACGTGCATTGGTATCGGCTACGCCACGCACGACCGGCGCGTAAGATCTCATCGAATCCGGCAGCATGCGGTCGTCGGTGGAAACCTGTACGCCGCGCACGTTGAACGAATCGAATACGTCACCGCTCGTCGAACTGTCGCCAACCGTAAATTGGCTCTTCAGCGATGTGATGTCGTGCTGCGCAAACAGCGACACATTTTGCCAATGCGCATCCGGCGAGCGGTTCTGCCAGCTGGCCGTGGACCACTGGCGAAGACGCCAGCCATTGACATTGATCCCGCTCTGGAGACCGAGAAAGACGCTGTTCAGATCCGCGCCGCTGTTCTGGTGGCTAGCGTAGCTGGCGAGGCTGTATTGAAGGAAGCCCGCGTTGATGCCGTTATCCCACCGGGCCGGATCGACGTATCCAGCGGCTTCCCTGCGCAACTCGATCTGAGGTACCGAAAGATCGAGTTGCAGATCGGCGGTATTGAACGACGCCGCTGATCCGGGTACAGCCTCTGACAGCGGAATACACAACGACGAAGACTCCGCCGCATCAAGCTGATTTTTTCCGGCTTGCTTGAGCCGATCGACTACGCGGCTGGTATCGACACCGATTCGATCCAGCGCAGACATCGTGAAGCACGGTGCGGCAATGTCGGAACCCGGCACTTCCTGGAACAGGACTTCCAGGCGCCCACGCTTTTTGCCGTTGACGAATAATTCGAGCGGATACAAGCCCGGAGCAACCGGATTGCCTCGCGTATAGCGCGACAGATCCGCAACATTGCCCGTAAAGAATGCGGGATTGAACTCCACTTCCTGAGGAGCCTCCATCGGGGCCGCGGTGGGAAGCGGCGTTTTGGCGGCGATGTGATCAGGCGGGAGCGCAGCCGAGCCGGTTTCCGCCACCTGTTGCGGCGACTCAGGCGCCATGCAATCGCCGGCCCTCTCCACGGCTGAGCCGTCGGGCGAACACGAGGCAAACGCGGAATCCGCGGAAAACGCCCAACATCCCGACGCCATCACTGCCGCCCAAGCCAGCGGATGACACCTGAAAGGGAAGCTACCTAATACCGATCCTACTGCCGCTTTCTTATTCCGCACACCCGACATCCCGTAGTTTGACTATTGGTCTTTCCGTACTTCTGCGCGCTGTGTTGACTGAAGCTCTGCCGAATCCTTGACCGGCGTACCGAAATCATTAAGAACGGTGTAGGAGATCGTTGCAGGAGCCGTGATGTCGAGCTTGCCTTCCTCGGCAACGAAATCGACATGGCCGAACGGAGGTGCCATATCCGGCCGCAGCGAAACTTTCCTGTTTCCCGCGGACACCTCGACGCTACCGACCGATATGTAATAAGGCGACGGATTGTCTACGCGGATAACGCGTTCGCCCTTTTCGTTTGCCTCGACATGCCACGTGAGAAGCGCACGCCCCGCCGTCGGATCGTCGAGTAACGACGCCGGCCGATAGAACATCTTGATTCGGGTACGGAACGCAAGCTGGATCATGTTGCGAGAGTCCGCATCCTTAGGCTTGGGCGGGATCTCCAACACGTTCAACCAGTAAACGGATTCACGGTCCTTCGGCATATCGCCGCCGGTGAACATGATCCGCAAAGCCTGACCGCGGTTAGGTTCCACTCTGAACACGGAAGGCAGCAGCGTGAACGGCACCTTGATTTCATTCGGTGCGGCCGCGGCGTCGCCGTCGTCCAACCAGGCCTGAACAAGCACGGGACGACTATCGACGTTGTTAAGCCGAACATTGACCTCGCGGTTCTGAGCTGGATAGACGACTCGTGTTCCGGTAATCGTGACGGCAGCCTGTGCAGCGAAAGTGGCCACGCTACAAACGACCGCAGCGGCAGCCAGAATACGAAACTTCATTGAACGCATACGCCCCTCAAAGCGATCGAATAACTGGAATGTCGAGTCAGGCTGCTTTCCGAATGAAAAGCAACCCGATGTCATTCAGCTCTGAATGGCTTAGTTGTATGCCAGCGTGTAGCGCACGATTGCCGTCACGTTACCGGCCGTGGTTGCATCCGTTGCGTAGTACTGGCCGCCGTAGCTCATCTGGGCGGTATGGGAAGCGGCGTCGATCGGAACGGACGTACCCGTGCTGCCGAGCTTGATCGGCGTCATACCGTCGCGGTCCAGCAATTGGACTTCAACGTTACCTGCCTTCGAGACGCTAGCCTGATTGATGGCGTTGCGCGTATCCGGATTCATGTTCGTGGTCTCGAAATGCGCGGCAACGCTGGTCAGCGTTGCCGGGCAGCCGGACACCGAAATATCGAACATCGTTGAGCCAGCGACTCGCCCCGCAGCGTTGAGCGACTGGGTGGACAGCGTCGGCAGCAAAACCTTCTTGTCATCGTCGCCGTTGTCGATCACACAGGTTTCATCGTACAGTTCGCCAGTGAACGTGACCTGACCAGTACCGGGTGCCGATTGCGCAAAGACCATCGGTGCGACGGCCAGACCCATCATTGCGAGTATTAGTTGCGTGACTTGTTTCTTCTTCATCGATCGATTCCTCATCTTGCTATCTCAAACTACAAACCTTGGTAAAGCCGAGGTATTCAGCAATCGTCAAGGTGGAGGAATGATGTCATCGCGACGGACCACTGTTAATGGGCAGTTGCCCAAAATGAATGTCTATTTGAACAACCAGCGAAGACGCGCCGGGGCACCGGTTGGACCGGAGGCAAACCGACGAAGATGGGGAGCAGGGAAACGGGAGACGCTGTCGAAACAGGTGGAAGGTACGACGGGCGATACAGGCTACTAGCAGAACTCACGCATGATGGCGGCGAGCTCAACGTCGTTTCTGACGCCGAGCTTCTTCATGCCGGCATTTTTCTGATTGCTCACGGTCTTGGGACTACGCCTCAGCCGCTTGGCAATTGCGCCGATCGACATGCCGTCGCAGATCATTTTTACGACCGTCGCTTCTTTCTCGGACAACGCGCTGCGGGATGCGTCAATTTCACGCGTCAAGCCCACCGTGGACTGCATCTTCGCCGCGAGAGAATCGGGCAGGAATATGTTGCCGGGTCTTGCAGTACGAACCGCGGTCGCGATATTGGCAAGTCCCTCGCGCCCTTTGCCGATAAAGCCCGCCGCCCCCGCATTGAGCGCTGCGGAAATGATATAGGCGGAGCAATGCGAACTCAGAAACACAACCCGTGTGGCCGGACAGATGCGCCGGATGCGGTCGAGAAGATTGAGACCATCGGCATTGGGGTCGTCTTCGAATTCGTAGTCGCACAGAAGCACGTCCACCGGAATTTCGGCGAGCTGGTCGAGCAGATGGTCGATGCTCTCGCTCTTGAAGCAGATCTCGATATCCGGACACCGCAACATGATGTGTTCGACTCCCAGCAGAATGAATGGGTGATCGTCGGCAATACCTAGTCGTATCTTTTTCACTTGTACTCCAGAATCGGGCTCATGAAAATTTCGGCAGGGCAACCGCTTGCACACACTTTTCTACTGAACAGCGACGCCTCTTTACATCTACCCAGGAGCCTGACGATCGTCATGAAGTCAGGACAGGATTCGTTCTCCGTGATGTTCAATGTGTTGCTGGAGGCAACGGCTTATGCCAGCGCCCGACGCAACGTAAATGACCTGCGCAAGCGGTGCGAACACGATTGTTCGCCCGTGTCGGCAGGAGTTTGAATTGACCCATCGGATGTGCGCCGGCATTATATGATGCGCTGCGAATGGGCAAGCTTAAGACGAATCCTATATCTGCGGATATCAGTCCATCGCTCAGTCAACGCACGATCAGAAACTTCTTCGTTTCCTAATTGCTGCCCCGCTGACTCAATTCTTTACGCACGGCGACACGGCTAGTCACCGACGCGACACCAGGCACCTCCTTCGCAACGCTAGTCGCAAGATCGACCTGCTCCGCGCTCGGCACGCTGCCCGTCAACGTCACCGCACCGTTATTCGCGCGAACCGTCACGTTGCTCGCGCGCAACCCGCGGTTTTTCGCGCTTCTGAGCGCGCGGCGAACGTCTCGCGCGAGTTGCCGGTTGGCCGTCCTGAGTTCGGCGTCGGTTTGCGACGAAGCCGTCACCGCCTGCGCCGCCGGGTTCGAGCCGGCTGACTGCGGTTGCGCGTGTGCATCGAAGCAAGCCAGCACGACTGCCGTCGCGCCAATCAGCTTCAGCCATTGCTTTGCGTTCATTTCCTCTCCTGTCGTCCATGGCCGGATGACATCGACGATGACTCCGGCAATTAATCGGTGATGCGTTCTACGATAGATAAGACCGTGCGAATGCCCGTGCATCGTCGCGCCGGCCGCCGCCCCGCTCCAACCCACAACCCTCTGCTCAGAACAGGTGATAGATACCGAGCGAAGCCGTCATCGGCGTCGTGCCCAGCTCCGACGACGCGCTGCCGGTCTGAAGCGGCAATGGGTTGCTGTTCAGAATCACGGTGGAAATACCGTAGTTGCGGATAAAGCCCGCGCGCGCATACAGCGACGTGCGCTTCGACAATGCATAGTCGTAGCCGAGCATCACACCGAGCGCGGAATCCTTCGCCGGGTCGCCGTCGGCATCGTGCACGCCGGAGGTATCGCGATAGACCACCGACGCGCGCACTGCATGACGTCCCCACGGCACCGTCGCGCCGACCAGCCACGAGCGCGCGATGCCGTTGCCTTCGAGCTTCGGCGCGACCTGCGCGAACGCGGCCGACAACACGTAGCTGCCGACGTCGTAAATCGCGGACACGCCATAGATATCGTTGCGCACGGTCTGCACGCCCGCCGAAGTCTCGACCGGCGCACTCCACACCCGGTTGTACGCGCCCGACAGATACCACGTGCCGTTCGTCCACGACGCGACGACGCCCTGGTTCGACGCATTCGGCGACACGCCCGGCTGACCGTTGAACGCGTACAGGAACGTCGCGTTAAAGCCCATGACGCGCGGCGTGGTCCACGTCGCGGCATTGCTCTGGCGCACCAGCACCTGACTCGAACCCGGCCCGAGATCCGCGTTATAGCCGACGCCCTTCGGCGTTTGCACCGCACCGCCGGCGAGCCATGTGACAACCGAGTTCGTCGTCACTTCGCCGAACGGATCGATGACGAGAGGCAGGTTCGCGGTCGGCTGCAAGCCGAGACGCACCACGCCCCACGTCGCCGAATTGAGGCCGACCCACGCGGCGCGATCGAACAGCGTATTGCTCGTGCCGAGCGCGCCGTTGTTCGCCATGAAGCCGTTCTCGAGGTTGAATTCCGCCTTCAGTCCGCCGCCGAGATCCTCGCGGCCGAACAGACCGAATTGCGACGTATGAACGCCGCCGCTCTGCGTCTGCCAGCGTGACGTGCCGCTCACGCTCTGGAAATTGAGCCCCATGTCGACGGCGCCATACAGCGAAACGCCGTTCTGCTGGATCGCGCTTTGCATCTGCGGCCAGGAGCCCAGCCATTGCTGAAGATACGAATCGGCCCATACCGCGTGAGAAAACAGCGCCACGGCCGCGGCGCAAACGGTCTTTTTATATTTCATGTGAGTCCCCGATATGGACGTAGTCTTGCCGCCGGCCTGGCGGCACGCCGGGCCGGCGAAATTCGAATTGGCAAAGAAGCGGTAAAGAGAAGCGGTGAAGGTCAGACGCTCAGGTATTGCTCGACGAGCCTCGCCCAGTAAGCGACGCCGATCGGCAGCGCCTCATCGTTGAAGTCATAGCCGGGGTTGTGGATCATACAACTGCCGTGCCCCTCGTGGCCGTTGCCGAGCGCGACATAGCAGCCCGGCACTTTTTCGAGCATCCACGAGAAATCCTCGCCACCCATCATGCCCGGCGGCAACGGCAGGATGTTCTGCGCGCCGACCACCGCGGCAACCGCGTCGCGAGCGCGCGCGGTTTCTTGTTCCGTATTCATCAGCACCCGCGTCACCGGCTGGTAGTCGATCTGCACGCTGATGCCGAAGCTGGCCGCCTGGCTTTCGACGATCTCGCGCACGCGCTTTTCGATCAGCGTCTGAATGTCGGCGTTCAGCGTGCGCACCGTCAGCAGGATCGTCGCGGTGTTGGGCACGACGTTGTGCGTAGTGCCGGCCTGGATCGCGCCGACCGTGAGCACCGCGGCATCCGCCGGCGGCACGTTGCGCGCGATGATCGTCTGCAGCGCCATCACGATGCTGGCGGCCGCGATCACCGGATCGCGGCTCAGATGCGGCATCGCCGCGTGCATGCCTTTGCCGGTCAGCGTGATCGTCACGACGTCGCCCGATGCCGCCATCGCGCCCTGCTGCACGATGAACTTGCCGACCGGTACGCCCGGCGCGTTATGCAACGCGTACACCGCATCGCAGGGAAAGCGTTCGAACAGTCCTTCCGCCATCATCCGCACGGCGCCGCCCTGACCTTCCTCGGCCGGCTGGAAAATCAGATTTAGCGTGCCGTTGAAGCGGCGCGTCTGCGCGAAGTAATGCGCGGCGGCCAACAGAATGGCCGTGTGGCCATCGTGTCCGCATGCGTGCATCTTGCCGTGAACCTTGCTCGCGTACGGCAAGCCGGTGTCTTCGATGATCGGCAACGCGTCCATGTCGGCGCGAATGCCGATCGCGCGCGTGCCGTCACCAAGTTTCAGACGCCCAACGACACCTGTGCCGCCGATGCCCTCGGTCACTTCGTAGCCCCAGGCCGTCAGTTTCGCGGCGACGAGGCGGCTCGTTTCGACTTCCTCGAATCCCAATTCCGGATGCGAATGGATGCCGCGGCGCAGTTCGACGAACTCGGCCGCGTGCTCAGTGATGATCGGATCGATATGGGGGTGATGGGACAACGCCGTCTCCTCTGACAGACTCGCTTGACACGCGCTTGATAACGGCCAGCGCGAAGTGAGAGCCAGTCTATGAGATCGGCGGCGAATAAAAACATGATAAAGTTTTATATCAATAACTGTTAGTTATAGTATTTACCCTAAGGTAATAATCAAGGTGGCAACTTAATGGCGATCAAACTTCATCAGCTTCGCGCACTGGTGGCCGTCGCGGAGGAAGGCACGATCGTCGGCGCATCGCGCGCGCTGTTCGTCAGTCAGCCGGCGGTCACCAAGGCGATTCGCGAACTGGAAACCGATATCGGCATGTCGTTATTCGGCCGCAGCGTGAATGGCGTCGCGCTGACGCAAGCCGGTGCATCGCTGTTGCGGCATGCGCGGTTGATCGTCGAAGAACTCGGGCGCGCCGAGCAGCAGATGGCGATGGAAAGAGGTGCGCTGGAAGGACGCGTGACGATCGGCGTGACACCGCTCGCGGCACTCACGTTATTGCCCGATGCGTATGCGCGGTTTCGTCGGGACATGCCGCACATCACGGTCGAATTCCTCGAATACACCGCGAAGAAACTGCAGGAACAATTGCGTCAGGGCTCGCTCGATTTCGCGCTGGCAGCCGCGACGGAGTCGGATATCGATGCGTCGATCGCATATTCGGAGCTGATGACTTTTCCGCTTGCGTTCGCGGTGCGCGCCAACGGAGCGCTGGCAAAGGCAACGTCGCTCGCCGATCTGTGCGACGCCGAATGGGTCCACTCCGATACGACCGACGAATACCCGCAGTTCGTCGTCGATCTGTTCAACCGGCAAGGTCTGCCCGCGCCGCGACGGATCACGCGTTGCACGTCACAGTCGCTGATGTATAGCCTCGCGATCAGTATCGACGCGGTGATGGCGTGGGCGTCGCACACGCTCGAACTGGTCAACACGATCGGGCATATGAAGAAGCTCGACTTCATCGAAACATCGCGGGCGGCGAGACTGCATCTGATGCAACGCGAAGGCGCGATTCTCACGCGGCCGGCCGACTATTTCATCCGTTGTATCCGCAACGCCGCGAGCATGTGAGCCACGGCGAGGCTTGCACCGTGCGCTCGCGCTATTCGTCGATCATCGGCCGCGCGTTCAGGCTGGCTTTTCTGCAGTCGGCGCACACACCAAACAGCACCAGTTGGCGTCCCGATACGTCGAAATCGAATTCGATCGCCACCGCGCGCTGACGCGCTTCGATCTGTTCGTCGAAGAACTCGCGAATACCGCCGCACGACGTGCAGACGAGGTGATCGTGCGGCTTGCCATCGTTGAGTTCGTAGACCAGCCGGTCTTCACCAAGCGCTACGCTGCTGAGCAATTTGCCATCGACGAGCAGGCCCAACGCGCGATAAAGCGTACCGAGACTCATATTGCGCGTCTCGCCATTCAGGCTTTTGTAAACCTGCTCGGCGCTGAAATGCTCGTGCGCGTGCTGATGGAAAAACTCGAGCACGAGCACACGTGGAAGCGTGGGCCGCAAGCCGGCTCGCTCCAGAATTCGGTGGATGTTCATTTATGTAATGGCAACACGAGCCATGCGGTCGAGCCGCGGAAATACGCGCCGTCGCCAGTCGATACGAAGCAATGACGCAAGGCCATCGTCTGCGTCGGCGGACCGGCAGCGGAGCAACAAACTATGGAAGCCGCGCGCTTAAGGGAACCTTAAGCGGCGAGTGGCGCATGCGAAGAAACGCGCAGTGCGAAGCGGAAAAGCGGAGAAGAAGGGAAAGGGCCGCGCATCAGACCGGCAAATGCGATCAGCGCGGCGAATAAGATATCCGGTCGCCCGGATAACTAATCAGACGAAAACTCAGATGACGATCGTGCCGGTCGCGAGACCGACCAGCGCGGCAATCGCGCCGCAGACCGCGACAGCGAAAATGATCCACTCCGCTTTCGAGAACACGCGCAGCCCACGCTCGCGTTTGGCAAGCACGTACAGCACGGTGCCGGGCGTATAGAGCAGCGCCGATAGTGTCAGGAATTTGACACCACCCGCGAACAGCAGAAAAGCCGTGTACAACGTCGCGATTGCCGCGATCAGATACTCCTTGCGCAATGCGCGGCTCAACGCGCCGCTCGCGTCACTCGACGCGCCACCGCCCTGCGCTCTGTCATGGCGCGCGGCCTTGATGCCGTAGGCGGCGACGAGGAAGTACGGTATCAACGCCATCGAACTCGTCAGATTCAGCATCAGCGCAAATGCGTCGTTCGACCAGTACGTGCTGACCACGAACATCTGCACGACGCTACTGGTGAGCCAGATCGCCGCGACCGGCAGCTTGCGCGCGTTCTGCCGCGCGAAAATACGCGGCATCGTCTCCAGCCGCGCGGCGGCAAACAGCACCTCGGCGCAAATCAGCGACCACGCGAGGTAGGCGCCGAGAATCGAAATGATCAGCCCCACGCTGATGAACACGACGCCGAATGGACCGAGCAGCGCGCCGAGCACCGCGGCCATCGACGGCTGGCGCATCACCGCGATATCGGCGCGCGGCAAGGTCGCATAAGGCAGCAGCGTCACGAGGACCAGCAGGCACAGCACGGTCACGAAGCCGGTGATCGTCGCAGTACCGACGTCCGAGCGCTTCTTCGCGTAGCGCGAGTACACGCTCGCGCCTTCGATACCGACGAACACGAACACCGTGACGAGCATCGTCGCCCGTACCTGCGAAAAGAGTCCCGCGCCGATTTCCGTGCTGCGTTCCCCGAAATTCAAATGGAACATGTCGGCGCGAAACAGCACGATCAGCATGATGATGAACAGCACGATCGGAATGATCTTCGCGACCGTGACGACCGTGTTGATCATCGTCGCCTGCTGCACGCCTCGCAGCATCACGAAGTGAAACAGCCATATGCCCACTGACGACACGATGATCGCAATCGCCGTATTGCCGTTGCCGAATACCGGAATGAACGCGCCGAGCGTCGACTTGATCAACACCCAGTAGGACACGTTGCCGAAGCAACCAGCCATCCAGTAGCCGAACGCGGACAGGAAGCCCGCATAGTCGCCGAAGCCCGCTCTCGCGTAGGCGAACACACCGGCATCGAGTTCGGGCCGCCGCTCGGCAAGCGCCTGAAACACGCGTGCCAATGCATACATACCGATGCCCGCCACGCACCACGCGATGACCGCGCCGAACGGCCCGGTGGCGCGCGCAAAGTTGCGCGGCAACGAGAAGATCCCCGCACCCACCATCGACCCGACGACCATTGCGGTCAATGCGGGCAACGACAGTTTGGTCTCGAGCTGGGTGGTCATCGTCATCCTTGATTGAGGCGATCGGCAAACGGCGCGCCGTTACCTGCTGTCACCGCGGCCTTTCAGGCGGTCTTTCCAAGCGGTCTTTCCAGCGGCGCTCGCGGTGCGTTGCGATGGCTCACTGCGAAGCGGGTGCCGGCACGCTGGCCGTAGCGGGCACCGCTCCCGCCGGCGGCTGCGCGTTCGCCGCAGCCGGCGGATTTGCGAGCCAGCCGCCGCCCATCGCCCTGAACAGCGCGAACTGCGCCTGCAGCTTGCCGACCTCTTCCCTCACCTGCGACGACTGGCTTTCGAGCAACGCCACGCGCACCTGATCGATATCGACACGGCCCGTATCGCCGACTTCGTAGCGACGTTGCACCTGGCTCAACTGCGTGGTGCGCCGCGTGACCTCTTCGTTGCGCGCCTTGAACAGCTCGTCCTGCCGGTTCAAACGCGCGAGCGCGCGTTCGACGTCGTAAAACGCGCCGAGTGCGGTCTTCTCATACGCGAACATCGCCTGCTGCGCCTGTGCATCGGACGACTCCACCTGCGATCGCCGCGCACCGAAATCGATCAGCGGCATCGCCATCGCCGCGCCGAACAGCCAGAACGTGCTCGGCCCGAGGCCTTGACCGGCGATCTCCCAGCCATTACGCGCGAGCAAGCCGCTCAGCGACACGGTCGGCCAGTAGTTGAGTCGCGCGACATCCGATTGTCTGACCGCCGCATTCACACGCGCCTGCGCCGCGATCAGATCGGGACGCCGCATCAGCAGATCGACGGGTTGGCCGGGTTCGATAGCCGGCAGCGCTGTCATCAACGTATCGCTGTCGTCGAGAATGCCGGCGAATTCCGCCGGCTGCACGCCGCACAGATTCTGCAGATTGAGCCGCGCCTGCGCGATGCCGTTCTCCACCTCCTGCAACCGCGCATCGACTTGCGCGCGGCCGGCGCGCGCCGCTTCGATGTCGGTGCTGAGCACGAGGCCCGCGGTAAAGCTCTTCTGTGCGATCTGCACGAAGTCGTCCGCGATCACGCGGCTCTGCTGAAGGATCGTGCGCTGACGCAGCAATCCGCGATACGTGACGTATAGATCGGCGACACCCGAGACCACGCTCAGACGCACTGCCTCCGCATCGCCTACCGCCGCGCGCGTCTGTTCGCGTGCCGCCGACAGGCGTGCCCGGCCCTGCCCGAACAGGTCGACTTCCCATTGCGCCTGCAAGCCGACACGCCAGAACTGCGCATCGGTATTGTTGATGCCGAGAAATTCCTGAAACTCGAGCTGGGTCTCGCCGCCGTGATACTTCGCGCCGCTCACGCCCGCGCCCACCGATGGCAACAGTTGCGAGCGTGCCGCGCGGATGCCGGCCTGCACCTGGTCGACCCGCGCGTAAGCGGTCGCGATGTCGAAGTTATGCGCGAGCGCCAGCGCCACCAGCTTGTTCAGCGTCGGATCGTTGTACTGGGTCCACCATGTCGCAAGATCCTGCGCGGACATCGGCACGGCTGCGCCCGCTTGCGCCTCCGAATACTGCGTGGGAAGCTCGGCGGGTTTATCGAGCTGCAACGACCCGCAACCGGCTTCGAGCAGCAGCGCCGCGATGGCGAAATGGTAAGAGCGCGCGCGGATCATTTTGCTTCCGGGTGTTGGCCCGGCTCCCATTCCGCTTGCTTGATCGAGAACAGCATCGCATACAGCGCGGGCACGGCGACCATCGTGAGCACGGTGGCAAACGCGAGGCCGGCCATGATGGTAATCGCCATATCCTTGAAGAAAGGATCCCATAACAAAGGCGCCATCCCGAGCGCGGTCGTGCCAGCCGACAACATCACGGGACGCAGACGGCTCATCGAGCCGTGCGCAACCGCCTGCATGCGCGGCACACCGGCGGCGATCTGATCGTCGATCTCCTGGACCAGCACCACGCCGTTCTTGATCAGCATGCCGATCAGGCTCAGCAAACCGAGCAGCGCCATGAAGCCGAACGCGCCGCGGAACGTCAGCAGGCCGAGCGTCACGCCGCAAATCGACATCGGCACCACCAGCAGCACGACGAGCGCGGGCTTCAGGCGTCCAAACATCATCAGCACCAGCAGCGCCATGCCGATAAAGCCGAGCGGCAACTGACGGAACAGGCTTTCCTGCGCGCGTGTCGACGATTCGTGCTCACCACCCCATTCGAAGCGATAGCCGGGCGGCAGCTTGATGGACTCGACGCCGCGGCGGATGCGGTTGAATGCGTCGACACTGTTCTGCCCGTAGATCGGATTGGCCGATACCGTCAGCGTGCGGATGCGGTCCTCGCGCGCAATCTGGCCTTCCTCCGTGCCGACCGTGAAGCCGTCGACCACGTCGCCGAGCGGCACGTAGCGGCGCAGCCCTGTGCTGAAGACCTGGAGATCCTGCAGGCCCGCAACGCCGCGCGTGTAATCGGGCGAACGCAGCACGATCGGCAGCAACTGATCGCCTTCACGATAGATGCCCGCCCTCAGACCTTCGGTCGCATAAGCCATCGTGTCGCTGACCTGCCGGCGCGTGACGCCGAGTGAACGCGCGCGCGATTCGTCGAACCGCGGCCGCACGATACTGATCGGATTCTCCCAATCGTCGCGGATCGCGATGATCCGACCGTCCGCCTTCAGCACGTCCTGTGCTTCTTGCGACAAATGGCGCAGCACCACCGGATCGGGACCGGAGAAGCGCGCCTGGATCGCCGCGCCTCCACCGGGTCCAAAGTTCGGGCGCGTCACTGTCCAATGCTCCTCGGGGAAGCGCTTCTTCAGATCCGCTTCGATGTTCGGAATCATGTCGTCGATGATCCCCGCGTTCTTCGCGCCGACGATGAACTGCGCGTACGACGGATCGCGCGTCTCGGGATCGTAGACGAGGAAAAAGCGCGTGGCGCCCGAGCCCACGTAGGTCTGCACGTTGGTCACGCCCGTGTGCTTGAGCAGCAACTGCTCGACCTGACGGCTCTTTTCATCGACCGCGCGAATATCGGCGCCGCGTGGCAGGCGCATGTCGACGTAGAAGATCGGCGTGGTCGATGCCGGGAAAAAGCTCTGCTCGACGAAGCGGAACGCCCATCCCGCCAGCACGGTCAGCACAACGAGCACCGCTACCACGAGCACACGCTTGCCGGTCACCCATTCGAGCAAGGCCCCATAGCGTTGATAGAGCTTCGATTTGAATGGGTCTTCGTCGATGATGTCGTTAGCGCGAAACAGATAAGTACCGAACAGCGGCGTCAATCCAATCGCGATCACCCAGCTGAATAGCAGCGAGATCGCGGCGACGGCGAATAGCGACGCGCAGAATTCGCCGACCGAATCCGGCGACAGGCCGATGCCCGAGAAAGCCAGAATCCCGACCACGGTCGACGCGAGCAGAACCCACTGGCTCTGTTTGAGAATCTCGGTCGCCGCCTGCAGATGCGACATCCCTCGCTGCACTTTCACGAGCATGCCTTCGACCACCACGATGCTGTTGTCGGTCAGCATGCCCATCACGATGATCAGCGCACCGAGCGAAATACGCTGCAGCTCGATGCCGGCCGCGTACATGACCAGCAGCGTGCCGAGAATCGACAGGAACAGTTCGACGCCGAGCACCACGCCCGCGCGCCAGCCAAGCCCGATGCCCAACGCCACGCCGACGATCGCGACGGACAGCAGCACGTCGAAGATAAAACCGCGCACGCTTTCGTCGACCACCTGCGGCTGATCGTAGAGCGAATGCAGCTCCATGCCGATCGGTCGATCGCGTGCCAGTTCGACGAGTCTCGCGTTGATTTCCTCACCGACTCTCACCACGTTGACCCGAGGCCGCGCGCTAATGCCGATCGTGACCGCGGGGTGACCGTTGTAACGGATGATCTGATTCGGAATCGCCGCATAGCCGTGGCTCACCTGAGCGATATCGCCCAGCAGAAGCGGTCCCGGTGTATTGCCGACCGGCAGCGAACGGATGGCCTGCAGCGAATCGAGCGAGCCGGTCGGCGCAATCCGTAGTTGCAGATCGCCGACCCGCTCGCGACCCGCCGGGCGCACCTCGTTCTGCAGAAACAGGGTTTGCGTGAGATCGTCGGTGGACAGGTTATTGGCGATCAGTCGCGACTGGTCGACGTCGACCGAAATCTGTTCCTGCTGGTTGCCGGCGATCACGATGTCGGACACGTCGTCGAGTCGCAGCAGTTGCCGGCGCAACTCGCGTGCGTAGTCATAGAGTTGTGCCTGCGTGTAGCCTTCGCCGGTCAGCGCGTAGAACATGCCGTAGACGTCGCCGAAACGATCGGCCACGATCGTCGGGCCGGCGCCGGGAGGCAGCCGCACTTGCGCGTCGGACACGGAGTTGCGCAACTCGTCCCACACCTGCGGCAATTGCGCCGACGTGTACTGGTCGCGAATCTGCACGCGGATTTCCGAGTAGCCCGGCATCGAGCGCGAAGTCAGCTTTTCCATCTGCGGCATCTGCTGGATCGCGCTTTCGAGCCGGTCCGTCACTTCCTGCTCGACCTCGTGCGCGCTCGCACCCGGATAAAGCGTGACGACGACCGCGGTCTTGATCGTGAACTTCGGATCTTCCAGACGGCCGATGTTGTAGTACGCGAAGATGCCACCCAACAACGAGATGAGTGTCAGCACCCACGCGATCAGCGGCTTTTCAATAAGGGGGCGCGCGAGATTCATTGAGGAGCATCCATCGGACGGACCGCCATCCCCTCTTTCATGAACTGTGAGCCGCCCGCCACCACGCGATCGCCCTCCGCCACCGCGCCCGCGACGACTGCATCGTCATTGCGGATTTCGCGCACGTTCACCGGCACCGCATGCACGCGGCCGGACGCGGCATCGTAGCGCCACAGACTGCGCTGACCATCGGCACCGATCGACACGGCGGCCATCGGAATCGCAAAGTACGCGTTATCGGGCTGCGCGACCTGGCGTGCGGTATCGGATATCTGCACGCGCAGCGCCATGCCGGGGAACAGCATCGCGCTTTGTTGTCCGTTGACGGAAAAAACCAGCCGATAGCCGGATGAAGTCGGACTGGTTTGCGTCGTCCGTTCGCGGAAGACCAGCGGGAAGCGGTTCTGCGGCTGCTCGGGCAGCCATGCTTCAGCCCGCAACGTCTTGTCGACCAGCAGACGCTCGGCGATGCTCTGCGGAAGATCGACGCCGATATCGACGCGGCCGATGTTCTCGAAGTTGAACGCCGGCATGCCTGCCTGCACGGTCTGCTCGATCTCGATGTTGCGGCGCGCGAGCCGGCCATCGAACGGCGCGACGAGCCGTGTGTTGCGCAGATCCCGGTTGGCCAGATCGCGCGCCGCGCGCGCGGCATCCGTGGAGGCCGACAACTGCTCGTACGCCGCTTGCGACAGGATGCCGTCCTTGCGCAGCACCGCCTGGCGCTTCAGGTTGTCGCTCAGCTGCTGATACTGTGCATTGGTGCGTTCCAATTGCAGCTTGTAGGGCTCGTCATCGAGACGCGCGATCAGTTGCCCGCGTTTTACCGACGCCCCTTCGAGCACCGCGATCTGCACGACGCGGCCCGACACCTCGAACGCGAGCGGTGAGATGCTGGTCTGCTCGACCCGCCCGGTGAAGATACGAATGGCCGACGCATCGGCGGGCTCGACCTTGGTAAGCTGCACGGCCGGCCTTGTGTCACCGCTAGCGGTTTCGGCCCGCCGTTGACAAGCCGACAGTGAAAGCGCAAGCACACAACAGATCGATGCGACGCCGGCTAATCGAAGAACCGGCCCTGCCTCGGGACGTTTTGCGTTCATGACGTTCTCGGCTGACTACTGGCGCAACCCATGTCGTACGCACGCAGGCGATGCATCTCTCGATCCGGCGAACGCTTGCTTTACAGGCTGCTCAGGAATTCATAGGGATCCGTAAAAAGCAGGTGGATCATCGTGCATCCGCAACAACATTCAAAGCAAGGTCACGCACGGGACACGCACCATCTGTCTAGTCGTTGCGCACCGTCGTTCAAAAACAGTGTATTGGTATCTATCGTGTTATGGCTACCGGAACTCGCGCGGCGTCTGTTTCTTTTTTTATGACGACTCGTCGCATCAAGACCGGGGCCGGTCCGTTTCCACTTCCCAAACAGCTTACGGCTATACGATGAGGCTACTGGAAAGATTGCTGGTTCGAGCAACAGGACAATGATCGGAACTGAGCTTATCGGACGTCTGTTCTCACTATCGAACTGCTTCGTAGCACTGGCGAAGATCGGCGAAATTGACAGATCAATCCAGGTGAGGGTACCTGGCTAATTGCTTTAGTTTAGAACTGAATAAGTTGAGGCGGTTGGTGTGCCGGTTGGCGTCCCGTTGGAGTTGCGATTGTCACGATGAAATTTCGATGCTGTAAATCGGGCTCTCAGTAGGAGCATTTGAATTCCCAAACAACGCGTTGTCAAGCATGTTGCGATATCTATGCCCGCACGACACGTGTCACGCTCGCGTCACTGTCTGCTTTCAAAGTTCCTCACTGGCATGATGACCGGTCGACACGCGAACCATCAATTGCTCAATGGTCCGTACCGCATTCATCACCGGTGGTGAACGGACGAAAATGTTAAATCCGCCTTTCTCTAATCAAAAGTCCGTATCGGCTCTTTGGCTGTGTTTCTTGCACAAGCCTATTGCCGGGCGTAGAGTACTCTGCGAACAGATGGTGGTGTCATTTGATCCGATACGCAACGCAGCGATACGACGCAACGTTTCGCGATCACTATGCGACGCGTTATCGCGCAAGTATTCGTTATTGCTGCCGGTCTGCATCGGCGATCATCAATGTCGGCGCATCGGCGGGTTGTTCCGGCAATCGAGCCATGGCAACGGTCCACCGCACGACCACTAATCGCGTTACCGTCCGCTCGGCGCCGCGCAAAACCGAGCTATGTTTGGCTCGGCTGATAAGTCTTCGCACTTTACAGAATGGTCCATTGAAAACGGTGCGACGCCGCTTTCTATTTCGGCACGAGCGTCTGCCGGTTCACGCAACGCGTGCAATCCCACGGATAGGTCTGTTGTTCGCATCCGACTGGACGGGTTCAACGAAGCAGACTGGCAAGCCGCGCGGGCACTGCGCATCATGACGCGAACACTGTCGTCATGGACGTCACGTCTGCTGACACTCGCGGTGCTCGCCACCAGCCTGCTATCCGGTTGCGCAATGGTGACGGTCAGCTCGCTCGGTCCAGGGCAATACATCGCGATGCGCCGCGGCGATATTCTGTCGACCGGCCGTCTGAGCGCCGCGACGCGCGATACGCTGCACGTCGCCGCACTTGACGAGAACACATGTCAGCGCGCACCGCTCGATTGCATCAATACGATCTCAACGATCAACGGCATCAACACTGACCGGCGACTCGCGAGTCTGGCCGAACTGTCCTTGCAGATGGCCATCGACAACACACCGGCCAACGCAAACGAATGGAGCGACGCGCAATTTGATTTGTGGCTCAGGGCTGCGCGATTCGCGTACGCGTTTCTGTTCCTCGGTCAACGAAGTGCCAGCGAGCGGGCATTCGAGGATCGTCAGACGCAGGTTCGCGACTACTACAACTACGCGGTGCAGGAAATTGCCCGTGCGCTGTTCGTGCACGGCGCGCTCGATACCGATGTCCTCAACGGCGATCCTCACAGCAAGGTCATTGCAGGCTGGAGCATTCATATCGATCTGAGCCGGGTCCGGCTGCCGGAAGGCGTGCGTGAGCCGCGCGAGGTGATCCCCGCATCGCGGCTCTCGTTCGCGGGAATACGCAGCATCTATCGGCGCGATGGCCTCGGTGCCGAACTCGTCGCCGTGATGAACGTGCCGCAGGCTGACGCCGATGTGCGCGTCACGGCGAATGGAAACGCCACTAAACATCCCGGCGACAGTTTGAGCGTGTACCCCGATGCTGGCGCATCGCCGCGCGATGCATCGGCATCCACATCGGCGCAAATGGCGCGGCCGTTCAGCGAGATGCCCTCGCCCAATGTGACCGCCCTGCTCTGGTTCAGTCAGGGGACGCTCGAGCAGGTCCTCAGCTCGCACGACGTGGTGTTATCCGTCTACGATCCGTATCGCGATGAGAGTGTCGAGCGGCATGGGCAGACGGTGCCGCTCTCCGCCAACTTCAGCGCAGGTTATGGCATCTGGCTCGCCCGCTCCGGCTTTGCCGGTCAGTCGTTGCGCTCGCTGCTGGGGCGCGCACGCGGCATCGACAGTCCGCGCATCTATATGATGCAGCCGTACGATCCGAATCGACGGATCATCCTGATGCTGCACGGGCTCGCGAGCAGTCCGGAGGCATGGGTCAACGTCGCGAACGATATTCAGGGTGACGAGGTGCTTCGCCGGCATTTTCAGGTGTGGCAGGTTTATTACCCGACCAATGTGCCGATCCTCGTTAGCCTCGCGCGAATCCGGCGGATCACGCAACAGACGCTCATGCACTTCGATCCTGGCGGCCATGCGCCGGCATCGCGCGGCATGGTGCTGATCGGTCACAGCATGGGCGGCGTTCTGGCGAGACTGCTCGTGTCGACTTCCGGCGATGAACTTTGGACCGTGTTCAAGGATGCGTATGTGCCCGAAGGCACCGATATCGATCGCGAGGATGAGCGACTCGATCGGCTGCTGAACTTCACGCCGATGCCACAGGTCGAGCGCGCGATCTTTATCGCCGCGCCGCATCGGGGCACGCCGTTCGCGAGCAACCGCTTGTCCCGCTGGGTTGCCAATCTGGTTCGCCTGCCGCTCGCGCTTCTCAATGAGATCGACGAGGTGATGAAGACGGCGACGACCATCGACCCGCAGGGGACGACCTTCCATGTACCTAACAGCATCGAGCAGTTGCGCGAGACCGACCCGATGATTCGCGCGACCTCGCAGTTGCCGATCAGCCCGAGCGTGTGCTTTCACTCGATCATCGCGAGGCGCCGCGCGAACGGACCGCTCGAGGATTCAGACGATGGCGTGGTCCCCTATCGCAGTGCGCATCTTGCTGGGGCGCTGTCGGAGAAGGTGATTGTGGCGGGACATAGTGTTCAGGAGACGCCGCAGGCGATTCTCGAAATCCGGCGGATATTGCATGAGGATATTGAACGGATTGGTCAGCGTGGGGAGATTTGTACGGAGGCGGTGGGTGTGGAGTGATGGTGGGAGGGTTTGGGTTTTGTGGTGGTCGTTGGGTGACGATGGACGTGTGGGCGACGAGTTGGTCGCTCAATAGGATGCTTTGTGTTGTGGTGGGGTTTGTTCGCGCTCGAGGGCATGCGTTCTGCGAGGGATTGCTGGTTGGACTATCTAATGGGCAGTCAATTATTTTTAAATACAAATTACGTAGTAAATGCTACGTCCTGTTTGAAGAAGCATGGTTGTGTTCAGCGTCGATCTCGCTAAGCGGCACGGATATCCAATTTAGTGTCATAAGCGCCCTTTTTTCGTGAAACATATGGCCGCATTGACATAAAAGTGCTTATAAAACAATGACTTATATCGTATCGACTACATGAAAGAATGTTTCACACAAAGATGTGCGCCGAATTTAGCGAATGTGTGGGGTAATTGTGCGCCGATAGTGGAAACCGGCGTGGAATATGCGTAGCACGAGTGCTAAGTTGTGGGCGTCTTGGCCTAGAGTGCTGCTCCTTGTGAATTAAGGAAGAACGGCATGCCTGTTTCGGATTGCCGACAGCAGTCGTAGTGCTATCAGTTGCGGTCGCAATGTTTCGGAGCAGCCGATGGCTGGATGGCCCGTCGTGAGCGACGGAGCAGACTGATCGCCCTTCTGATCTTCCCGTCTTCCAGTACTGCGAGGTGCTGTTAGTCGCTATGTGAGTTGGAGGGAGATCGGGGCATTGCACGTTGAAGATGCAGGACTTCAGGGCGTCCGTTGATCTGCGAGTAAATGGGCGCAGCGACATCGATGGGGCGTATACGCCGCGCCACGTCCGACAGGAATCACAGCCGGTGCCAGCGGGCCGGCTGAATTGATTTACCGCGCCGGAGCACTCAATTCAATGCGCTCCGATTGAATGAGGCGAGGTACGGAATCACGCACGTCAGTCCGTTTGACCAGAACGTGAATCAGTTCTCGCAAGTGATTCTGACGACGCTGAGACGGATAAGAACTCAGGTCGCTGAATCGTCAGCATGCAAGGGTACGCCGTTCGTCGGAGCTTTTTACTATTAACTGCCCCGCCTCGAGCCAACCCGAGATGACCGAATGGACGGCAGATCTGTGATCGCGACGCACCATCGTTGACAGAAATCGGCGTTCGATCGAGCCGATGCAGTGAGGCTATTCTCCAAATGGACTCGTCTCGTCGCAATGGCAACTATTGCTCGACCCAGACAGAGATCTCCTTTGGCGGTATATCGAGAAAGCTTTTATCGGGGAGCCTGCGTTACCGGCGAACAGTGCGGCACCACGACGAATACGGCGAAGGCGCGGCGATTGCGCCCGGCAGGGTAGGTAACGTGAGGGACGCTCATAGTTCGTCAGCTTGGCGCCGAATCTGATCCGACGCGCGTAGATTGGCCGATTACCCGCTGTGACGGGACCAGCAACTACCACATCGCATGAATGGCCTCGCCGGGTAGCAGGAACAATCGCGCGCGGGTAGCAGCGAACGCTGGTCTGGCGTGACAACATCGAGGCAAAGTTCTTCGAGGAATCGCCCTCATCGCATCAGGTGCTGGCCCGCACTTTTTGAAGGCTCGCGAGCGGTTGCCGCTGGATCCAATGCGCAGGATGGTCATCTACGAGCGATGACTCTGTGCGGCGGCTGCCCGCAGAAGCGACGACTCTCGCTTCACCTCGGTATCGAAACCCCTCGCTTGACCTGCGCGGCGGATTGAATCACTCACTACGGCCTCTGGAATTTCCCGCCAACGCTAGCGCAAAGATCCGCCCAACTGTAGGAGGACAGTCCTGACTTTAGAGATAAGCACTGCATCGCAAGAGATCGGATCACGCAGGTTCTGCTGCAAAGAAAGCTCACAGCTAGGGCAGCCGGACCGAAATCGATCAAGGCTACCTAGCGAAGGAAGATTGAGATATCTGGCGATAGGGCTCAAAAAACGAGGTAGCCCTTGGTCCCTGTCGCAACCTCATGTCGGACATTCGATTCGACTCCCCCGAAAGCCAATACGAGATGTTCTGGCGCCCTCCATAGTTGAGCTGGCACGGAAGCAGGGCGACAACATATTCGTCGACGTGTGACATCGCATGGAGAAACAGGACTCTGCCAATTGCGCGCTGACTTGCAACCAAGCTCACATGTGTTTGCACCTTGGCCTATTCAGCGCTGTCGATTGCCGTCTCGGTCGCAGAAGCGCGGCGGCGGCATTGAATTCACGTCCCTGACACCGGAGTGTCGCTGTAGGTAATTCAGACGCCATCCGCTTACGGAGCGTGATCGAACAGCAGGCCAATAGCACGGTCAGCTTCAATTTTGATAGCAAAGACGAACCACTGCGGCGAGTCCTCCCGTTGGATTTTGCCCACGATCAGAAACCATCAACTTCACGCCCCACATCCGTAGACCGCACACACATCCCTCCAACAATGAGTGTCTAGAGTCTAGACACTCCCACCTGTCTAGACTCTAGACACTTGCCCTTCACTCAAAAACCCACCCTTCACCCACACACAATTTCAACGCCAATAAAAAAAGCCCGCTCAAAGCGGGCTTCCCATCCAGACCACCAACCAATCAACTCGTCTTAGGCTGCGACTGAAACATCTGTCCAATAAGTTGCCGGATCTGGACTTCCTGAGCTTCGGTAATCACGCCAGTTTTAATTTTGATGGTGAAGTTGCTGATGTCCTTCGTGATACTGCCAGCGTGCTCCCGCCCTGCAAAAAACTTCTCAATGCTACGGCCACCGGTCCCTGCCGGAGTCTCTTGCCTGGTCGCCAGCGCACTAATAGCAGCAGCTACCTTGCCTTGATCCATCTCGCCTTTTACGAGAAGCGGCCAAATCTCGCGGGCAGCCTTGACGCCATCGTCACCGTGTTTCTTGATCGCCGCGGCAATCGCCTGCGCGGCGGTACCCCCCAAAAGTCGCGGTTGAATATCAAGATCACTCTTGATGAAATCTGGCAGATTATCGAACGACAGGAACTGGTAAAGACCGGCGCGGGACAAGCCCATTGCTTCCGCCAGCCGCTTGCGGTTCGGGAATTCCGCCTCTGACCGGCGAATCGACACGCCGATCTCGTAATCTGTCAGGTCATCCCGGCTGATGTTTTCGACCATCGCCAGAACTGCCATGTCGGAATCGGAGCAATCCGCAACGACCGCCTTGATCGTATCGAGGTCGAGCATTTTGTGCGCGCGCCAACGGCGTTCGCCAGCGACGATCTGATAATCGTCCGCGACACGCCGTACGACGATCGGCTGCATCAGCCCAACCTCACGAATCGATTCGGCGAGTTCCGCGAGCTTGGCTTCGTTGAACACGCGGCGCGGCTGCCAGGGGTTCGGCAAAATTCCCGCCACCGGCAGTTGCGACGCGATGCCCGTCGACTCCAATTCCTGAACCCGAAGTTGCGCGACGGCCAGTGCGCCGGCAAGCCCCGGCGCCGTCTGGGTGCGATTACTGCGCTTCACTTCGTCCTCGTTGATGGAGGAAGTCTTGCGAATGCCGGATGTCTTGGCCAGCAATTGTTCTCGCATATTGCTCATTGCGCGTTCCTCCATTTTTCCGAATAGATCTCGTCAATCCAGCGACAGTAGTCGACGAGAGGTTGCCGTACGCGTTGTAGCGACTTGGCTGCGGTGTGATTGCTACTGATGTCGAAAACCGTCGAGAATGCCAACGCACCGGTGCTCATCACCGAGCTGGCCGGCACCTCGATTGAATGCAGCCAGTTCTCGTACGCGCTTTGGGCCCAGGCGCGCACGATCGGCGCCGACGAATTACGCCCGTAGTCGACTCGCGACAGCACCAGCGACACGAAGTCGTATTTCTTGTCCTTCTCGTATTTGATGAAGCTCTTCGATACGTCCGAAAAGAGTCGCCAGAACGACAGCGAGCTGATGAAGTCCAGGTTCTCGGGGACCATCGGCATCACCATGGCATCCGCGGCCATCAGTGCGTTCAGATTGAGATACGACAGCGACGGCGAGGTATCCATCAGAATATAGTCGTACTTCTTTCGCAGCGGTTCGAGGCCTTCCCGCAATACCGTCCAGAAGCGGAAACCCGGCTTGACTTTCTGCATGGCTGGCAGATGAAACTCAGCGCCGATCAATTCCGTGTGGGCGGGAATTACATCGATACCATCCCAGTACGTCGACTGTACCCGGCCTTCCAGCCCACCTTCGATGTTCTGGTCATAAACGTAGGGCAGCACCGTATCTTCTGGCGACACATCTTTTTCCGCGTACAGCCCGCACAACTCCGAAAGCGAAGCCTGCGGATCAAGATCGACAACCAATACCTTGCGGCCGCGCAACGAGAGACCTTGGGCAAGGCACATGGTCGTGGTCGTCTTGGCCGACCCGCCTTTGAGTTGAGCTGTAATGATGATTTTCCCGTCCGGCTCCTTCAGACGGGTAACAAGCGGAGTCTGGTAGATATCAGAAATTTTCTGTACCCAGATACGCGCTTCTTCCAACGTGAATGTGCGAGTGCGGCCCGTGCCGGCCGCGGTGCCCGACGGCAATTCGCCGTCGCCCTTGGTCGCGAGATATTGAACCTGGGAATGGGAGACATTGCACATCTCGGCAATCTCCCCCGTCTTGAAAACAGGGGCCGTCTTTCGTGGACGCGGAGCCAGAATCGTGTCACGCAACTCATTAGTAAAAATCGTGACTTTTTCCGCGAACTGGCTGATCTGTTCGAAGTGAACGGTTCGGTCTACGGCGGGGAGTTGGCTCGTTCTGACCATTCTGAGGTTTATCCATAAAATTCCAGAAACCTCAGAATACAGGAAATACTTGAAAATAGCTTTTTAAATTACTGTTTTCACGCTGATTTTTTCAAGAATTAGCGACTCTTGTCCCCGATTTTACGCCCACATCGGCGCCTAAAAGCGCATTAACACAAATTATGACCGCCTCGGCTGGCACAAATGACCTCACCATCCCGCTCCGGATCCGTATTGAGGGCTAGATCTTGCTCAAAAAATCAGCAGTCGGTGAGGTCGCTTGTGCATTTTCTCATTTCCACATTCGCCGAAATATCTCGACGGAACACAAACAACCTCACCTTGAGGTAGTCAACCGGCGCGCCATGGCGAATCTCACCGACGAGCGGCAGCGCACAGCCGACTTCAGCACAACAAACCTCACCTACAAACGGAAAACCAGCGCTTAGCGGCATCCTAAAGCCCAACATCTCGCGTCGCGCACGCGTAGCTTCGGCTACTCATCCGCCCACAAGCACAACCAACCTCACCATTCGATCAACCCATCTCACTCAACCCCGAATCGCACAATCGACCTCACCATGCTGCGCCGCGTCATCACTCACGTCTTTTTGTTGCCAAACCGGGTTGGTTCGTTTTTTTAAACCGAGAACAAACCCACAAACCAACAGCAAATCTCAACCCTCAATAGATTCAACAAGTTAATGCGGGAAAGGTGAGGTCGCTTGTGTCAAAGGTGAGGTTGCCTGTGCGCTCAGGTGCGGTTGACTGTGCAGAAAGGTGAGGCTGATTCCCCAACAAGGTGAGATCCGATGTGTGCGACGGCCGCCTCGAACCAGGAAGGTGAGGTACGTTGTGCAGCGAGCGATAAACTCCGCCGAAAGCACTGTGGCGCGCCGCTTCGCTTGGCATCGAGCCCGCTAACAGGTGAGGTTGGTTGTGTCTTCGGTGAGGTTTAATGTGCGCGACCGGCGCGCCAACTGCCTGGCTGTCGGTACGATCATCGATGGTGAGGTTCTGTGTGTTGACAGCTCACCACCGCGTGCTTAGAGTCCCGGGAACGAAAAAGCGGGCAAACAACATGTCGACGGACAATCCGGAAGAGGTCAAGTCAAAGGCGACGTCGCGCCAGATGGCACTCGCTCTGTTCGAAGACATGTTCGACCAGGGGTTGCGCATCAACGAAGCCAATCGGGAGATCGGCTATCAGCGCAACGACTTCTTCACCGAAATCGTCAACATGGGGCTGCCCGCGCGGCGCTTCCTCGACGCTGCCTA
Source organism: Paraburkholderia sp. ZP32-5 (assembly GCF_021390495.1). NCBI lineage: Bacteria > Pseudomonadati > Pseudomonadota > Betaproteobacteria > Burkholderiales > Burkholderiaceae > Paraburkholderia > Paraburkholderia sp. ZP32-5. The sequence continues at coordinate 233,217 of NZ_JAJEJP010000003.1, read as the reverse complement.
CTTCATCGTCGCGCAGGAACCGGAGCAGCGCGATCAGTACGACGTCGAGCTCAATTACTTCAAGTGGCTGATGCGCTACGACAGCCGCAATCTGAAGCATCTGCGCACGATTGCCGACGAAGCGCAGAACGCGAAAGTCCGCGTGACCAACACGCCGGTGGACCGTGACCCGAACGAGAACGATCTATGGGTGCAGGTTCAACTGATCGGTATGGTGGGCTTTCATCGCGGGCGCATGCGTTTCGACGTGCATCCGCGACTCGTTCCGCACATTCGGGATCCGCAGAAATCGCACTGGCTGAGCCTGCGCATTTCCACCGCGTTCACGCGCAGCCTCGCGCGCGCGATCTATGACAAGGTTCTGCCGAATGTGCCCGCAGGCCGCACGGACTGGATCCAACTCGACGAGATGCGCAACTGGCCCGGCAAAATGGGCGCGAACGCCGCGATCTTCAAATACTTCAAGCGCGACTGGCTCGAGCCGGCGGTTCGTGAGATCAACGACGTATCGGACATCGAGCTGTCGTACGAGACACGGACCGCGTCGACCACGTCGAAGAAAATCGACCGCATCCGCTTTCTGCTCAAACGCAAGGACACGGCCGACGCCGTGCTCGCGAGTCTCGCGGACGCGAGCCATCTGTACAAGATCCTTACCGACGAATTCGGCCTGTCGACCAAGCAGTTCACCGAGATCTCAGAGAGTCGCGACGTGTGGACCGACGAACGCATCCAGCAGGCTGTCGAATACACGCGTTTCAGAATCCAACGCGGTCAGGTCAAGAAGAGCCCGGCCGGCTATCTGATGCGCGCGCTGCGCGATAACTGGAAAATGTCCGACGCCGAACGCACGATGGTCGACGTGCAGGCCAAGCTGCTGGCCGACGAGGCGGAAGAGCAGGCGGTCAAAACCGAAACGAGAACGACCGTCGCGCGCAGCATCGCTACGCGCGAAGAAGAAGTGCGCGCGCGCATGAACGACGATTCGCGCCAGGGACGCGATCACTTCAGCGCGGCCGATGCGAAGACGCGTCGCGAGCTGATGCATGCATGGACGACGTCGCGTGAGGGCAAGCTGATGCTGCGCCGTATGAAGCTCGAACCGTCCACGGTGACGGAAGACGTGATCCTTGCGAATACCGAACTGGTCTGGTACCTGGGCCAGTTCGTTTTCGGCCGGATGAATGCGGCTCGGGCATCGGCCTAAAACATCGGCCTGAAAAATCGCGCTGAACTAGAACGACCCGACGATCGATCCCAGCACGATCACGACCACCAGCGCCAGCAGCGCGCCGAGAATCCCGACGATCACGATGTCGCGATAGCTCTCGCGGTGCGTCGAGCCGCACACCGCCAGCAGCGTCACGACCGCGCCGTTGTGCGGCAGGCTGTCGAGCGTACCCGACGAGATCACGGCAACCCGATGCAGCAATGCCGGGTCGATACCGTATTGGCTCGCCAGCTGCAGATAGGTGCTGCCGAGCGCATCGAGTGCGATGGTCAGGCCGCCGGATGCCGAGCCGGTCAGTGCCGCCAGCAGGTTGGTTGCAACCGCAAGCGAAACGAGCGGGCCGCCGCCGATGCCGAGCACCCATTCGCGCACGATCGCGAACGCGGGCAGTGCCGCGATCACCGCGCCATAGCCGACCAGGCTGCCGACGCTCAGCACCGGCAGCACCGATGCATTCGCGCCCGCATCGATCGTCTCGCGCAACGCTGGCAAGCGACGCCGGTTGAGCAGCACGAGCGCGATGATCGCCACCGTCAGTGCGACGCACACGCCCCACACGCCACCGACCGCCGCAAGCGATGTCTCGCCCCAGCGCACATCGGCGAGATAGTCGGCGTCGAGGCGCGGCAACACGATCACGTTCATCACGAAGTTCGTCAGCACGACGAGTACGAGCGGTGTCATCGCGACACCGAACGACGGCAAATCCTCGCTGATATGGCCGTGCTGGACTTCCTGCGGGTCGAAGCTTTGCGATACCGTTGCGCGTTCGCGCACGAGGTTGGCGTCTGCCGCGGATCTGGCGGCAGGTTTCGTTGCCGTATCGAAACCGTCAAACCCTTCATTAGCTGCCTTCGCGCGCGACTGCTGCAACGACAGCCACCAGAGCCCGAACGCGATCATCACGATACTCGCGATGATGCCGAGCCCCGGTGCCGCAAAAGGCGTGGTACCGAAGAACGGCATCGGGATCGCGTTCTGGATCGCCGGCGTGCCCGGCAATGCGGACATCGTGAACGTCGATGTGCCGAGCGCGATCGCGGCCGGCATCAGACGGCGCGGGATATTGGCGGCCTGGAAGAGGGCGGTCGCCATCGGCGCGATCACGAAGAACGCGACGAACAGGCTGACGCCGCCATACGTGACGAGCGCGCCACCGATCACCACGGCGAGGATCGCCCGATGCGCGCCGAGCTTCTCCGTCATATAGGCTGCGATGGCCTTGACCGAGCCGCTGTCTTCCATCAGCTTGCCGAACAACGCGCCGAGCAGAAACAGCGGGAAGAACTGCGCGAGAAAACGCGCGGCGCTCAGCATGAAGGTCTGGGTCCAGTGCGCGAGAATGGGCTCACCGGAAATCGCGGCGGCCAGCATCGCGGCGAACGGCGCGAGTAGCAGCACGGTCCAGCCGCGATACGCGAAGCCGATCAGGAACGCGAGACTCGCGAGCATGCCGAACAGCCCGAGACCCGCCGCGAGCGGAGACAGGGTGATGACTTCCATGGTCAGACTCCGTCGAGCAACGCGTCGAGATCGAGCGAACACCGCACGCCAATTGCGTCGCCGTGCTCGGTGAGGAAGGTTTCCGCGGCGCGCCGGCCCTCGTCGCGCAGCATCGTCAGGAAGCTCCACTCTGCGTTCAGCTTCGACGAATAGCCGAGTTCCGTCATTACGTCGCTGGCAATGCGATGGATGCGCATCTCTGCCCAATGACGGCCTTCGTCGCTGCCGGCGTCCGCCGCGCGGCGCAGCAGCGCGATCATGCGCAGCTCTTTCAGCAATGGCGCGTTGAACGCGACCTCGTTGAGGCGGCTGATGATGTCGCGCGCGGTACGCGGCGTTTCATCGCGCTCGATCGGATTGACCTGAATCAGCAGCGTGTCGCTCGACGTGCATTCGCGCACCAGCGGCGTGATCGTCGGATTGCCGGCGTAGCCGCCGTCCCAGTAGTCCTCGCCGTCGATCTGCACCGCCTGGAACAGCGTCGGCAGACAGCCGGACGCGAGCAGCACGTTCGCCGACAGATCGGCATTGCGGAACACGCGCGCCTGACCGGTGCGCACACGCGTCGCGGTGATGAAGAGCTTGATCGGCGCGTCGCGCAGATGCGCGAAGTCGATCGATTCGTCGAGAATTTTCTGTAGTGGATGAACGCCGCGCGGATTGAGGTCGTATGGAGAGAACATGCGCGCGGCGAGATCCATCGCGAGGAACATCGGCGAATAGTCGAGTGTCCAGCGGCCCATCAGCACATCGAACGGGCTGCGGCGAAACGGACTGAAGACCGCCGCCTCCGATACGCGTCGCCAGAACGCTTCGAGCGCGGCTCGCGCGCCGGCGGCTCCGTCGATCTGATAACCGCTGACCATCACGGCCGCATTCATTGCGCCTGCCGAGGTGCCCGAAATGCCTTCGATTTGCAGCCACGGCTCTTCCAGCAAACGGTCGAGCACGCCCCATGTAAAAGCACCGTGCGAGCCGCCGCCCTGTAGCGCGAGGTCGATGCGGGCAAGCGCGCGCTGACCCGATTGATTGTTCGTTGCAGCCAAGACGACTCCGTTATGAGGAGTGCTCCGATCGCGAGCCGGCGCCGAATGAACGGCGGACGAATGAACCGTCGACTAAATGCGCTTTGAACGTTTGACCGTGCGTGACGAACAGCGCGTTTCAAATGCGAAACGCCGCACTGCACCATTCGTATTGAAAGTGGGGGGTCTATAAAAGTCAAGCTTATTCCGCCGCGTCCGCAACGCCGGAGCGCCATTAGCGGATTCGACAATTGTTCACTTGCTGGCGCGTTGCCGTTGTGCTTGGCGATGCGGCGCAACATCGACAAAATGCGGGGCAATAACGTGCCGACCGGTCACGACGAAGTCAAAAAATAATGGATGGAAAATGATTTCGCTCATTCCGCTGCTTATATCCAATCCCCGTGGCTTCGCTAATTCGTATGGATTATTGCAATGTTATGTATCGTCCCAGCTTCCGGATACATTACGGCATAATTCCCGCAGTGGGCCACGCTATAAAGCAGGCATCGTCAAATCACGGAGAGCATCATGAGCACCGACCTGCTGCAAGGATCCTGTCACTGCGGGGCCGTCAGATTCGAAGTGCGCACCGAAGTCGTTCCCGCGGGCCGCTGCAATTGCAGCCTGTGCCGCCGCAAGGGCGCGCTGATGACGCCGCTCTTTCCCGCTAGCGAACTGAAGATTCTGAGCGGCGAAGATGCGCTCACGCTCTACCAGTTCAATACGAAGGTCGCGAAGCACTACTTCTGCAAACATTGCGGCATCTATCCGTTTCATCAGACCCGTAAGGATCCGCAGTTGTGGCGCGTCAATATCGGCTGCCTCGACGGTGTCGACCCGTATGTGCTCGAAGCCAGCGTGGCCGACGGCGCGAGCCTTTCGGTGCTGGCGGATGCATGAGACGCCTCCTTGCCATCGTCGCGTTCGTGGCCGGCGGCCTCGCGGCCGAACTCGCGCATCCGCTGCAGTGCTCGCTGATTCAGGCGAGCGGTGTGCAGCTCAAACGCCGCAAGCGATAATTCTCCGATGGAAAACCCCGACCATGTACTGATCGTCGATGACGATCGCGGCATTCGCGAACTGCTTGCCGGCTACCTCGAAAAGAACGGCATGCGCGTGTCGCTCGCGGCCAATGGCCGGCAGATGCGCGCCGCGCTCGACAACGGCGCGCCTGATCTGATCGTGCTCGACCTGATGCTGCCCGGCGAAGACGGCCTCGAGTTGTGCCGCGAGCTGCGCGCCGGCAAATTCCGCACGGTGCCGGTTCTGATGCTGACCGCGCGCAACGAGGAAGCCGATCGTATCGTCGGCCTCGAAATGGGCGCTGACGATTACCTGTCCAAACCGTTCGCCGCGCGCGAGCTGCTGGCGCGCATCCGTTCGGTGCTGCGTCGCGCGCGCATGCTGCCGCCCGGCATGCAGGTGAACGAATCGGCGCAGATGCTGTGCTTCGGCGAATGGCGGCTCGACACCACCGCGCGTCATCTGCTCGATGCGGACGGCACGATGGTTGCTTTGAGCGGGGCCGAGTATCGTCTGCTGCGCGTGTTTCTCGATCATCCGCAGCGGGTGCTCACGCGCGACCAGTTGCTCAACCTGACGCAGGGCCGTCAGGCCGATCCGTTCGACCGCTCGATCGATCTGATGGTGAGCCGGCTGCGTCAACGGCTGCGCGACGGCGCGCGCGAGCCGCGTTACATCAAGACGCTGCGCAGCGAAGGCTATGTGTTCTCGGCGACAGTAACGGCGACCGGAGAGCCGCAATGAACTGGTCTTCGTGGCTGCATTGGCCGCGCACGCTGTTCACGCGGCTCGCGGTGATTCTTTTCATCGGGCTTGCGCTCGCGCAAACACTGTCGTTCTGGCTGACGATGACCGAGCGCGACCAGACGATGACCAACGTGATGATGGGCTATATCGAACGCGAGGTCGTCAGCTCGGTCGCGCTGCTCGACCATCTGCCGCCCGATGAGCGCGCGCAGTGGTTGCCGCGTCTTGCGCGGCGCAGCTACGAGTTCGTGCTGGGTCCCGGCACGCCCGGTCTGCCGGTCGACGCAGACCTGTCGGCGCGCGTCGCGAGATCGGTCACCGAGGGCATTGGCAAGCGTTATCCGCTGACCGTGAATGCGGTACCCGGCGATACCGAACGCCTGCAGGTGCATCTGAAACTGAGCGATGGTATGCCCTTGACCATCGACATGAGCCCGATGTCCGGCGCGCCGCTGTCGCGCTGGCTGCCACTCGTGTTGACGCTGCAACTGATCGTGCTGGCTGCGTGCTGCTGGTTCGCGGTGCGGCTCGCGACACGTCCGCTGAAACAACTCGCGCTCGCGGCCGATACGTTGGGCCCCGATCTGAAGGCGGAGCGTCTGCCCGAGGCAGGTCCGTCCGAAGTCGCGCGCGCCGCGCGCGCGTTCAACGCGATGCAGGACCGGATCGCCACGTACATGACCGAACGCATGCAGATCCTCGCGGCGATCTCGCACGATCTGCAAACGCCGATTACGCGCATGCGCCTGCGTGTCGACACGATGGACAACGAAGCGGAAGCCGCGAAGCTACGCCAGGATCTGCAGGAGATGGAGGCGCTGGTCAAGGAGGGCGTGACCTACGCGCGCACGATGCATGGCACGACCGAGGTGCCGCGCCGTATCGATCCCGATGCGCTGTTCGACAGCCTGGTCTGCGATTACGTCGATGCCGGTCAGGATGTCGCGTTGCACGGCCGCTTCGATCATTCGCTGATGCTGCGTCCGCAAGCGCTGCGTCGCATCGTCGGCAATCTGGTCGATAACGCGTTGAAGTTCGGCGGCGCCGCGCGGATCGACATCAGCGCGCCGCACGATGGCGAGGCGACCGTGTCGGTGCTCGACCGAGGTCCCGGCATTCCGGCCGAAGCGTTGGAGACGGTGTTCGAGCCGTTCTACCGGCTGGAAGGCTCGCGTAATCGTCAGACGGGCGGCACCGGCCTCGGGCTCGCGATCGCCCGGCAACTCGCGCTGGCAATGGACGCGACGCTTACGCTGCACAACCGCACGGACGGCGGCCTCGAAGCGCGGCTGACATTGAGAAAACTGCGCGAGTCGTAGCGGTCGTTGCAGTTATCGGCTCGCGTGATGGCGAGCCGAATTCACATCGGCATTGCGATCTTCTGTATTCCGCACATCCACACCTCCCCGCTGGTTAATACAGTGCGAGTACTGAAAAAGCCAAAAATAGCATTTGGCTTTTTCACGTTTATCGCATATGGGAGCGTTCCATGTGATCTCTATCGTCGATTTTGCGAACTCACTCATTCGACCCAATGTGCAATTGAGAAGTGGCGATCCAATTGTCAAAAGCACATCGTCTGGTGCCAGTCGCGCATCAATTAACAATCCGCATGCGTGTTGAGAAGACTGTAGTTGTTCTACCGGTCAATTGACAAACGCCAACGGACGGACCATTCTTTTCAGGTGGTAGTTGCAGAGTAATGTGGCCGGTCAGGTCATGATTGGCTGCGAGACACGTTTCGTTCGAATCTGATTTAGCCCGTTAAAAAGGTAACTAAAAAAGGAATCCGAATGGCGTCTACTCCACAGAAAATGTCGAAAATGCAGCTCACCGGTATGGTGGTGGGCGGCATGGTCGGAGCGGGGATTTTTTCCTTGCCACGCACTTTCGCCAACGCCACCGGTCCTTTGGGCGCCATCATTGCCTGGCTGATTGCCGGCACCGGCATGTATATGCTGGCACGCGTGTTTCAGGCGCTGGCGGAGCGAAAGCCCGAACTGGACGCCGGCGTGTTTGCCTATGCAAAAGCCGGTTTCGGCGATTACCCTGGCTTTCTGTCCGCATTCGGTTACTGGATCAGCAGTTGTATCGGCAATGTCTCTTACTGGGTGCTGATCAAGTCGACGCTCGGTGCATTTTTTCCGGTATTTGGCGAGGGCAATACGGCGGTAGCCATCATCGCCGCGTCGTGCGGCATCTGGCTGTTCCATTTCATGATTCTGAAGGGCGTGCAGCAGGCGGCGTTCATCAATAGCATCGTGACGGTGGCCAAGGTCATTCCGATTCTCGTGTTTATCCTGATCCTGATCTTCGGCTTCAGGATGGATCTGTTCCGGGCAAACCTGTACGGCGGCGGCCTCGAGGGCAATATCTTCGAGCAGGTGCGCGCGACGATGCTGGTCACGGTGTTCGTGTTCATCGGCATCGAAGGGGCGAGCGTCTATTCCCGCTATGCCAAAGAACGCGCGCATGTCGGTCAGGCCACGATCCTCGGTTTTATCGTCGTGACCGTGCTGATGGTGCTCGTGTCGATGCTGCCGTATGCGGTGCTGCAGCGCGCGGATGTCGCGGGCATGCGGCAGCCTTCGATGGCCGCGGTGCTCGAGTCGGTGGTCGGTCACTGGGGCGCGATTTTCGTCAGCGTGGGACTGCTCGTGTCGGTGCTGGGCGCTTATCTCGCGTGGTCGTTGATTTGCTCGGAAGTATTGTTCACGGCGGCGAGAACGAGAGACATGCCGTCCGTGTTCGCGCGCGAAAATGCCAACAAGGTGCCGGCCAACGCGCTGTGGCTGACCAACATCGTCGTGCAGCTGCTGGTCATCAGCACGTACTTCTCCAGCGACGCGTTCGCGCTGATGCTCAATCTCACCAGTGCGATGTCGCTGATTCCGTATCTGTTCGTCGCGGCATACGGCTTCATCATCTCGAATCGCGGCGAGGGTTACGACGTGCGTCCCGAAGAACGCCGGCGCGACCTCATCATGGCGACCATCGCCGTGATCTATACCGTCTTCATGATCTGGGCGGGCGGCCTGAAATTCATTCTGTTGTCCGCGGTGCTGTACACGCCCGGAACGGCGCTGTACGTGTGGGCTCGGCGCGAGCAGAACAAGGGCGTCTTCATTGCATCCGACTGGATCATCTTTATCGTCGTCGCCATTGGCGCGATCGTGGGCATTTATGGTCTTGCGGCCGGAATGATCACGATCTGATGACATTCGCTTGAACACAGCTGGTCAACACTGGCATCCAGGAGAGCATCATGGCGAATACAGACGCGAAAGCGGGTGGTTTGGGGGTCTATTCCGAAGTCGGCCAATTGCGCAAGGTGATGGTGTGCGCGCCAGGGCTCGCGCATCAGCGTCTTACCCCGAGCAATTGCGATGAACTGCTGTTCGACGACGTGCTATGGGTCGAAAACGCGAAACGCGATCATTTCGACTTCGTCACCAAGATGCGCGACCGTGGCGTCGATGTGGTGGAGATGCACAACCTGCTGGCCGAAACGGTCGCGGTACCGGAAGGCAAGAAGTGGATTCTCGACAACCAGGTGGTGCCGAACCAGGTCGGTCTCGGCTTCATCGATGAATTGAGAAGCTATCTGGAAGGGCTCGACAATCGCAAACTGGCCGAAACGCTGATTGGCGGCCTGTCGACGCACGACTTTCCGGAGGCGCATGGCGGCAAGGCGCTGGAAGTCGCGAAGCAGGCCGCGGGCGGCACCGAGTATCTGCTACCGCCGTTACCGAACACGCTGTACACGCGCGACACGACCTGCTGGATCTACGGCGGCGTCACGCTCAATGCGCTGTACTGGCCCGCGCGGCACGAAGAGACGATCCTGACCACCGCGATCTACAAGTTTCATCCGGACTTCGCGGGCAAGGTCACCGTGTGGTGGGGTGACCCGACCCAGGATCACGGGCTCGCGACGCTCGAAGGCGGCGACGTGATGCCGATCGGCAAGGGCGTCGTGTTGATCGGCATGAGCGAGCGCACGTCGCGTCAGGCCATCAGCCAGCTGGCGGCGACGCTGTTCCAGAAGGGCGCGGCCGAGCGGGTGATCGTCGCGGCGATGCCGAAGATTCGCGCGGCGATGCACCTCGACACCGTGTTCACATTCGCCGACCGCGACTGCGTGCTGGTCGCGCCCGACTTCATGGCGAAGACGCGCACGTTCTCGTACCGGCCGAGCAGTCATCCGAGCGGCGTCGAACTGCATGCGGAAAACAAGCCGTTCACCGATGTCGTCGCCGAAGCGCTGGGCCTGAAGACGTTGCGCGTGGTCGAGGCGGGCGGCAGCGACTATCAGCGCGAGCGCACGCAGTGGGATAGCGGTGCGAACCTCGTGTGCGCGTCGCCTGGCGTGGTCTATGCATACGACCGCAACACTTATACGAACACATTGCTGCGCAAGCAGGGCATCGAGGTGATCACGATCGTGGGTGCCGAACTCGGACGTGGGCGTGGTGGCGGTCACTGCATGACGTGTCCGATCATCCGCGATGCGGTCGACTATTGATCAATCCGGCGCACAACCGGAACGGCTAACGACGCCGTCCGCTCGCTGAGCTGACCTGAGCTTGCGAGCGGGCGGGCGTCGGCTCGTAAAGTGAGCGATTCCATCCATTGAGCGGCGGCGATTTGCAGGCTGCCGCCACTCTTCCAAATCGGCGAATAGATTGACGTTCCGTCGGGTGACGTCGCGCGCCGTTGGGTCCGCCGCACCGGCTTGAAGTCGAAAATCCTTTTACTATACTTTTATCGACTTCGAGAACCGCGCGGATTTTCGTATTTTATTTAGCGCGATTTTGAGCATTGCATCCGATATATCAGCAATCGGCCGTAGCGAACGCCGAATCAATGGATTGTGCGAGCAGTTGAACGATCACTTTACGTGAAGACCCTGACTTTTCTTCCACCGCAGGGAGGTTCGACCATGAACAAACGCATCATTGCGCCGCTCGTTGCCTTGTCCTTTTCCGGTATTTCTCTACTCGCCATTGCGGCGGGGCCGCCACCCGACGCAAGCGGTGGTGCGATGGTCAGCGACGGCCGTCAGCAGGTGATGCCATCCATTCCGCATCGCGACTGGCATAAAGGCCAGCGCGTTCCCGCCGAATACCGTAACCACAATTTCATGCTGGACGACTGGCGCGGGCATGGTCTGAATGCGCCACCGCGCGGGCATCAGTGGCTAGGGATTAACGGCGACTATGTGCTCGTGTCGAGCGGCAACTGGACTATTTCGAATATCGTCAGCGGCACGCAATGATTTTGCGCGCGAGCTTGCGCACATTGGCTGCCCGATACCCGGGTTATTCGTGGGGAATTAGCAACTGAGCCAGACCCGCGAAACCCGGGCCATTCGATTCGTTGCCGCGATCCGATGTCGCGGCAACGCGTGGCTTACGTCGATTCAAGCGCTTACTGCTGCGTGTCGTATAGCCGGTCCGGAATGAAGATCGCGCAAACGCCGCTCAGGAAGAACACCGCGCCGACCACCAGAAAGCCGAGGCCGATCGAGAACTGCGTGGCGATGAAGCCGATGACGATCGGCGCCGCGCCCGAACAGAAACGGCCGAGGTTATACGAGCCGCCCACCGCGGTACCGCGCACCGATGTCGCGAAGCTCTCCGACATGAAGGTGCCGATCGTGCCGAGCGGCACGCCATACAGAAAGCCGAAGACCAGCATCAGCGTGGAAATGTTCTCGCGCGTGTGAAAGAAGATGATCACCGGCAGGAACAGCGCCGCGCCGACGCAACCGAGCACATACACGCCGCGCCGGCTCCAGCGGTCGCCGAGCCAGCCTGCAAAGATCTTGCCGATAAACGCGACCACGTAGGTGCCGATCATATAGCCGGTCAGCGAGCTGAACTTGATGTGCAGTTCTTTTTCGAGGTACGTCGGCAGCCAGTTATTCAGTCCGTAAAAGCCCGACAGCACGAAGACCGACGCGAGGGTCCACAGAATGAACATCGCGCGTGCCTGGGGGTCACGGAAGATTCGCGCATAACGATTCTCGTCGCGCTGTTGCGTTTTATCGTTGCCGTTGTTTTTGCCCTCGCGCGCGGCAGCGCGGGTCGCGAGCCACGACGCCGGTTCGGGCACCGCGAATTTGATCGCGATCGCGAGCAGCACCGGCACGGCCGACACGTAGTACAGCGTGCGCCAGCCGTAGTGCGGCAGGATCCAGTTGCTGAGCATGAGCACGACGATATAGCCCGCCGAGATGCCGGTCTGCAGCATGCCGAGAATCAGCGAGCGCCGCTCGGTCGGCACGTATTCGGCGACGAGCGTCGTGACGAGAATCATGCAGCCGATACCCAGCGAACTGATGAAGCGCACCACCGCGAATTCCAGGAAGCTGTGCGAGAAGCCGAGCATCCCCGCGCCGAGCGAAAACAGCGCGAGCGCCCATGCGACGACGCGCACGCGGCCGAGGCGGTCGCTCGCCCAGCCGCCGACAATGCCGCCGATCGCCATGCCGAGCAACGTCAGACTGCCGAGCGCGCCGGCTTCGACATTGGTGAGGCCGAAATCGTCCTTGATGCGCGACAGCGTGAGGCCGTACATCATCACGTCGGCGCCGTCGGCGATCAGTGCGAGATAGCCGAGCAGGAAGACGAGGATCCAGCGGCCTTGCGCGACGGCGGGCTGGATCGGTGCCTGATAGTGGGGAAGATCGGCTTGTGTTTTCATGAATGAGCGGCGTCGGCAGAGAATTTCATATTCTGCTTCAGAAGAGCGGGGGCCAGGAAGGCGCCGATCAAAAGGCCCATGGTTTCATGGTCGCTCGTGTACCAGCCTTCCTTGTGGGTCAGGTTCATCGTGCCGACGCACACGCCGTCGTAGGCGATCGGAATGTTCAGTATCGAGCCGAGGCCCATGCCGGTCATCACCGCGTGATCGTCGAACGCGTCGCGAATGCCTTGCGAGGTGGCGGCGCGAAACGGCTTGAGGTCCTGCAGAATCTGTTTCGCCCACGCGGTGCCCTGCTTTTTCTTGCGGCCGCCGAGCGGATAAACCTCCGGCATGTTCGTATAGACGCGCTCCACTTCATGGCGCTCCGCGTCGTAAGACATGATCGTGAGCAGGCTGAAGCCGATCGTTTGCGCCGCTACCGCGTGAACCGCGCGGAAAATTTCGTGCGGCTGGTCTTTCAGCCGGATCGCCATCGCGAGACGTTCGAGGTCTGCAATGGTTAGCGCTTGCGTGTCGGGCATCGCGGGCTCGCTCAGATTGCTTTGCATCGTTTGCATAAAGTGTGTGGAAAAGCGCGGGTGCTATCAGCCATGCATCTGGGTGGAATCGAGGCGGCCCGCAACGTTGTGGGCCGGCGCGAGTTCGCTCGTTTCGATATCTTCGAGCGAACGGTTGCGCGTTTCGATGCCGAGGAAGAACACCACGCAGGCGCCGATCAGCAGCACCGCCGTGGTCATCCCGAACACGCCGAGGAAGCCGAGCATCGGATAAACGAGGCCGACCAGAATCGGCGCGCTGACCGAGCCGATGCGGCCGAACGACGACGACGAACCGGTGCCGGTGGTACGAACGGCGGTCGGGAACACTTCCGGCGTGTACGCATAGACACCCGCGAACGCGCCGTTCATGAAGAACGACAACGCGATGCCCGCGGCCATGATCTGAAGGCCGGTGTGCGAAAACGCCAGCGTGATGGCCGCGATGCCGCCGAGCGTCATGTACGAAGCGACCACCGCCTTGCGGCCGATCTTTTCGTTGAGCCATGCCGCCGAGAAATAGCCGGGAATCTGCGCGCCGTAAATCGCAATCGAATAACCGAAGCTTTTCGTGATCGTCAGGCCTTCCTTGACGAGCAGACTCGGGATCCACGAGAAGAACGAGTAATACGCGAAAGCGACCGAGAACCACATCAGCCAGCTGACCGCGGTGGTACGCGCAAGCCGCGGCGACCACAGCGCCACCACGTTGCGCCACGCGCTGCCGCCGGCCTTCGCCGGTGCCGATGCCGGGGTGGGTGCGGCGGTGGCGCCCGTCGGATTTACCGCGCTCACCGGTGCAAGCGCAATGCCTTTCGCGGCGAACCACGCTTCGATCTTGCTGACGATGCTGTCCGCTTCGGCCTCACGCCCCTGGCTTTCGAGCCAGCGCGGCGATTCCGGCAGCGTTCTGCGCCACCACAGCAGCATTACGACCGGCAGCGACGTGATGACCGCGAGATAACGCCAGCCGTCGACATAGTTGCGAACCACCGCGAAGCCGAGAATCGACGAGCTCAGATAGCCGAACGACATGAAGCCGACCAGCGCGCCGCAGAACATGCCGCGATAGCGGCGCGGCACGAATTCGGCGAGGAACGGCGCGATCACCACGGTCTCCGCGCCGGAACCGAAACCGGCCACCACGCGCAGCGCAAAGAACGTATGCCAGTCCTGAGCGGTGGCGCTCGCGAGCGACGCGACGCAATAGATCGCGAGCGCACTCATCATGATGCGGCGGCGGCCGATCACGTCGGCGAGTACGCCGGACAGGAACGCGCCGAAGAAGTAGCCGATATAGGTACTACTCGCGACGAGGCCGGTTTCGGCGCTCGTCAACTGCCACAGCTTGCTGACGACCGGCAGCAGGAATGCAAGCGACGACGAATCGAGTCCGTCGAACATATATCCCAACCCGCCGATCAGCAGCAGTCTGCGATGGAAGCTTGATATTGGCAGTCTTTCTAGACGGGCGGCAACGGCGGACACGGCAACTTCTCCCTGAAAAATGGCGCGCCGATCGAGGCGCGCTTCGTATTGTGTTTGCGCCGCCAGCGGCGGCTGATCTGGTGACTTACTGGTAAATGACGTCCCAGGCCGGGCTTATCGCCCGATCGCGTAGGCCTGCATCTGACGCGGCGTGGCCGCGCCGCGCATCAGGCCGTTGCGGATGCCGACCGCACACACGCGGCCCAGTGCCCACGGTTCGGCGACGGTCAGATCGTGGCCGCGCGCGCGCAATTCGGCGAGCGTGCTGTCCGGGAAGCGTGCTTCGGCGGACATCTTGCCGAGCTGCATCGCGCGCGGATAGAACGAGCCGGGGAAGTGCGCGGTCTGGAACGACGGGGCATCGGCGGCGGCCTGGAAGTTCATGCCGCCATGGATGTGCTTGAGGAACAGCTGCAGCGACCATTGATCCTGCTGGTCGCCGCCCGGCGTGCCGAAGGCGGCGTATGGCTTGCCGTCGCGCGTGACGAGCGTGGGCGACAGCGTGGTGCGCGGACGGCGCCCCGGGCCGAGCGACGACGGCAGACCTTCTTCCATCCAGAACATCTGCGCGCGCGTGGTGACGTTGAAGCCGAGACCGGGCACCGCCGGCGATGCCTGCAGCCAGCCGCCGGACGGCGTGGCCGACACCATGTTGCCCCAGCGGTCGACGACGTCGAGATGCACGGTGTCGCCGCGCAATTCGGGCAGCGGCGCGAACGTCGGTTCGCCCTGGCCGAAGCCACCCGCCTGTTCGCGGCCGGCATTCGCGATGATGCGCGCGGCGCGCTGAGCGCTGTCGCCGAGCAGACCCGGACGGAATTCGAACGACGCGTGATGCGGATCGATCAGCTTGCGGCGGTCGTCGTTGTACGCGTCGCTGAGCAGCACGTCCATCGGCACGTGCGAAAACGCCGGGTCGCCGTAGAACACTTCGCGATCGGCAAACGCGAGCTTCGAGCATTCGATGACCGTGTGGACGAAATCGGGTCCGAGCGGATCCATCGCGGACAGGTCGAAACCCTTCAGCAGCGCGAGCTGTTGCAGGAACATCGGTCCCTGGCCCCACGGCCCGGTCTTGTGCACGCGCAGGCCCGCGTAGTCGTACGACACCGGGTCTTCGTAGGTCGGCTCCCAGCGCGCCAGATCGCCGGCGTCGAGCAGGCCGTGGTTGCGCTGGCCGGACGTATCGAGCACCGCGGTGGAGCGGAAGTATTGATCGATCGCATCGGCGACGAAGCCGCGATAAAACACGTCGCGCGCGCGCTCGCATTGTTCGGCGCGGTCGCTGCGGGTATTCGCTTCGCGCAGGATGCGCTTGTAGGTTTCGGCGATCGCCGGATTGGCGAACAGGTGGTTCGGCTTCGGCGCTTCGCCGTTGCGCAGCCATTGTTCGGCGGAGCTCGTCCATTCGGTGCGGAAAAAGTCCTGGATCGCGAGGATCGACGAGGCCATGCGCGGCAGCACCGGATAGCCGTTTTCCGCGTAGCCGATCGCGTAGCTGAGTACGTCTTCGAGCTGCAACTGACCGTAGTCGCGCAGCATCGTCATCCAGCCGCCGAACGCGCCCGGTACGACCGCGGGCAGCAGGCCGGTGCCCGGCACGACGTCGAGCCCGAGCTTGCGCATCCGTTCGATGGTCATCGTGGCGGGCGTCACGCCCTGGCCGCATAGTACCCGCACCCGGTCTTCGCGCGCGCTGTAGAACACCACCGGCAACTCGCCGCCGGGGCCATTCAGATGCGGCTCGACGATTTGCAGCACGAAACCGGCGGCAGCGGCGGCATCGAAAGCATTACCGCCTTTTTCGAGGACGGCCATGGCCGACGCGCTGGCTAGCCAGTGCGTGGAGGCGACCATGCCGAATGTGCCGATCAGTTCCGGGCGGGTTGTAAACGACATGTACGACTCCTTGCGACAGCGGGCGAATAGCCGAACCAATATGAAATGGTTCGCGCGGTGAAAACGAAAGCGTAAGGCTTACAAGAGCGGGTTGCACCCAGTGTTAACCCGAAACATGCAACCCAGTATAGCCGAAGAAAAAAACTCGCGGTGGTGCTTGGTTCATTGGCGATGAGTCTGATATCGTTGAGACCAATACGCATTGGTTCGGTGAAACAGATGGCAAAAGCGGTATTGGATGCGCTGCTCGACTACGTCGGACGGCATCAACTGAAAGATGGCGATGCGCTGCCGCCCGAGCGAACGCTCGCCGAAGAACTGGGCGTGAGCCGCCGCGAGTTGCGCGCGGCGCTGGCGTCGCTGGAGGCGTCGGGCCGCGTATGGCGCGGCGTCGGTCGGGGCACCTATCTGGGTGCGCGGCCGCTGAAGTTCGCGCCGTCGCTGCGGGGTTTGCGCGCGGGCACCAGCCCGGCGGATATCGCCGAGATGCGGCTGCTATTCGAGCCGGCGCTGGCGGCGCTCGCGGCGACGAAGGCGAGTGGCGACGATCTGCAGGAACTGGAGAAGTGCGCGCGCAAGAATGCCGCCGCGAAGAACGATGACGAATGGCAGCAGTGGGACCACCGGTTTCACCTGCTGATCGGGCAGGCCACGCGTAATCCGGCGCTGATCGCGCTGATGGAGGTCATCAACGGCATGCGGGTGAAACCGGAGGTTCGCGAGAAAACCGTCGCGCAGGATACGCGGCAGTTTTTCGCGCAGCAGCATCAGGCCGTCGTCAACGCGTTGAAAGCGCGCGATGCCGAAGCGGCGGCGCGCTGCATGCGCGAGCATCTGCTGAGTGTGCAGTGGCGCGCGTCGGCCAAGGCGGACGAGTTGGTGGCGCGCCACGTTAGTAGTGTTTGAGCGATCGCTATCGTGATCGCTACCGCGCCAGCTTTCGGTTCAGCCGGCGCATGCCGTTGAACACCGCGTCGGCGACGTCCATCGGGAAGTCGTCGGGCAGTTGCGACGATACTGCGTCGATCACCGCATCCGTGCGCCCGGTCAAGTCGTCGATCATCGCGTCGACGTCGGCGGGCGGCAGTCCGACACGTTGTCCTTGCGCGATCCAATGTCGCCGCTGGATCTGATCGAGCAGATAGTGGACGTTTTTGGCGCGCACCGCCATCGCGAGTTTGACCTTTTGTGCCGCCAGCCGGCCCGCGCCGGAACCGATGATCGGATGCGCGGACAGCACGTCGTAAAGCGGCGTGGCTTCGTACTGGTTGCCTGGCAAGTGCGCGATGCTGAAGTTCTTCGCATGGCCATCGGTCGCGGCGAGTAGCCAGAAAATCATCTGCGTCACGAAGAAGTTGCGCCGGTCCGGGGCCGCGCGCGCGGACCCGGCGAGTATCTGCATGATCGCGTCGATGCCCGGGCCGCCGTCGGACTCGTATTTATGCAGCGCCGACATGCCGGTCGCCTGACACATATCTTCCTGCGGCAGCCGCACGATCCATGTCGCGTCGCTGGAGCGCCGGCGATCGAAGCGTTCGACGATCAACGCCTTCTGATCGTCGAAGCGCGCGATTTCGCAACGCGCGACGGACAGCCCATAAGCCGCGACGATCTGCGAGCACAGCCATTCGTTTTCCACCGACGTGCGCATATCGGCACGCATGTTGCCGACAAGCCCGAGTGGCAGCTTGAAGATATGCGTGGTCGGCGTGCTGCCTTCGGGTAGCAGCCAGCGGTTGCGGTCGCGCAGCAGCGCGGTTTTCTCCTGCGCACCGGCGATCGACAGCCGCAGGTCTTCCAACGGGTCGTGCTGACCGAGGGGCGCCGCCGATGTCGCGCCGCGCAGCAACGCGGCAATCTCCGCTTCGCTGAGTTCGCGCCCGTGGATGCCGGTGAGGTCGACGGGTTCTTCGTCGGGCGGCAGCATCTGCAATGCGCCGACGCAGTCGCGGCCGAGCGCGGCGAGCAACGCGAAGGGCGCGGTGCTGCCGGTTCGGTAGCGCGCGGCGATGCGGCGCCGGATCGGTTCGCTATCGGGCAGCAGATTGTCGAAATAGTCGGCGACGATCTGGCCGCGATACGGCTGATTGCCCGGCGTAAAGGGCAGCGATAGCGACAGCGGACGCCCTTGCGGATCGCCGATCCATTCGTCCAGATAGGTGAGCCGTTCGCCGCCGCGCGTCGTTTCCCAATGACCGACGGGCAGACCGTTCATCCACAGATTCAGGCGATTTGGTGTGCCGCGCGCCATGCTTACCAGTCCTCCCGCTTTTTGCCGGTGACCTTGGGAGCGGCGGTTTTCGTGGTAGTGCGTGCTGGCCTAGGCGCATTTTTGCCGTTCTTGCCTCGGACCTCGGGTGTGGCTGTTCCGGCAAGTTGCTTTACCGCATGCGTGGTGTGTGCGGTTTTTCCTGGCGAGCTTTGCGGGTTGCGGGCGGTGGGATTTGCGCGCGCCGTGCCGCTGCTGGCTGCGGCTGCCGGCACTTTTCTGGCGGGTCGGCGCGCGGGCGGACGTTCCGCTGCTGGCGGCGCCGTTTCCTCGATGACACCGCCTGTTGCCGCGTCGCCCTGTGCAAGTTTCATATCGACCTGCAATATCTGCAGAACCTTGAACAGCCGCTCGACGCTGACCGTGGCCGGATTGGCCTCGAGTTGCGCATAGGTCTGCTGGGTCACGCCCAGATGCGCGGCCATCGCGGCTTGCGTGAGCCCCGCGGCTTTTCTGAAGCCCTGCAGGATCGGCCTCAGCTGGTTCAGCGTTTTGATGGGGTAGTCCACGGTCGATCTCCGGTTCGGCGCAACGCGGCTACAGGCCAAAGCCTGTAAATGCTAGATACAGTCTATACTCTGTATTTGCGAAAAACAAGCTACAGGCTGTTAATGGATGTCGATGTCTTTCGCGTGCGACACCCCGTGGTGGATCGTTCGTCATCGCGCAACTAACCGTCTGCGATTTCAAGCTTGCCCGACGCTGCTACGCAGCCACGCGAGTTGCTGCCAGGCGTAATCGGCCATCGCAAGAACGGACGGTTTGCGCAGCAAGATTCAACACGCGCGCGCTCGTCACACTCCAGGCTGCCTAATCACTTCGCGCTGCCAATCCAGTTCGCGCAAAGCAGTGGGTCCCATCGGTAGTTATATTGGATAGCAGATATGAAGTCGTACCTGTTCCAGAATCGTTATGTACTATCGGCATTAGAAAAAGAAATGGACAGCAGTCGAATAGTTCAAATGTCAACTGCTGTGAATTAGTGCGAATTTCACGGACTTCAATAGAAATGACACGACGCACGTGCAATGTTCTCGATGCTTGGGAATCCACCCAAAAGAATGTGGTGTTTATTCGCATTGCGCTGCATTCCGTGTATATGCGAATCATACTTAGACACAATGTCACGGCTCGCTGCATTGCACTGAAATGAGCTTGGAAATTACTCAAAACGCTGTAGACTCTATACGGTGTCCGATGCAGCGAAGCCGGCACGGCACACCTCGTCAAGCCGAAATGTCACGTTTGTCAACCACTCCAATCTGTCGTGAGTTTTTCCGTCATTCAGATGTCCAGTACCTGTTAGAACTCGAATTGACGAATCATACCGACCGGTGAACCTGAAAGGAGATTCGACGAGACACACATCATCTTCAAAAGATCCCGATCAAGGCTGCCGGTTGCGGCTCTGCGGCAAGCCGCTGGAGAACATAACTTCCCTGGAGTATGTGATGGCAATCAAACCACAATGGCGAACGCTGATATCCGCGACTTTCCTGTCGCTCGCAATGATGAGCAATGTCGCGCGCGCGGAAAGCATTCCAATCGTCACCGGCCAACAGTGGGTGCAGTCGTCGGATGAAGCGAAGAAGGCGTACCTCGTCGGTATCTCCAATCTGCTCGATATCGAGCGCGCGTATGCCGGCAATATGGCGAACAACAATGACATCGCGCAACGCTTCGGCAAAGGTATGCAGGGCCAGACGCTCGACGGCGTGCGCACCGGTCTCGACCGGTATTACGCCGCCAATCCCACGATGATCCAGCATCCGGTGATCGAGACCCTCTGGTTTCAGATGGTCGTGCCCGGCCTGAAGAACAACCAGTAAGGAGGACGATCATGAAACGACTTGGATGGATCGTAATCATTGGCGCCTTTGTGATCATGGCCGGCTGTACCGATATGAGCCCGCAGGCGCAAGGCACGATGAGCGGTGCGGCGATCGGCGCGGGCGCAGGCGCGGGTATCGCGGCAATCTCGGGCGGCGATGCCTGGACCGGCGCGATCATCGGCGGCGCGGCGGGCGGGGTGGCGGGCAATATCCGCGGCCGTCAATAATTGCCTGTGAGTAGATGAAGTACATGAGGCCGGAGCGGGCACGATTCCGCTTCGGCCTCGATCGTTTTCCGGTCTGCTGCACGGCTCATCGCCGCAAGCGCGAACCGTCGCGATAGCCATCGGCCGTTTCAAGAATTCCTTGGCGCTGATTCCCCGCGTCAAATGTCAAATCACGGAGCGCATCCGGCTGATCAGTTAGCGCGTTGATCGTCAACATCCTCCGGGTTTTCACGCAAGTCATCTGTCCGTAAGCCAGGCGCGGTCGACGACATACCGCGCGCTTTGGCTATAGAGTTTGAACGGATGATTAAAAGCACTTAGGATATCCAGACCGGAACGCCGTCGCGCCGACGGCGTGAGCGCATCACGCATACAGCAGCTTGCGCTCGCTGCAACCTTCACCAGAGAACTCGAATGCTACGCACGTCGCTGAAGGTAATAAAGATAAGCGTATCGGTTTTGGTCCTGCTAGCGATACTCGCATTTGGATTGCGTGCGTGGTACTCGCAACGTGGGCCGGCTCTGTCGGTCTGGCATACCTATGTGCCGCGCGAGATGACCGTCGAGGAAATGAACACCGGCGACTGGAATGCCTACATGAAGGCAGAGAACCGGATCTTCGAAGACGTGCGCGTCAATGTCGTCGAAAAGATAAAGCCGTCCGAGCGCATTCCGGCCAACCGGTACTACGAAGGCTCGCCGATCTACCCCGCGCATTTCGCCGACAACTGGAACCACTCATACATTCTCGAACCTTCGGGGCCGCCCGTCGGTGCGGTGGTGCTGCTGCATGGGATGACGGATTCGCCATACAGTCTGCGGCATATCGCGCGTCGTTACCGCGACCGCGGCTTTGTCGCGATCGGCATCCGCTTGCCGGGGCACGGTACGGTGCCGGCGGGTCTCTCCGACGTTCACTGGCAGGAGTGGACCGCGGCTACGCGGCTCGCGGTGCGCGAAGCGCGCCGGCGAATCGGCCCGGACAAGCCGCTCGAACTGGTCGGCTTTTCGAATGGCGGCGCGTTGGCGCTGCAATATGCGCTGGATGCGGTCGAGAACCCGGCGCTCACGCGCCCGACTCGCGTGATACTGATTTCGCCGATGATCGGCGTCACGCGTTACGCGCGCTTTGCGGGTCTCGCCGGATTGCCCGCGGTGTTGCCGGCGTTCGCGCGCGCCGCGTGGCTCGGTATCGTGCCGGAATTCAATCCGTTCAAATACAACTCGTTCCCGGTGAATGGCGCACGGCAATCGTATCTGCTGACGAGCGTCATTCAGGAACAGATCGCGAGACTCGAACGCGAGAACCGGCTCGATACGTTGCCGCCTATTCTGACGTTCCAGTCCGTGACCGATTTTACGGTCAGCACACCCGCGGTGATGTCGTCGCTCTATGACAAACTGCCCGACAACGGCAGCGAAGTCGTGCTGTTCGATGTGAACCGCAGCGTGCGCTTCAGGACCTTCCTGCGCGTTGCGTCGTACACGGCGCTGTCACGGCTGCTGCGCATCGGTCCGCAGAACTATCGCACGACAGTCATCGCCAATGCGTCGCCGGACACCGCTCATACGGTCGAGCGCAGCGTCTATGCCGATGAAACTGAAACGCGCGTGAAGCCGTTGGATATCGACTACCCGCAGGATATTTTCTCGTTGTCGCACGTTGCGATTCCGTTTCCGATTACCGATGCGCTGTACGGCATCGCGCCGGACGACTCGGAGAACTTCAACGAGAACCTCGGCACGCTCGCGCCGCGCGGCGAGCGTGGCACGTTGATTCTGACGCTCGATTCGATGTTCCGTATCGCGTCGAATCCGTTTTTCCCCTATCTGCTGCAACGTATCGATGAAGGTATCGGCAAGATGCCGCAGCCGGTCGTCAAGACGCCGAAGCGCACGCATCAAACTGCTGATGGGCAGCCTGATAATTTCGGCGATGATTTGAATGCACTCGAACAGGTTGGGTCCGACGAGCCTTGAGCGCTTGATGTTTTGATTGGCATCCGGAGCGGCGGCTGTATCGTCGCCCGCTTCGCTTCGCGACAAAGCCCGCACATATCGGTGCGGGCTTTTTTTCGGCTTGAAGATGACGGCAGTTAACACGATCCGGGCTCGCGCGATTGCGCGAGCATCGTGAAAGCGCTTTCTGATCGAGGCCACACAACACATGCGCGCCGCTGTGGGCGCGAAACAGAATGTCAGTCATTCAAGCCAGACTGACGGGACGGCAAACGCCGGAGACCTTCAACGCGCGGCCTGCTTCACACTTGATCCACGCGGCAATGTCGGTCGATCCTAGCGTCCGCGAGAAAGCAGGTTATTCACCGACGTCACGCCATCGACCGCATTCGCGCTGCGTTCGGCCAATGCGACTTGCCCTCGCTCAGGCACCCATCCGATCAACGTGACAGCGCCCGATCGGGAGAACACAAATACGTGCGAAAGACTCACGCCGTTGCGCGCAGCATTGGACCGGACATGACTGGCGATTTGCTGGTCGGTCGCGTTCGAACTGGTGTCGGCATAAACGGCCGGCACGATGGTGCTGGACACCAGCAACGCCAGTGTGGAAGCAATAACTGTTTTCACGGTACCTCCTTGATACGCAGATGCGCCGGCTCACGCCGGCAGCAGGTCTTCCGGCTCGACTCCATGCGAGACCGTGGAAGTGCATCGGACCCAATCCTCTTTTCATTGCCCGCACTGCTATGCGCGGCAATCGTGTGTCGAGGCTTGGGCCGCTCGGACGGCGAGCACTCGCGTGCGGCCTGTCGTCCGAAGAATGTGTGTTGGTGTGCAGTGTTCGAGCGGGACGTCGCGCGCGCGGCGTGGCGGGGGAACAGCTGGAGCCGGAGACCCGGGTCTGCACGAAGCATTGCACCCGAGTCATTGCGCCTGAAGCACGCAAATCCATCGAATGCCTTGATGACAGACCCGCGCCCGGTGTTCGATCCAACCCGGACCCGGCTCTTTGCCCGGCATCACTCGTTGATGATAGTCGCTAATTTGCGCGCCTGCCGACGGCGGCGGTGCCCGTCGCCCTGATAAATCCGCCGGTGCGACGCACGCGCGTCGTTGCATCTTCACAACATTCAACACCGCCCGGATCGGCATTCCGCGGCTCTTGCCCGCCTCCGCAAGCCCAGCGCGATGCTTCGCGCGACGCGTACCCACTTTTTCCGTGCATGGACTCAAACCGATTTGCCAGGCAAGTGACCATCGCGTGATGGTCACGAAGCGGGGTGCTACATCGGCTTCAAATCGCGCGCAACTGTTATCGGTAACAGCGTTTTCCCTGAGCCGAAAGTTGAATACGTGACGCGAGGGCCATTCCTATAATCGCCTCGAAATGTGAAGCCGGCATTTCAGCGAGAGCGGGGAATGTGTAGAGAGAACGCATGCATCCTGCGCGGCTTGGAGACGCCTAAATATATATAGGAAATCTAATGAGGAAAAAAGTTCTTGCCCTGTCGATCATGGCAGCGATGTCGACGGTAGCGAATGCGCAGAGCAGCGTCACGCTGTACGGCCGTATCGATAACGGCTTCCAGTTTGAAACCGGCTTGCCGGGTAACAAGAACGCGTGGGCTGCGCAGAGCGGCAATTGGGGCTGTTCGTGGTTCGGCCTCGAAGGCGCGGAAGATCTCGGCGGCGGCACGAAGGCGATTTTCCAGTTGGAAGGTCAGCTCAATACGCAGACCGGCGCATCGGCAGGCAATCTGTTTGGCCGCCATGCGACGGTTGGTTTCACCAACGACCACTACGGTCTGTTCAAGATGGGTAACCTCGGCGCGGGCGAACTGTCGCAGGACAGCTGGGGCACGGACCCGCAGTTGATGCAGCGCTACGCAATCTCGACGCTGGTGCGCGGCCGTAACTGGGCAAGCGCAAGCAACGGCGCGGAGTACAACACGCCGGTGCTGCTCGGCGGCCTCGTCATCAAAGGCCAGTATGCGTTGACCAACAACACGAGCTGGAACTCGGCGCCCGTCAATGCGCAAGGTGTGCCGACCGGCCAGGGCCGTACGAATGCGATCGAAGGCATTTACACGTTCGGCAGCGGTGACTTCCGCGTGATTTACGACGAAGTGCGCGGCGCCGACGGTTCGTTCAACAACGTCTATTCGGCGTCCCGCTCGATTCTCGCTGGCGGCACGTATGTGATCGGTCCGGTGAAGTTCTACGCGGGCTACCAGCACCTGAGCGCGCCTGACGCGACCAACACGAGCATGGGCGTAACCAATGCATCGCAGCCGCTCGGCGTCAGCGCACCGACGTCGGTGAATCACGAGTGGCTCGGCGTTGCATGGCAGGCCACCGATGCCACGGCATTGACGGGCGCGGTTTATCACGCGAACGCGAACAACGGCAACGGTAACGCGACGCTGTTCACGCTCGCCGCGACGTACGCGCTGTCGAAGCGCACGTTCCTATACACGGAAGCGGGCTATGTGCACAACAGCTCGACGTCGAACCTGAACCTCGGCAATGGTCCGTACGGCAACAACAACTTCGACGCGGCCACCGGTGCATCGTCGAACGGCAATCCGAGTTATGGCCACAGCCAGACCGGTGTCTTCGCCGGCGTCATGACCACGTTCTAAGTTGCATCTGTCTGACCTGTAGTCGTAGTGATCTCTTTGTTTCAAGTACTGCTTCTATCTCTTTCATAGAGAGGCCGGTGCGACGCTTCCTCCACCCTCGTCGCATCGGCTGCTTTTTCACCTTTTTAAAGTCGTATCTGAACAGCGTCGCGCTTATTCGCATTTGAAAGCGCTTGCAAAAAAGTATTCACACTGAACCCATGACCGACGACGGCCACAACGAAGAACCCGGCGCATCCAACGCACCGAACGTACCCCATGCGCCCAACGTGACGCTCGAGGAAATCGCGCGTGCTGCCGGCGTTTCGCCGAGCACCGTGTCGCGCATCCTCAATGGGACGGCGCGTGTTCTTCCCGCCAAGCAACAGGCGGTGGAAGAGGCCATCGCGCGGTTCAACTATCGGCCGAACGTGCTCGCGCGCGGCCTCGCAAGCGGCAGGACCGAAACGGTCGGCGTATTGACGCAGGCCGTGTCCAGTCCGTTTTACGCCGAGTGGTTGCGCGGTATCGAAGAAGCACTGTATGGCCCGGGCTTTACGCCGATCTTCGTGAGCAGCCGCTGGAATCTCGATGACGAGAAGGCACGCCTTGAGCAGTTCATCGCACGGCGCGTCGACGGCATCATCCTGTTGCACGCGCAACTCGACGAGCCGACGCTGACCGAATACGCGAGGCACGCGCCGATGCTCGTGCTGGGGCGCTCGGTGCAAAACAGTGCGACGCTGGCGGGCTTGCCGTTCGACAACCGCCAGGGTGCGCGCGATGCAACCCGCCATCTGCTCGATCTGGGCCATCGCGAGATCGCGTTCATTGCCGGGCCCGCCAGTCACGAGGATGCGCTCGAGCGTCTCGACGGCTACCGGATCGCGCTCGAAGAAGCGGGTATCGGTTTCGACGCCAATCTGGTCGAGCAAGGCGACTACCTCGAAACGGGCGGACTCGCGGCGATGGAGCGGCTGATGACGCGCCATTCATCGTTCAGTGCGGTGTTCTGCGCGAACGATCAGACCGCTTACGGCGCGCGTCTCGCGATGTTCCGCCGCGGCGTGCGTGTGCCGGAAGACGTGTCGCTGGTCGGCTTCGACGATCTGCCGACGTCATCGTATATGACGCCGCCTTTGACCACGGTGCGTCAGCCGACCTATGAAATCGGTCGGCTCGCCGCGCGCGGCATCGTGCAGATGATTCGCAAGCAGCCGATCGCGCTCAGCCGGGTTCCGATCACACTCGTGACGCGCGAAACCACACGCCGGTTCGAGCCGCCGGTGAGCCGTGGAGATTCACGTGCATAGCGGTTGACGGACATTTTTTGCACCGCGTTTGAAAGCGCTTGCAAGCATCAGCAAGCAACGTGGCCTTCTATCGATAGCAATAGAGAAACAAGCAGCGAAAACAGCAGCGATACAGCAGCAAAGACAACAGGAGAAGCACGCAAGCAGTAACAGGCAATCATCGAATGCCACTCACACAAACGGTTCAAATAGGAGACGAGTAATGAAATTCCGCTTTTCAGGCTCTGCCGCCGCAGTTCTGCTCAGCCTGGCCGCAGTCGGCGCGCACGCCAACACGACGTTGACGGTCGCGGTCTTTCCGAAACTGGATCAGGAAATCAAGGACGCGCTTCCCGCGTGGAAGAAGCTGCATCCGGATGTCGATATCAAGGTGTCGTCGCTCGCGATCGCCGACCACCACAACGCGATGACGACCGCACTCGCGACGAACTCGGATCTGCCCGACGTGATGGCAGTCGAGGTCGGCTTTATCGGCCGCTTCGCGGCGGGCGGCGGTCTCGAAGACCTGTCGAAAGCGCCGTATAACGCGGGCCAGTATAAGAGCGAGTTCATTCGCTACACGTTCGCGCAGGCCACCACGCAGGATGGCGCGATCGTCGGCATGCCGGCCGACATCGGCCCGGGCACGCTGTTCTATCGCAAGGATATTCTCGACAAGGCCGGCGTGACCGAAGCCGATCTGACGAAGTCGTGGGACTCGTATCTCGAAGCCGGACAGAAGATCAAGAAAGCGACGGGCGCGTACCTGATGGCGTCGTCGCGCGATATCGAAGACATCTACATTCGCGCCGATCTGAAAGAAGGCGATGGCGTCTATTTCGACAAGGCGGGCAATCCGGTCGTGACGTCGCCGCGTTTCGTGAAGGCATTCGAGCTTGCGAAGAAAGCGCGTGACCTCGGTCTCGACGCGAAGATCACGCCGTGGTCGAACGAATGGGCCGAGAGCTTCAAGCGCGGCACCGTCGCGACGCAGATGATGGGCGCGTGGCTCGGCGGCCATCTGTCCTCGTGGATCGCCCCTGACACCAAGGGCCTGTGGCGCGCGGCCAATCTGCCGAATAACGCGTATGCATCGTTCGGCGGCACCTTCTACGCGATCCCCGCCAAGGCCACGCAAAAGCCGATGTCGTGGGAATTCATCAAGTTCCTGACGACGCGCCAGGACACGCAGCTCGCTTCGTTCCGCTCGATCGACGCGTTCCCGGCACTGCTCGCCGCGCAGAACGATTCGTTCTTCGCCGAACCGGTTGCGTTCCTCGGCAACGAAAAGGCCCGTTTGATCTGGCGTGATGCCGCGTCGCACATTCCGGCGATCCAGCGCAGCAAGTACGACCAGGTGGCGGAAGAGGCGGTCCACTCGGCGCTCGACAAGGTTGTCGACGGTGGCGAAGACGTCCATACCGCGCTGCAGGAAGCGCAGGATCAGATCTCACATCGGGTGCGCCGTTAAGCGGTTTGACGAAAACGGCGCGGCACAGTGTGGCATCGGCCGCGCCGCGCCGGAAGTTTGCTGCAAACAGCGTGGCCGGTCACCGACCCCGGCCACGCCCGACTGGACGGAACTCTTGATGAATACTCCGCTGCCCACCACCGAACAGGTCGCTCGCAAAGCGGGCGCGAGCGCGAATGCAAACGACGCGCTCGCGCCGCTCGCCGCGCCGCGCGGAAGATCGCGCCTCAATACGGTGAAGATCGCGCCGTACCTGTTTCTCGGCCCATTTTTTCTGCTGTTCGCGCTATTCATTGCCTTTCCGCTGCTGTTCTCGCTGTATCTGTCGTTCCAGAGTTGGGACGCGACGGCGGGACTGGCGAGCATGAAATGGGTCGGGCTGTCGAACTTCACGTTCACGCTGACCGACCCGTGGTACTGGAAGTCGCTGTACAACACCGCTTCGATGGCGATCATGTCCGGCGTGCCGCAACACCTCGTTGCACTGCCGCTCGCATTCTTTCTGCAAACCGCATTTCGCCGCTGGCGCAATTTCGTGGTCGGCCTGTACTTCCTGCCATTTATCACGTCGAGCGTCGCGATCGCGCTGATCTTCTCGTCGCTGTATTCGACCGACTTCGGCATGATCAATCTGGCGATCGCCGAGATCGGCAAGCTGCCCGGCCTGCACTGGATCGTGCCCGCGCATCCGATCGAATGGCTGTATAAGCCCGCGAGCGTGAAGCCGGCGGTGTCGATCGTGATCTTCTGGCGCTATGTCGGCTGGAATACCGTGCTGTATCTGTCCGCGCTGCAAACCATTCCGAAAGACCTGTACGAAGCCGCGCGCATCGATGGCGCGAACGGCTGGCAACAGTTCACGCGTATCACGATTCCACTGATCAAGCCGATGATCTTCTTCGCGGTAACGCTGTCGATCATCGGCGGTCTGCAACTGTTCGAAGAGCCGTTTATCCTGCTGCCGAACGAAGGCATGGGCACGAGCCAGTCCGGTTTGACGACGGCCGTTTATATGTATCGCACCGCATTTCACGACGGCGACTTCGGTACCGCGAGTTCGATCGCATGGTTGCTGTTCATTTCGATCTCAGCGCTGATGTGGCTCAACACGCGCATCTTTCACCGCAGCGGTATGAACGAGGAGACACAGCGATGAAATCGTCGAACAACAAGGCCCGTTATACCGGCTATGCCATCGTGCTGGCGGGCGCGCTGCTGATGTTCTCGCCGTTCTACTTCATGTTCGTGTTCGCGACGCACACGAGTTCCGAGATCTTTTCGATGCCGCCGCCGCTGTGGTTCGGCAGCGCGTTTCTCGACAACATGGCCTCGCTGATGCGGCATATCCCGTTCTGGCGCAATCTCGGCTGGAGCTTCTATATCGCAACGATGCAGACGGTGCTGACGCTGCTCGTCACGTCGATGGCCGGTTACGCATTCGCGATGTACGAATTCCGCTTCAAGAAGACGCTGTTTGCTGTCGCGCTGACGGCGATGCTGGTGCCCCCGTTCCTCAGCATGATTCCGACCTTCATGACGATGAACCTGCTCGGCTGGATCGATCAGCCGCGCGCACTGTATGTGCCGGGCGCAGCTGCCGCGCTCGGGGTGTTTCTGATGCGCCAGTACGTTGCGTCGGCGATTCCGGCGGATCTGATCGAGGCGGCGCGCATCGACGGTTGCGGCGAATTCCGCATCTACTGGAGCATCGTGATGCCGCTGCTCGGGCCCGCGTTGGGCACGCTCGGGCTCATCAGTTTCATTCAGGCGTGGAACAATTTTCTATCGGCGCTCGTCGTGCTGCGTTCGCCGTCGATGTACACGCTGCCGCTTGCGCTGCGCATTCTGCAGAGTCCGACCAATTCCGATTGGGGCGCGGTGATGGCAGGGTCCGCGGTCGCGGTGCTGCCGTTGCTGATGCTGTTCGCCTTTACTTCGCGGCGTTTGATCGACGGTTTGACGACCGGCGCGGTCAAGGCCTGATCTTCCTCCATTCATTCCGCGCCATCAGCCGGCGCGACCAACCAGGACAACATCATCTATGTCGACGTATCGATTCAATGAAGACTTCGTCTGGGGCGTGGCCACCAGTTCCTACCAGATCGAAGGCGCAGCGCACGAAGACGGCCGCGGACCTTCGATCTGGGACGCGTTCTGCAACGTGCCGGGCAAGGTCGTGAACGGCGAGAACGGCGACGTCGCGTGCGATCACTACCACCGCCTCGAACAGGATCTCGATCTGATGGCGGATCTCGGCGTCAAGGCCTACCGCTTTTCGATCGCGTGGCCGCGCGTGCAGCCGACCGGTCGTGGCGCATTCAACGACAAGGGCCTCGCGTTCTACGACCGTCTGGTCGACGGTCTGCTCAAGCGCGGGATCCAGCCGTTCGCGACGCTGTATCACTGGGATCTGCCGTTGTCGCTGCAGAACACGCAAAACGGCTGGGAAAGCCGCGACACCGCGTATCGATTCGCGGACTACGCGCGCAAGATCGGCAGCGTGCTGGGCGATCGGGTTGCATCGATCGCGACGCATAACGAGCCGTGGTGTACCGCATGGCTTGGCAATGCGACCGGCTATTTCGCGCCAGGCAATGCCGATCTGAAGAAAGCGGCGCACGTCGCGCACCATCTGCTGCTGTCGCACGGGCTGGCGTTGCAGGCGCTGCGTGCCGATGGCGTGAAGGCGCCGCTCGGCATCGTGCTGAACCAGTCGCCGGCGCATGGCGCGACCGATTCGCCCGAAGATCAGGCCGCCGCGTCGCTCGAATACGCGAAGTTCGTGCGCTGGTACATGGACCCGCTGTTCAAGGGCGAATATCCGGCCGAGGCGCTGCAATGGTACGGCGACAACGGTCCGCAAGAGGTGGTCCTCAGCGGCGACTTTGACGTGATCCGCACGCCGATGGACTTTCTCGGCATCAACTACTACACGCGCATTTTCGCCAGTGCATCGGGCGACAAGCGTCCGCCGGGCGTGCTCGGCTTCACCGACATGGACTGGGAAGTCTATCCGCAAGGCCTGACCGAATTGCTGACCGGTTTGAACGCGGAATACAAACTGCCGCCGATTTACATCACCGAGAACGGTTGTGCGGCGAAAGACGTGCTCGATAACGGCCGTGTGCATGACGCGGATCGCGTGCGCTTCTACGACCTGCATCTGGCCGCGTTGGCGGATGCGGCGCAACAGGGCGTCGATGTGGCCGGCTATTTCGCGTGGAGCCTGATGGACAACTTCGAGTGGGCGTCGGGCTACGACAAACGTTTCGGCATGGTGTACGTCGATTACGCGACCCAGCAGCGCACGCTGAAGGACAGCGCGCTGTGGTATCGCGACGTGATCGCGGAACACACCGGCGTCGCCGCTGCCCGCTAACTCGGGCAGCGCACCGTACCTCGCGTGGCGCGCAAGTAGTGGGGCAGTGGGATAGCGTCACGCGGGGACCGCATGCAAAGGATTCAGGAGAAGCAATCAAATGGGCGAACTCGTATTGCGCAACGTCACGAAGACGTATGGCGAAGGACCTCAGGTCATACAGGGCATCGATCTTCATATCCCGGACGGTCAGTTCACCGTGTTCGTCGGGCCGTCCGGCTGTGGCAAGTCGACGATGCTGCGCATGATCGCGGGGCTCGAATCGGTGACGGGCGGCGATATTCTGATCGACGGCGTGCGGGTCAACGATCTACAACCGGCGGACCGTGGCATCTCGATGGTGTTTCAAAGCTACGCGCTGTACCCGCATATGACGGTCGCGGAAAACATGGGCTTTTCGCTGAAGCTGTCGGGCAAGTCGAAGCAGGAAGTGCGTAACGCGGTGGGGCGCGCGGCCGAGATTCTGCAGATCACGCACCTGCTTGAACGCAAGCCGAAGGCGCTGTCCGGTGGGCAGCGCCAGCGCGTCGCGATCGGACGCGCGATCGTGCGCAAGCCGCGCGTGTTCCTGTTCGATGAACCGCTGTCGAATCTCGATGCGGCGCTGCGCGTGCAGATGCGTATCGAACTCGCGAAGCTGCATCGCGAACTCGGCACGACGATGATTTACGTAACGCACGATCAGGTCGAGGCGATGACGCTCGGCGAGCAGATCGTCGTGTTCAACAAGGGCAACATCGAGCAGACCGGCGCGCCGCTCGAACTCTATGAACTTCCGGCCAATCGCTTCGTCGGCGGCTTTATCGGCTCGCCGCAGATGAACATGCTGGCCGCGACGCTGGTGTCGCAAAGCGATACGCAAACCGTCGTAATGCTGAACGGCGGAAGCCAGCGCATCGTGCTGCCCGGTCGTACCGATCGTCCGATTAGCGGTGAACTGACGCTTGGCGTGCGTGCGGAGCACCTGAGCATCGGCTCGCTCGAGGAAGGGCTCGCCGCGTGCGTGGAACTGATCGAGCATCTCGGCGACGTGTCGATTCTGCATGCGCGCCTCGACGGCATCACGCACGCGATTGCATTGAAGCTCGACAGGAAGGATGCGCAGCACGCGGTGGGCGCGCGCGTCGGCATCAAGGTCGCGTCGTCGTCGGTCACGCTGTTCAATGCGGATGGCGCGGCGGTCGCGTTCGAGCGGCCCGAGGTGGGCGAGGATGCGCGCGCGGTCGCTTGACGTGACGCTTGCGACGATCGAGTGAGCGGCGGAGAGGCGATGACGAAAAACGTATCGAATGACGAGTTCAGATCCGCAGCGAGCAAACGGTCAACGCGGCAGCCGGCGCGTGAGAAAAACGCCGTTGTAGCGGACAACCAGGAGCGCGTCGCCGACACGCACGACGCACATGGCCACAGGCTGCAACAACCGCGCGAGCCGCTGTATGTGCGGATCGTGCATTTCGATGTGGAGCGTTCCTGTGGACCGCTTCCTTCGGATAACAACGAGGATTGATTCTGGCAAGCGCGTGCCGCACGGAATTTAGCGAGGCGCCGTGTTCGGCTTCACATGCAATTAACGTTAGCCGTATCGGTGCATTCTTGCTGTGAGCTATCGAATCCTTTCTGTACGCTTTCGTCTTGGTGGGCTTGGCCTGAGAGAATGTGGGCCGGCTGTTCAGATAGTAGCGAGCGGCCTGGGTAAACTCCGCATGGCGGCCGGAAATCCGCGCCATTAACATCAACTAACGTTAAGGGTAACGTTCAGTATGTCCGTTCTTAATTCGAAGACCTACAGCAAGAGCGAATACCGACTCCCACAACGTGCCGCTGCGCCGTCCGGATCGCCTGATTACAACCCGGGTTGCGCGAAGCGTATCCGCTCAGTACGACCCCCGAAGCATCCACGAAACGTATCGATTATATGAAAGCGCGTCGGCCGCAAGCGAGCATTCGTGCGACGCGCGCTGCCGGTGCGAAACGTGTCGCGGTAAGGGTGAGGCTGAAGCGGGAAGCTGCGGGCAGGCAAAGAGGCAAGGTCGATAACGAATATCGGGCCGGCGCATGCAAGCATTCGAACGCAGGCGCCGGTCCGATGCAAAAAATAACCGTTTGAATTGTGATGGGTGGAGAGTGTCATGGAAAAGCGAGTATCGAAAGCCATTTTCAAGTCCCGGGCCTGCGAACTGTTCCGTCAGGTCGAGACGTTGGGCGAGACCGTCGTGGTGACGGACCGCGGCCAACCTACCATCGAAATCCGGCCTTATCGCAGCAAGCAGGAGAATCCGCTCGAACTGCTGCGTGCGTCGATCACCCATTTCAACATCAAGCACGCGCTGAGCCCGGTCACGGCCGAGCAGGACGACTGATGATCACGCTCGATACGCTAGCGCTCGTGTGCTGGCTCGGCAGGCAGAAAGCGCTGAGCCAGGCCGCGCACGATGCGATCGATCGCGAACTCGACGGCGGCGAGATACTCGTCTCGGCGATCAGCGCGCTCGAAATCGCGGAGTTCGTGAAGGTCGGCAGCCTCGGGCTTTCAATGGATGCGCGCAGCTGGCTGTCGACGTTTCTGTCGCTGGACGGCGTGCGGATGATTCCGGTCGATACCGAGATCGCGTTGCGCGCGGCCACCCTGCCGCCCGCGCTGACCTCGCATCAAAGGTTGATCGTCGCGACCGCGCGCACTTACGGCGGCGCGCTCGTGACCTCCGATGCGAAGGTGCGCGCGTCGACTTACGTCGAAACAATCTGGTGACGCACGCGCCGCTGCCTGGCCCGCACGGGCCCGGTGGAGTCGCGCACGACCAGTTCGGCCGGCAGCGTGATGCGCTGTGACGCGGCGTCGATGCCGGCGATCTGCGCAAGCAGCGTGTTGACCGCCGAGCGCGCCATCTGCTGAAACGGCTGACGGATCGTGGTGAGTGCCGGATGAAACTGCTCGGACATCGGAATGTCGTCGAAGCCGATCACCGAGATGTCGTCCGGCACGCGCAGGCCCGCCTCGCGAATCGCGGCGATCACGCCGAATGCGCTCTGGTCATTGGCGGTGAAAATCGCGGTAGGCGGGTCGGCGAGATTGAGCAGATCGAACGTGACGTCGAACGCCATCATCTGCGACAGGTCGCCCGCGGCGATCAGCGAGTCTTCGCGCGGCAGGCCGAGCCGGGCCAGCGTGTCGCGATAGCCGCGTTGCCGGTCGCGTACGCCTTCGATCGTTTCGTCGCCGGCGAGAAACGCAATGCGCTGATGGCCGAGTTCGGCCAGATGCTCGACTGCCAGACACGCGCCGCCGTAGTTGTCGACCGAGACCGATGGAAAGCCCGTCAGCGTACCGCGCTGATCGACGACGACGACCGGCACCTTGGCGGTGGCGAGCGCTTCGAGACACAGCGATTCGCGCGGCAGGATCGCGAGGATTCCGTCGGAGAACTGTTGAATCAGACCGAGCAGATCGTGATGGGTATGGCGATCTTCATCGAACACCGTGTAGACCAGCATCTCCATGCCCGCGCCGCGTGCCGCGCGGCCCGCGCCGAGAATCAGTTCGCTGGAGAATTGCGTGTCGAGTGTCGGGGTGATGATGCCGATGATGCCGTTGCGCCCGCCCGAGAGTTTCTGCGCGGTGCGGTTGACGACGTAACCGATGTCCGACGCGATCCGCAGTACTTCGTCGCGGGTTTCGCGCGACACGCCGGGGCGGCCGTTCAGCGCGCGCGACGCGGTCATCTGGGAGACCCCCGCGAGCTTCGCGACATGCTCGAGCGTGGGGGTTTGCCTTGCCATGGGAGCTGCAGGTCTGCGAGAAGTCGTCATAGTTGTTCGACTCGCTAATCACGTTAGCGATACCGTTTATGTGTCGGATATTCTAGCAGAAGCCTTCGAATTGGCGGCTGCCCCGAACGGCTTAAACTTATGCGCCACGCAACGGCTAACGCCCGTAGACCAGGTAAAATCCCGCATAGCGGCAATTCCTGTACCGTCCTAACATTCACTAACGTTAAGGCTAACGTTCGCACTCCGGCGGCATCTTAAAAATTCCAGAAGAGGAGACAAACACATGGCGTACCCGGCTTTGCTGAAAGCGCGGTCCATCATCGGCGCAACGGCGCTGCTATTTTCGTTGTCCGCAGTCGTTTCGAACGCCGTCGCGGCGGAATCCCCCAGCACGATCACCGTGTGGGACCAGCAGACCAATGCGTCGTCGAGCAAGATCATTCGCGACGCGTCGGATCGCTTCGAAAAAGCGGACCCGGGCTACAAGGTCGAGAATTCGCACGTGTTGAACGAGGCCTACAAGACGAAGCTGAAGGTCGCTTTCGGCGCGAACCAGCCGCCGTGCGTGTTCGAGAACTGGGGCGGCGGCGGTCTGCACGAGTACGTCAAATCCGGCCAGATCGTCGATCTCACGCCGTACCTGAACAAGAATCCGGCGTATCGCGGCCGCTTCATGCAATCGTCGTGGGATGTCACGACGTTCGACGGCAAGACCTATGGCGTTGCTGCTGAAAACGCGGCAGCCGCGGTGATCTTCTACAACAAGGAAGTGTTCAAGAAGTACGGCATCACGCCGCCGAAGACGTGGGATGAACTGATGCACGTCGTCGACGTGCTGAAGTCGCACAATGTCGCGGCATTCTCGCTCGCGAACAAGAACAAGTGGACGGGCTCGATGTACTACATGTACCTCGTTGACCGTATCGGTGGTCCGCAAGTGGTGAAGGACGCGCTCGCGGGCAAGGGTAAGGGCTTCGAAGACCCGGCATTCGTCGAAGCCGGCAAGCGCATCCAGGAACTCGTGAAGGCGGGTGCATTCGCGCCCGGTATCAACGGCCTCGATTACGACTCGGGCGCGTCGCGCCGTCTGCTGTACTCGGGCAAGGCCGCGATGGAATTGATGGGCGCGTGGGAAGCTTCGACGATCGCGAACGAAGATCCGGCGTTCTCGAAGGATCTCGACTTTTTCCCGTTCCCGAGCGTGCCGGGCGGCAAGGGTGATCCGCGCGACCTGATCGGTACGGTCGGCGATGGCTTCCTGAGCATCTCGGCCGAGTGCAAGACGCCGGAGGCAGCGTTCAAGCTGATTCAGGCACTGACCGACGACCAGGCGATGCAGGCTCGCGCATCGGATGACCACAAGCTGCCGCCGGTCAACAACGTGAAGATCGACGATCCGTTCACGCAGCGTCTGCAGAAGTTGCTTGCCGACGCGCCGAGTGTGCAGTTGTGGTACGACCAGGCACTGCCGCCGGCTCTCGGCGAAATGCACAAGGACACGACGCAGCAACTGTTTGGCCTGTCGCTGACGCCCGAGGCTGCCGCGCAGAAAATGCAGGCCGCTTCGAAGAATGGCGGCTAATTTCCCGTCTTAAAGAAAAGTCCGGCCGGCATCGCGAGGTGCCGGCCGGCATACAAGCTCGTGAATATCGCACTTTCCGCCACACCCGAACGCCGGTTGCGCTTCTCGTCGCAAACGCTCGTCACGGTCGTGTTTCTTGCGCCGTCGCTGTTGCTACTGGCCGTCTTCCTCCTTTATCCGCTCGTGTCCAGTTTGCGGCTGTCGCTGCTCGACTGGAATGGCCTCGGTAACACGGCCCGTTATATCGGGCTCGCGAACTGGGGACGACTCGCGCACGACACGGTGTTCTGGCAATCGCTCAGGAACAACGTGATTCTCGCGGTCGCGTCGATCGTCATCCAGTTGCCGATCGCGCTTGCGCTCGCCGTGCTGCTGGAAAAGGCCGGCCGTGGCTCGCGCGTGCTGAAGGTGCTGTATTTCCTGCCATTGCTGATGTCGAGCGTGGCGATCGGCGTGCTGTTCAAGCAGATCTACGATCCGAATTTCGGTCCGCTCAACGTCGCGCTGCAGGCGTTGGGTCTGGATGGTCTCGCGAAGGACTGGTTGGGCGACCCGCATTTTTCGCTGGGTGCGACCATCGCCGTGATCATCTGGCAGAACGCGCCTTTTTACATGATTCTGTTTCTCGCTGGCCTGTCGTCGATGCCGGCCGAGGTCAACGAGGCCGCGCTGCTCGACGGCGCTTCCGAATGGACCATCTTCTGGCGCATCAAGCTGCCGCATCTGCAAGGCACGGTGCGCACGGCGGTGCTGTTGTCCGTGCTCGGCTCGCTGCGTTACTTCGATCTCGTGTTCGTGATGACCGGTGGTGGCCCTGAAGGCTCGTCCGAAGTGATGGCCACCTACATGTATCGCACGGTGTTCAGTTCGTTTCAGCTTGGGTACGGCAGCACCATTGGCTCGGCGATGTTCCTGATCGTCATCGCGGTGGCGGCGGTATCGATGTACTTCACCCGCCGTTATGCAACCGAGGTCTGAACCATGAACAGGAAACTACGCTTTCCCCGTGTAGGCATTCCGATGCTGGCGTTGATCTGGCTCGGTGTCACGACGATTCCGTTTCTCTTCATGGTCGTGTCGAGCTTCAAGAGCCAGGAAGAGACCTTCACGACGTCCGTATGGGCGCCCCCGAGCCATCTGTATTGGGGCAATTACGCGGCGGTGCTGCAGGGGCCGTTCTTCACGTATCTGCGCAACAGCGTGTTCACGGTGGGCGTGTCGGTGCTGCTGATCGTGATCATCAGTGCGATGGCGGCCTACGTGTTCGCGCGGCTGCGCTTCGCACTGAACAAGCTGCTGTTCGGTCTGGTGGTCGCCGGCATGATCGTGCCGCTGCATGCGACGCTCGTGCCGATCTATCTGCTCACGCGCAACCTGGGTCTTTACGACACCGCGTTCGCGTTGCTCGGCCCCTATGTGGCTCTTAGTCTGCCAGTGTCGATCTTCATCCTGACCGAGTTCATGCGGCAGATTCCGCGCGAGCTCGAAGAAGCGGCGCAGCTCGACGGTTGCAGTCCGTTTCGAATCTTCTGGCGTATTTTCTTCCCGCTTTCGGCACCGGGCCTCGCTACCGTCGCGATCTTCAACGGCATTGGCCTGTGGAACGAGTTCATCTTCGCGTACATGCTCACGTCGACAGCCGCACACCGTACGTTGCCGCTCGCGATCTGGGATTTCATGGGGCAATACGCGTCGAACATACCGTCGATGCTGTCTGTGCTCGTGCTCACGTCGTTGCCGCTGATCGTTGCCTACGCATTCGGTCAGGAGCGCGTGATCAAGGGGATGATGGCCGGCTCGCTGAAGGGCTGACCGGCATCGCCAACCACCTCGAATCGTGCGGGCTGTAGTGGCCCGCGCACACCGAACTTCGCATAGAACGATATGGCAAGCATTTCCCTCTCCAACATCCAGAAGTCGTATACGAGCGGCCACGCGGTGATTCGCGACGCCAACCTGGAAGTCGGCCAGAACGAATTCTGCGTCTTTCTCGGGCCGTCGGGCTGCGGCAAGTCGACGTTGCTGCGCATGATCGCCGGACTCGAATCGATTACGGATGGCGAGTTGCGCATCGATGGTCAACTGATGAACCAGGTCGAGCCCGCGAAGCGCCAGGTCGCGATGGTGTTCCAGAACTACGCGCTCTATCCGCATATGAGCGTGTACGAGAACATGGCGTTCGGTCTGCGTCAGGCGAAAGTCGACAAGGCCACCATCGATAAGAAAGTGCGCAGTGCCGCTGCTGCGCTACAACTGGACAGCTACCTCGAACGCCGCCCAGCCGCGTTATCCGGCGGCCAGCGGCAGCGCGTCGCGATCGGCCGCGCGATCGTGCGTGAACCGGGCGTGTTCCTGTTCGACGAACCGTTGTCGAATCTCGATGCCGCGCTGCGCGTGCAGACCCGTATCGAGATCGCGCGCCTGCATCGCGAGTTTCGCCGCGCGAGCGCGGTCTACGTGACGCACGACCAGATCGAAGCGATGGCGCTCGCCGACAAGATCGTGCTGCTGCATGCCGGCGCCGACATGGAAAAGCACGGCAGCATCGCGCAGATCGGCGCGCCGCTCGATCTGTATCACCGGCCGAAGAGCCGTTTCGTCGCGGGCTTTATCGGCTCGCCGAAGATGAACTTCATGCCGGCCAGCGTGAAGGGCGTCGACGAAAAAGGCATCGAAGTCGAACTGACGACCGGCGAGCGCGTGCGCGCGGCGGTCGATGGCCGCAAGCTGCACGTCGGCTCGTCGATCACGCTCGGCGTGCGGCCGGAGCATCTCGGTTTGCCGTCCGCGCAGCCCGGCGTGCAGACGATCCGCTGCGCGGTGCGTCTGGTCGAACGGATGGGCGAGCACAGCTACGTGCATATCGACGGCGGCGCGCGCGACGGCGGCACGATGATCGCCAAGCTGGCCGGCGACGGTGGCGTGATGCACGACGAGCGCATCGAGCTGACGCTGGCGCCGAACGCATGCCACGTATTCGACGACAAGGATTTCGCGGTGCCTCGCTTGCACTGAGTTCAGCGGGTTGCGTCGCGTCGCGCGCGGCGTAACGAATCACATCACGAGCTAGTACTGGGCTATGACCGGGTCAGGACCGGTCAGGACGACACGCGGCATTACGCGTTGCGTCGGCGTTCGATCGCCTGAACGAATTGCAGATTTCGAAAAAGCATCGAAAACAGCATCGAACCAGCGCGGGGATTGCATTCGATAAAACGTCCCCGTAAGCGCCTCCAAGCAGCGCTTGTGAAGAAAACGAATTTGTCGGCGCATTGCGCGCTTCGTACACCAGGGATAATTAAAAGGAGTTCTCGATGTTGCTTCGCCAAAGTGAAGTTCCGCTTTACCGCAATGCCGCGGCGCCGGTGGAGGAGCGCGTTGCCGACCTGCTGGCGCGTATGACGCTGGACGAAAAAATTGCGCAGCTTCACGCCGCGTGGCTGAAATTGTCGGCCGACGGCAAGCACAAGGCGCGCAGCATCGATTTCGCACAGAGCGCGAACCAGATCACGGTCGACGAGATCCTGCAGCATGGCCTCGGTCAGATCACGCGTCCGCTCGGCACGCACACGGTCGAGCCGAAGGAAGGGGTGCGCGCACTTAATGAATTGCAGCGCAAGATGATCGAAGACACGCGTCTGGGCATTCCGGTGATGGCGCACGAGGAATGCCTGGTCGGGCTGATGATCAAGGACGCAACGCTGTTTCCGTCGCCGCTCAACTATGCGGCGACCTGGAACCCGGGCCTTGTCGGCGAAGTGGGCAGGATCATCGGCGAGCAGGCGCGTTCGATCGGCTGTCATCAGGGGCTCGCGCCGGTGCTCGACGTGTCGCGTGATCCGCGCTGGGGCCGCACCGAGGAAACGCTCGGCGAAGATCCGTATCTGGTCGGCGTGCTCGCGTGTCATTACGTGAAGGGCCTGCAAGGCGAACGGCGCGATCTGCTCGCGACGCTCAAGCATTTCGTCGGTCATTCGGCGAGCGAGGGCGGCCGCAATCACGCGCCCGTGCATGTCGGTCCGCGCGAACTGAACGACGTGTTCATGCTGCCGTTCGAGATGGCAATCAAGCTCGCGAATGCGGGCTCGGTGATGCCGGCGTATCACGATGTCGACGGCGTGCCCTGTCATGGCGACCGCAAGCTGCTGCATGAAACGCTGCGCGAGAAGTGGGGCTTCGACGGTCTCGTCGTCGCCGACTACGCGGGCGTGGATCTGCTGTTCAGCCACCATGCGGTCGCGCGCGACAGCGCATCGGCGGCGGCGCTCGCGTTCAACGCAGGGCTCGACGTCGAACTGCCTGGGCACGAGTGCGCGGTGCATTTGAAAGAAGCGCTCGAACGCAACGAGATCACCGAACAGACGATCGATGCGGCCGTATCGCGCGTGCTGCGTATGAAGTTCCAACTGGGCCTGTTCGAGAATCCGTATGTCGACCCCGAACGCGTCGACGTAAAAAGCGCGGCCGCGGGCGACACCGCGTATCAGGTCGCGCTCGAATCGGCGGTGCTGCTGCGTAACGAAGGCGCGGTGCTGCCGTTGAATGCGAATGGCGCGGAGAAAATCGCGGTGATCGGCCCGACCGCCGACGATCCGCTCGCGCTGCTCGCCGGCTACAGCTTCCCGGTGCATCTGATCAATAGCGGCGAGCAATCGACCGCATCGATTGCGACGCCGCTAAAGGCGCTGCGCGCGTTGCTCGGCAACGATCGCGTGATTCACGCGCAAGGCTGCGACATCATCAAGGAACGCCGCGCGGGCGCACCGGTATTTCCCGGCGACGTGTCGCTCGATCTGAGCGGCGACGCGATTCGTGATGACGCACTGATCAGCAAGGACACCGACAGCATCGCGGCCGCGGTCAACGCCGCGCGGCAAGCGGGCGTGGCGCTCGTGTTCGTCGGCGATCTGGCGGGGCTGTTCCAGTCCGGTACGGTCGGCGAAGGCTCGGATACCGACAGCCTCGATCTGCCGGGCGTGCAGCAGGCCTTGCTCAACGCGGTGGTCGACAGCGGCACGCCGACCGTCGTCGTGATGACCGGTGGCCGGCCGTACAACCTCGGCGGCCTCGAAGACCGGATCGCCGCGCAGATCATCGCGTTCGCGCCGGGCGAGCGCGGCGCCGAAGCACTTGCCGACCTGCTGGTGGGCCGCGCCAATTTCAGCGGCCGTCTGCCGCTGTCGGTGCCGAAGAGCGCCGGTGCCGTGCCGTACGTGTACAACCATCGGCTGAAGAGCGCGGGAACGCCGGTTGCATACCACTTCGGTTGCCGCTATCCATTCGGTTTCGGTCTGGGCTATACGCAATTCCGTTACGACGGTCTCGCGCTCGCGCACAGCGAAGTGCCGCTCGCAAACGGCACGATCGAGCTGAGCTTCACGGTCGATAACACCGGCGCGCGCGACGGCACCGAAGTCGTGCAGATCTATGTACGCGACCGCCATGCGTCGGTGGCGCGTCCGGTGCGCGAGTTGAAGGCGTTTGCGCGGGTGCCGCTGACGGCGGGCGCAGCGGCGCGCGTGCGCGTGAAGCTGCCGGTCGACATGCTGAACTTCACCGACGAACGCGGCGAGCGCATCGTCGAGCCGGGCGATTTCGACGTGCTGGTCGGCAGTTCGAGCCGCGATATCCATCTGGGCGGCACGGTCACGGTAGTGGGCAACGCAACCAGAACGCTGGAACGCGACTGGCGTATGCTCAGCGAAGTCGAGATCCTGCCCTGAGCGGCGGGACGATCAGGAAGGGCGCGGTAATGCGCGTGCGTGGGCATGCGCACGGCTTGCTGCCCTATATGTGGTCCTACTCGTAAAAACTGGAATATCTGATGTCGTACGCAATCTATCCGAGTCTGTCGGACAAAACGGTCGTCGTCACCGGCGGTGGCAGCGGGATCGGCGCCGCGATGGTCGAAGCCTTCGCGCAGCAGGGCGCGCGGGTGTTTTTCCTCGATGTGGCCGAGCACGATTCGCTCGCGTTGCAGGAGGCGCTGCGCGGAGCCAAGCATCCGCCGCTGTTTCGACGCTGCGATCTGCGCAGTGTCGACGCGATTGAAAGCACGTTCGCGGCGATCGTCGATGCGGCGGGTCCGATCGACGTGCTGGTGAACAACGCTGGCAACGACGATCGCCATGAAATCGGCGAACTCACCGCGAACTATTGGGACGAACGCATGGCCGTGAATCTGCGGCATCAGTTCTTCTGCGCGCAGGCCGCCGCGAACGGCATGCGCCGCGCAGGGCGCGGCGTGATCCTGAATCTCGGTTCGGTGTCGTGGCATCTGGCGTTGCCGAATCTTGCGATCTATATGACCGCGAAGGCCGGCATCGAAGGTCTGACGCGCGGTCTCGCGCGCGACCTGGGCGACGTGGGGATTCGCGTGAACTGCATCATCCCCGGTGCGGTGAAAACGCCGCGGCAAATGCAGCTGTGGCAATCGCCCGAGAGCGAGGCGAAGGTCGTTGCGAGTCAATGTCTGCAACTGCGTATCGAGCCCGAGCACGTCGCGCGTATGGCACTGTTCCTCGCGTCCGATGACGCGTCGCGCTGCTCCGGCCGCGATTACTTCGTCGACGCAGGGTGGTACGGAGAATGAGCATGCCGGTTCCCGAATGCGTATGGCCGGTGGGCGCCGAGCTTGCCGAAGGGCCGCTGTGGCAGGCCGCGGAAAACGCGGTGTATTTCGTCGATATCAAGGGGCGGCGGATTCATCGGTTGAGCGTGGCGACGGGCGAGCAACAGAGCTGGCAGGCGCCGGACCAGCCAGGCTTTATCGTGCCGCTCGGCGACAAACTGTTCGTCTGCGGCCTGCCCGGCGGCCTGTATCGCTTCGACGCGACGAGCGGGCAGTTCAGCAAGCTCGTCGACGTCGAGCCGCATCTGCCGGGCAACCGGCTCAACGATGGCTTCGTCGATGCGCGCGGGCGCCTCTGGTTCGGCTCGATGGATGATGCCGAGCAGGCACCGAGCGGCACGCTGTATCGCGTGAACGAAAGCGGCGCGGCGCTCGCGCAGGACGACGATTACGTGATCACGAACGGCCCGGCGATGAGCCCGGATGGCCGCACGCTCTATCACAACGACACGATGCGCCGGGTCGTCTACGCATTCGATGTCGCCGACGACGGCACGTTGTCGGGCAAGCGCATCTTCGCCGCGATTTCAGGAGACGGTCACCCTGACGGCATGGCGGTCGACGCCGAAGGCTTCCTGTGGGTCGCGCTGTTCGGCGGCTGGCGGATCGAGCGTTACTCGCCGGCAGGCGAACTGGTCGATCAGGTGCCGTTGCCGTGCGCGAATGTGACGAAGCTCGCGTTCGGCGGCGACGATCTGCAAACCGTGTACGTATCGACCGCATGGAAGGGGCTGACGGCGATCGAGCGGCAGCATCAGCCGCAGGCGGGCGGGCTCTTCATGTTCCGCGCGCCGGTGCCGGGGCAGCCGCAGGCACGCTGCACGGTCGGCTTCGCGCGCTAACTCTTGCGCTAACGATACAGGCCGCGGCAACACGAAACCGCGCGGCATGTGCGGACCTCGCGTGCGGATATCGCCGCGGTCGCCCCACATGGTCGCCCCGCAAGGTGCGGCCAGCTATCATGTGCGTTCCGTGACTTCCGCGCATTTGCACCGATCCCCACCATGACGTCCAGGCCGCCCGTCCCGCCCCCGCCTGTTCCACCCCGTATGTCCGACGTTGCCGAACGCGCGGGCGTTTCGAAGATGACCGTGTCGCGCGTGCTGGCGGGACGCAACGTATCGCAGGCGACCCGCGAGCGGGTCCAGAAGGTGATCGAC
The DNA here is from genome assembly GCF_021390495.1 of Paraburkholderia sp. ZP32-5. Lineage (NCBI taxonomy): Bacteria > Pseudomonadati > Pseudomonadota > Betaproteobacteria > Burkholderiales > Burkholderiaceae > Paraburkholderia > Paraburkholderia sp. ZP32-5. The sequence goes on along the minus strand of NZ_JAJEJP010000003.1, from coordinate 188,857 downwards.
GAACTCGGCTATGTCGCGGACGCGGCGGCGGGCGCGCTGTCCTCGGGCCGCTCGGAATTCGTCGCGGTGCTGGTGCCGTCGCTGTCCAGCTCGAACTTCTCCGACACGGTACGCGGACTGAACGCCGCGCTGACCCCACACGGTTTGCAACTGCTGCTCGGCGACACCGACTACCGTCTCGAGCAGGAGGAAGCGCTGGTGCGCTCGATGCTGCGCCATCAACCGCGCTGCGTCGCGCTGACCGGCAGCCGGCATACCGAAGCGACCCGCACGCTATTGCAGCGCGCCGGCATTCCGGTCGTCGAGATGTGGGACCTGCCCAGCGATCCGATCGATACGGTGGTCGGCTTTTCGAACTCGGCGGCGGCGCGCGCGATGGTCCGACATCTGCATGAGCGCGGTTATCGACGGATCGGTTTTATCGCCGGCGCGAGCGAGCGCGATCGGCGCGGCTACGACCGGATGCGCGGCTACCTCGCGGAAATGAAGGCGCTGGGCCTAGGCGAACCGCGCGTGATCCGGCTCGGCGATTCGCCGATCACGATGAGTCATGGCGCGCCGGCGATCGCTGCATTGCTCGACACATGGCCCGATACCGACGCGGTGATGTGCGTGAGCGACATGTCGGCGTTCGGCGCGATCATGGAGTGTCACCGGCGCGGCTTGTCGGTGCCGGACGACATCGCGGTTGCCGGCTTCGGCAACTTCGAGGTGTCGTGGTGCTGCCAGCCCAAGATTACGACGGTGTCGGTGGATGCCTACGGTATCGGTAAGCGGGCCGGCGAAACGCTGCTTGCCGCGCTTGCCGATCGCGAAAACGGCGACACGCAGCGCCGCAAGCCGGTCAAGATCGACTTCACGGTGATTCCGCGAGAAAGCGCGTAACGAGCTGATGTGCGTCGCGTCGCTCAGGCAATCGTTTCGACGAGTTGACCGAGGCGGCGAATCGCCATTTCCATGTCGTGATCGAATGGCTTCGGGCAACTCACGCGAATAAAAGAGTCGAACAGATTCGAATTGGAAAAGATGCTGCCGGGAGCCACGCGTATGCCTTGCGTGAGCGCCGCTTCGAAAAGCTTTTCCGAGCTCACGCCTTCGGGCAGCCCAACCCACAGCAACATGCCGCCGTCGGGTGGGCTTAAACGCGTGTCTCGCGGGAAATAGCGCGCAATCGCATCGCACATGTCGTCGCGTTGGCCACGCAAGCGTTCCCGAAAACGATGCAAGTGCCGGTCGAATTCACCGCTGTCGATGAATTCGGCTGCAACGAGTTGCGGGAGTGTGTCGCTAAGCCGGCTTTGCGCGAATTTCAGCATCTTCACGCGATGGTGCCAGCGGCCCGCCGATATCCAGCCCAGGCGAATGCCGGGCGCGAAGACCTTGCTGAGCGTCGGGCAATAGATGACGTTGCCGTCGCGATCCCACGACTTGATTGGCCGCGCTGCGTCGGCCGGTTCGACGAGGTCGCGATAAGGATCGTCTTCGATAATGACAATGCCGTGCCGCGCGCACAGTTTGACGAGGTCTGCCTTGCGTTCGTTCGGCATCACGCTGCCGAGCGGATTCTGCAGATGCGGTACGACGACCAATGCCTTGACCGTGTCATACGCGCTCAACGCTACGTCGAGTGCTTCGAGCGAAATGCCGGTCGTGGGACTCGTGGGGATTTCGAGCGCGCGCAGGCCGAGGCTCTCCAGAATCTGCAGCAAGCCGAAGAATGCGGGCGATTCGATGGCGATGGTGTCGCCAGGTTGCGCCACTGCACGCAGCGCGAGATTTACCGCGTCGATCCCGCCCGACGTCACGATCAGTTCGTCGGGCGACACCACGACGTCATAGGAGAGCGCGCGTTTTGCCATCGCCTGGCGGAATTCCATTGCGCCGCCAGGTGCGCCCGCTTCGGTCAGCAGCGTGGGACGCCGTCGCAACAGGCGCATCGTCAGCGCTTGCAGGCGGGACGTGGGATAGAACTGCGCGTTGGCGGTTGCGCCGCCGAGATTCAGTGCGTCGGGAAACGCATGCGAACGCTCGATCACGCGCGAAATGGTTTCGTGCAAACCCACGAATTGCGCGCCGGGCGGCAACGCGTTGACCGCGGGTTCCTGAACGCTCGCCAGCTTCGATACGACGGGCCGCCGCACGAAGTAACCCGCGCGTGGTTTCGCCAGCAGCCAGCCGGCGTCTTCCAGACGCCGAAGCGTCTGAAGCGCGGTCGACAGGCTGACGCGATGCTGCTTCATGAATGCGCGCACGGACGGCATGCGGTCGCCCGGCGCCAGCGTTCCCGCTTGAATGACGCGGCGATAGTGTTCGGCGAGGCGCTCATAAAGCGGCTCGTCGGGCATCGGCAGATTGGTGCGAGGGTCGTCGTTGGAAAGCGGCATTTCGTTGATCGTGCTCGAAAGCGTGCGCAGTCGCCAGATACAGTCAGCGCGGATTTCGACCGGAACAATCGGCAATTCGCTCTGCCTGTTGCGCAACAGAATGTGCGGCGTTGAGTCTGTCGCACGGTCGCTCCTGACGGGTACGCTTGAATGCATGCCACGTATCGGAAGACGACCCAAATGGAACAGCAACAGCGGCGGTACCATCCTAAACAGCTCCACATTCTGCGCCTGAAGCGGGGCAGCGCCATCGTGGCGCTGGATGGGCGTTTGAAAATTCGCTATCGGGATGGCTCGTTGGACTGGCTTGCCGATTCAGTGCCGGTTGTATCGCGTTTGCTGGAAGAAGGGGATTGTCACGTTTTTCCTCGTGGCGGTTATGTGGAGATTTACGCTCCGGGTGTGACTGCCGTGACCGGCCTGGTGTTGCCACCGTCACCTGCGAAATCGTGGGTAGCAGTTATCGTGCGGTTTCTTTCGCGGGACGTGTTGCGGCTCAAACGGCGCAATACGGCGAGGGCTGGGAGCAACGGCTTGTCCATGCCCGAATGACTGGTGTTTTATAGCGGTGGTGAACGACGGCAAATCGAATCGGTATCAGCGCGAGTTGAGCAACTTGTTAGCTTCGCGTAACACGTCGATCACGCCGAAACTCATGACGAGTCCAGCTTCGTCGAGCGCGTTCAGATCCCACCAGCGAGCATCGAGCGCGTCGTCGCCCGCTAGCGGTTCGCCAGCTATCCAGCGGCATAACACGGCGATCAGCACGAAGTGGTGGCGCAAATTGCCCGCTTCGTCGGCGTCGAGCACGTCGACCGCGGTGAATATCTTCACGGCTTCGGTCGTGATCGCGGTTTCCTCGTGAATTTCGCGTGTGGCTGCCGCCGTGATCGATTCGCCGCGATTGATCTTGCCGCCTGGAAAACCCCACAAGCCGGCATCAGGCGGATTGCGGCGGCGGACCAGCAACACTTGATCGTTTCTGAGGACCACGCCGATGGTTGCCGCGACGGGGCCGTGTTGCCGATCTTTTAGCGCGGGTTTGTTAATCGCCGGATCCATTCCAACCTCATGGGGACGAGGCCTACGAGTTGTAGGTGCAACGTTGAGTTCACGCTTGTTGCCGGCGTTCCCGAAGATCAAAAAGCCGACGCTAACGCGATCGCCTCGGCTTTCCCGCGCTCGATCGTTTCCGGCGCTCTCGCGTCCCACGTGTGTTCGATCACGAGGCTTTTGACGTCCTCCACGCCAATGAACTTCAGCCAGAATGCGAGGTAATCCGCCTGATATTTGAAGCCGGGATTGCCGATGCTCGTGACCGTATCGTCGCTTTGTCCGCGAACGTGAATGACCAGCGCCCGCGGAATCTTCAGCATCGGACCGTATGCCTTGCCGTCGAAAGTGAACAGCTTGTTCCGCTGACTGACCAGATCGATCAACTGTTTGAGCTTGTACGGATAGCCGAAATTCCACATCGGCACACCGATGACGATCCGGTCCGCTTCCCGAAAGCGCGCCACAAGGGACTCTATTCGAAGCCATGCCGACAGTTCGCTGCTATCGAGAGGATCTTTCGACACACCTTTGTACTTTGCACCGATTGTGTCGCTGTCGAATTCGGGCAGATCTTCTTCCCAGACGTTTAGCGTATCGACTTCGACCGAATTGACGGTGTTGCCGTACGCGGCGATAAAGGCACTGGCAACGGCGATCGACGCGGACTTCTCACCGCGAGGGGAAGAGACGACGTTCAAGAGACGCATGATGTGCGATTCAGCGAGAGAGTGGCAGAAGCAGGTGTAGCGGGCAATGAGTTCATTGAGAACGCAATTGCCCGCCGGTATTCAGACCGTGGCTGGGTCCAGTTTGTCGATGTCGATGCTGTAGCGCGTAATCGCATCGCTGACTCGCTGACGCGCAATGGTCCCGTCATCGGCGAGTGCCTTCAGCGCAGCGAGCACGATGAAATGTCTGTCCACTTCAAAGAATGTGCGCAGCGATTCGCGCGTGTCGGAACGCCCGAATCCATCGGTGCCCAACGCAGTGAAGCGGCGATCGTCGACGAATGGGCGGATCTGGTCGCCGACGATCTTCATATAGTCGGTCGCCACGACCACTGGACCCGGCCGACCGTGCAGGCATTGCTGGACGTACGGGATACGCGGCTCGTCTTCGGGGTGCAGCATGTTCCATCGCTCGGCGGCCAGGCCGTCGCGGCGAAGTTCGGTCAGGCTCGTGGCGCTCCAGACGTCGCTGGAAATCGCGAAATCCTGCTGCAGTAGTTCAGCCGCTGCAATCACTTCGCGCAGAATCGCGCCGCTGCCCATTAGCTGTACGTGCGGATGGCTCGTGTCGCTGCGTACTTCATCCGATGCTGCATTCGGCAGCCTGTAAAGCCCCTTCAGAATGCCGGCCTCGGCATCGGGTGGAAGCTCCGGGTGACTGTAGTTCTCGTTGAGCAGCGTGATGTAGTAGTAGATGTCTTCCTGCTCCACGTACATGCGGCGCAAGCCGTCCTGGACGATGACCGCGAGCTCGTATGAGAAGGTCGGATCGTATGACACGCAATTAGGGATCACCGACGACAGCACGTGGCTGTGGCCGTCGTCGTGTTGCAGGCCCTCGCCCATCAGCGTGGTGCGTCCGGAAGTGGCACCGAGCAGAAAACCGCGCGTGCGCGCGTCGCCGGCCGCCCACGCAAGATCGCCGATACGCTGCAGACCGAACATCGAATAGAAGATGTAGAACGGGATCGTCGGTAGCGCATGATTGGCGTACGCGGTGCCGGCTGCGATCCACGATGCGAACGCGCCCGATTCGTTGATCCCTTCCTGCAAGATCTGGCCGTCCGTTGCCTCCTTGTAATAGCTCAACTGGCCAGCGTCCTGCGGCGTATACAGTTGTCCCACCGGCGAATGAATGCCGATCTGGCGAAACAATCCTTCCATGCCGAAAGTGCGGGACTCGTCCGGCACGATGGGAACCACCAGCTTGCCCAGGTTCGGGTCCTTTAGAAGCGTGCTGAGAATACGCACGAATACCATCGTGGTGGAGGCGCCTCGGTCACCGCTGTCCTTCAACTGCGTGGCAAACGTCGTCAGCGGCGGAACAGGCAGTTGCGGCACGTCGGTGAAGCGTGCGGGAATATGACCACCGAGCCGCGCCCGACACTGCGCGAAATAACGCGCCTCGTCGCTGTCAGGCTCGGGTTTCAGATACGGCATCTCGTCGAGTTGAGCGTCGGTGACAGGCAGATCGAACCGGTCGCGGAAAGCACGCACGGCATCAGCACTCATTTTCTTCAACTGATGGTTGATGTTCTGACCTTCGCCTGCCTCTCCCATGCCGAAGCCTTTGACTGTCTTCGCGAGTACGACGGTTGGGCGCCCCTGTGTGCGCATCGCCTGTGCATAGGCTGCATGAACCTTCTCCGGATCGTGACCGCCGCGCGCGAGCTTCCAGATGTCATCGTCGGATAGATCGGCGACCAGTTCGAGCAGCTCGGGATATTTGCCGAAGAAATGCTCGCGAACGTAGGCACCATTCTGCGACTTGAAGGTTTGATAGTCGCCGTCCACGCATTCCATCATGCGCCGGTGCAGCAGGCCAGTGCGGTCGCGTTGCAGCAGCGCGTCCCACCCGCTTCCCCAGACGACTTTGATCACGTTCCAGCCGGCGGCGCGAAACGTACCCTCCAATTCCTGGATCACCTTGCTATTGCCGCGCACCGGGCCGTCGAGCCGTTGCAGGTTGCAGTTGATCACGAAGATCAGATTGTCGAGCCGCTCGCGGCCGCCGAGTGAAATCGCCGCGAGCGATTCCGGCTGGTCCATTTCGCCGTCGCCGAGAAAGGCCCACACTTTACGACCCTGATGCTCCTTGAGCCCCCGGTATTCGAGGTAGCGCATGAAGCGCGCCTGGTAGGCGGCCGTCAACGGCCCGAGTCCCATCGATACCGTTGGAAACTGCCAGAAATCAGGCATCAAGCGCGGATGTGGATACGACGACAGGCCATCGCGGCCCGCTTCGCGGCGGAAATTATCCAGCTGCGCTTCAGTGATGCGGCCTTCGAGATAGGCTCTGCCATAGATACCGGGTGCGGAATGCCCCTGTATGTAGACGAGGTCGCCCGCGAATTGGTCTGTGCGGCCGCGAAAGAAATGATCGAATCCGACATCGTACAGAACCGCGGCGGACGCATACGTTGCGATATGGCCGCCGACATTCGAATGCTTGCCCGCGCGTAGCACCATGACCATCGCGTTCCAGCGGATGTAGGCGTTCAGACGGCGCTCGATGCGCAGGTCGCCGGGATATGCCGGTTGTCGTTCGAGGCCGATGGTGTTGACATAGGCGGTGGTCACGCGGCCGTGCATATCGCCATGCTGTGCCGCGTCCCGATCGACGAGCTGATCTATCAGATAGTGCGCGCGCGGACGTCCTTCCATAGCCACGACCGCTTCCATTGCCTCCAGCCATTCCCGGGTTTCCTGCGGATCGACATCGATGGGTTCAAGGGTGGAATTCATTGGCGCATCTCCAGAACAGGTAGCGGATGGATCTCTTGCACGGACTACGGCAAAACGATGGATGTCCACGCAAATCGTATGCATCAATTGCAATTGCAATCGTTGTGGCGGCCATTGTAGCTTCATGGAGTAGAATTGCAACTGCAATTACTTCGAGGAGTGTTCCGATATGTCCAGAGATGAGCCTGATCTGTGGTTCTCGTTTGTACGCGCGCACCGGCTGATGATTCGGGAAGTCGAGAGGCGGCTGGCGGAGGGCGGTTTGCCTATCTATGCGTGGTATGACTTGCTGTGGGGACTGGAAAGCGGTCCGGGCGGCACGCGGCGAATGCACGAACTGGCGGATGTGCTGGCCATCGAGCGCTATAACCTCACGAGGCTGGTCGATCGGCTGGAGGAAGAAGGGCTCGTCACCCGTGCCCGTTCCGCTGACGATGGGCGTGCGGCTTACGCATCGATTACCGCCAAGGGACGCACGCTGCGCAAGAAAATGTGGAAGGTCTATGAATCTACCGTGGCCGAATTGTTCCTTGCGCAATTCGATGCGGATGGAAGGCGCGTGTTCGCGCAAGCACTCGATCGGGCAGGTGCCGCCGCGCGCGAATCGGCTTCGTCCAAATGAGGCCCGCCGCTCGCGTCTAAATCAATGCGTAGGCGTGCAGCGCAGCTTCTAATGTCGATGCGGACAATACGCTGTCGTCGACGAGTGATTTCAGCGCTGTCACGGCGATCCATTGCGCGGAGAGAAAATCTGCCCCTGCTGCCGCGCGCCGCGGAGCAGCACCGAGTGCTGCGAATCGCGCTGGTACAAATGGCGCGATCTGCGCGGCAACGTGCTGTGCGTAGCCGGTCACGGCGATTACCGGGGTCGTACTGCTGCCCAGACATTCGCTGACGTGGGACCGTTGCGGTGGGCATTCCGGATGAAGCATGTTATGTCGCGCGGCAGCGTGCCCTTCGCGCGCAAGACGTGTATAGCTCGGACAACTCCAGACTTCCGCCCCGATCCCCCAGTCCTGCGCGAGTAACCTCGCAGCATCGAGCACGCGCTGTAGCGTATGACCAGCGCCGCACAGGCGAACGCTCGGTGCTATTCCCCGATCTCCGCCGATGTTCATATCCGGCGCGAGCTTCAGACGATACATTCCTTTGATCGCATTTTCCGCGTCCGCACGATGCAACGGGCCGATGTCGGCGTGCATATCGTCGTGCGTCGCCAGATAGTAGAAACCGGCCTTGTGTTCAATATAGAGCGACTGCAGCGCCGATCGCAGAATGGCGCGCGCTTCGTCGGCGGAAGCGGGGTCGTAGGGCGTGCAGTGCGGATGCGAAGCGAGCCATAGAGGAAGCGCGGGTTGCACACCCTTGCACCACGTTGATGGCCGCGTTTCGGCGTCATTGCACAAGATGCCGCGTTCGGCGGATTCGAACGACAGCATCTGCAGTCTATCGAGCGTTTCCGACGCAAACAGATGCAGCAGTGGCTTTTCGAACGCGTGACGGTCGCTTTGAAACCATAGCGGCCATGCGCTGGGCAGCGTCGAATCGGCGGGCGCCTCGGGGAGTGTGCGATGCAACTCGCGGCTCTGATGCGCCCTCACGATGGTGATCTGTTGCGACACCGGACTATTGCCGCCAAGGCTATCTGCGATAGCAGCGACGGCGCGAAACGGCGAGAGAGCATTGCGTGTGAGGTTGTTCTCCGTAGCATCGAGCGCGTCAAGGCAGGCACGCGCCGCATCGCGTGTTGCGCTCGAGAAAGACGGAGGGCGAAGTTGCGCTGAAGTCATATCGATGCCTGGGGTCGTTTAGCGACTTGCAAAAGCCAAATTTTGGCCATACGATTGCAATTGCAATCGTATGGATTGTAATTGCAATCATGCGAAGGTCGCAAGGAGCCCTATGTCAAGCACCGATAGCATTACCCTGTACACCGCGAATACGCCCAACGGACAGAAAGTCAGCATCTTCCTGAAAGAAGCGGGCATTGCCGCGCGTCAGGTGAATCTCGATCTGTCGAAAGGGGACCAGCACCGGCCGGACTATCTGAAGATCAATCCGAACGGGAAGATTCCCGCTGTGGTTGATCATGAAGCAAACTTCACGGTCTTCGAGTCTGGTGCGATCCTGACTTATCTTTCGTCGAAGACCGGTTGTCTATGGCCGGTTTACCCCTGGCAACAGAGCACGGTTCAGCAGTGGCTGTCTTTTCAGATCGGCGGTATTGGCCCAATGCTCGGTCAGTTGTGGTGGTTTCTGCACGTGTCCGGCGCTACCAACCAGGAGGCCATTACGCGCTATCGCAAAGAGACATTGCGTCTTTACGGCGTGGTAAATCAACGCCTGGGCGAGTCGGAATTCGTCGCGTTGCCCGACTATACGATTGCCGATATTGCCGCTTTCACCTGGCTACGTACCTTCGAGGAACTCGACGTCGACGTGTCGAAATTTCCCCATGTAGAGCGTTGGCTCAAGGTGATCGGTGCTCGCCCAGCCGTGATTGAAGGTCTCGCTGCAAGCAGGGCCGCATCGACGATCGTCGTTGAGCAATCCAGCGCAGCGGAGAATTAACGACATGGCCTGGGCAATGTTGCTTTTTGCCGCGATGCTGGAGATCGTTATGGGCGTTTCTCTGAAGCTGAGCGCCGGATGGACACGGCTCATGCCGAGCCTCATCGCAATCGGTGCGGGATTGGGCAGCATCTATTTATTGGCACGTTCGCTTTCGTCTCTGCCGATCGGCACCGCTTACGCGATCTGGACCGGTATAGGCACGATCGGGTTGGTCGCGATCGGCATGATCTGCTTTCAGGAGGGGGCGGGCTGGATGCGGTTGTTCTTTCTTGGCCTCGCGCTTACCGGCGTTATCGGCTTGCGGTTTACTGGGCCTTCGATCTGAAAGATCGGAATGAAAGAGAGGCGCACGCTACTGCGATTCAGGAGAAAAACGTGTCACCTTTGTGGCAGGGAGCTAAGCGCAATGAAGGGAAAAGAAGGCGAGTTATCTCAGCTGTTGTGATCCGACGAAGGCTGATCGGCTGCGGACGTGGCGGTCGAGCCACCCAGACCCGCTTCCCAGGCATAGCGGAACAGGTCGGCATCGCGCTCGATGCCGAGCTTCTTCATTGCGGTGACTTTCTGGGAACTGATTGTCTGCTTGCTGCGATTGAGTTTTTGGGCGATCTCGCCAATCGACATCCCCGAAACATAAAGTCGAACGACTTCAACTTCCCGCTTGGACAACTCCACTCGTTCGCTCTTCGGAGTCGGGTAATTTCCTTCGCTCGGATAGTACGTGGCGTGTGCGTAAACGGCGTGAATCGCGGAGATCAGCTGGCTGAGATCGTCCGCCTTGTTTATCAGCGAGTGCACGCCAAGACGGGAGACCTCACGCACGATAGCGGGGTTGTCGACCATCGTGAAGACGACGATCTTCAATTCCGGGTAGCGCCGTCGCAGATAGGAGAAAAGTGGGATGCCGTCCCCGTACGCGCCGTTGGGCATCGCGTAATCGGCCACGAGCACGTCGCAGGGGACGGATTCGAGCAGCTCAACGATCTCGCTGGAGTTCTGTGCCGTTCCAGTAACTTTTATGGTTTTTGCTGGATCGAGCGCGTACTTTACACCGGCGAGAAGTGCCGGGTGGTCGTCGGCGAGCACGACGTTGATTTGCATGGAAGACCCCAGATGGGTATTTGTAAATGGAATATTGAGATAAGTATAGTTCGAAGCTTTAAGTCTTTCACCGAAAACGATTCCGTTTAACGCTAGTTGATCATTGTCAGAAGCCGGGGCGCCGCATAGTCGTATTTCTGCGGATTGGCATCCGGATGCCGCTCAGGGTGAGCGGCTTGAAGGGCGATCCGCGGGAATAGGCGGCAACTGCGGTGGGAGGTCGGGAGCGGGCCGACTGGAGCAAACGACGACGCGCAAACTGGCGGGAGATGAGTCGATCGACAGGACTTGCGTCGATCAGGCAGTGCTGCGCGGATTGATTTCCCGGCAGCGGGACGTGTGAGAGATCAGTTCTGACCGGCTGGCATCAAACCAGTCGAGTGCGAATCGTCGAGACGCAGCGATAGTGGGTTTTCATAGACGAGCCGGAACAGGTCGACGTCGCGTGCCACTCCGCATTTGCGCATCGCACTGAGCTTCTGCGCGCTGACTGTCTGACGCGCCTGATTCAGATGCTGCGCAATCTGGGTCACGGTGAGTCCAGACGCGTAAAGGCGCAGCACTTCGAACTCGCGTGGGGTGAGACTCGAGAAAGGCGAAACAGCGTGCGGTACGGCCCGGTCGCTTGCGATGGCCGGATTGACCGTATGAGAGTGCTCGGAGTCCGGCGGGGCGAGTACACGAGCCGGAATCTGATGACTCGCGGCGCGCACCGCTTCAACCAACATTTCCTCTTCGTCCGTTTTTCTGACGATCGAGCGAATGCCGATATTGAGCGCCGCGCGCTCCACAGCCGGTTGATTGCCGATGGTGAAGAGCACGATCTGCAGCGCCGGATAAAGGCGCTGGATATTGCCAAGAAATGCCAGCTTGTCGCGACGTGAGTGTGCTGCTGCGAGATAGTCAGTGACCAGCACGTCGCAGTGCTTTGCCGCGAGCAATGCCTCCAGCTCACCGACGTTGCGCGCGGTTCCTGTAATGTTGAATTGCTCGAACTTCGATAGCACGCGTTCGACGCCGACTAGCACTGCCGGGTGGCTATCGGCCACTGCAATGTTGATTCGCATTCGGGCTCCCCTGTAATCTGATTCGGACTCTGAGATGTCCTCCGATTAATTCGAGTACTCTACGCGGGCGCGCGCGGAGTGCCTCCAGGACCGGTCCGTATTTCCCCCGGAAATAGATGGGACATGTCCGAATCCGTTCGTTTAGCGTTTAGCTTCGGGCGCGTGCGTAGAATCGCGCAATCGTTCACATGAGACAGGGGATACCGAGTGCCAACGACACCTTTGCGACGTCTACAGCGTTATCAGGACATGCTGCTATTGGGCGGCGGCGTGGTGGTGACGCTGGTCGCGTTCCTCACGTTCGCGGTGACCTGCATCTACGCGGTGCGCAATTTCATGTCGGACGAACGTCACCAGGTCGCGGACGACCGGACTCGCGTGGCGGCGGCGGTGCACGAAGCCGAGACGTCGCTGCGCCGTACTGTCAGCTACATCGAACTGTCGTGGCCATCGCTGCAGATGTCGGACGGCGCGGCTTACGACGCGTTCCTGCAAGACGGCAACCGGCTCGTCATTCCGAGGCCGACCATGCCGACCGGTGTGCTCTTTGCCGCCGATACCAGTGCGCTCAAGGACGCGGCGCTGGTTCGTCGCTACCTCGCTCTCGCGCAACAGTTCGCGTTGAGTAATGCCTCCGCGTCGCTCAGCAATAACGTCGACGTCGACGGATATATCTATAGCCCGCATCAGGAATTGATCGTTGTGCCCGCACCGGTCCTGTCAGCTGGTGCGCCCACGCACGTGAGCGAACTTATCGAGTCGCTGAAGGTGGACTTTGCCAGGCTCACGCCGCGGGTCAACGACCGATCCGGCGGCTACTTGCAACCGGTCTACTGGCTAGCGCCAGCTACCGATCCAATCACCGGCAAAGTGCGGCTGCGTCTCGTATCTCAGGCGCGCAGCAATGGTGAACCGTTCGCCGTGGTCGCCATCGAATACGATCCGCAGACCTTGCTGAGCTCATTGGTCGGACGCGGTGAAGATCGAACCTACGCCGTGACCGGTCCAAACGGCAAGATCGTGGCGCGGCTGGGCTCAGACGACGACAAGCGCCGCGCCGCGGAGCAGGCTGGTCTGCAGCGCACGCTGGCGCATTCCACGTCGTCCAGCGCGGCGATTGCTTACCGTAATGGCTATTTCGTACTCAGCGAGCCAATCGCCGATACCGGCTGGACGCTGCTCTACGTGTTCTCGTGGCGCGACATGGCGGCGGGTGTGCTGGCTCAGGTGAGCGCGGCGGCTGCCGCGACGGTCATCATTCTCGTCGTAGTGTGGACACTGCTGCTGGCGTTCCGCAGTCGCGTGTTTGCTCCTTTGCTGGCCGACTCCGCGCGTGTTTTTGAAAGCGAGGATTTGAGCCGCACGCTCATTCATACGGCACCTGTAGGGCTCGCGCTGGTTTCGCGGAAAAGCGGTGAGCGATTGCTGGATAGCCCGTTGATGAAAGAGATGGGCTCTCGTATCGTCGGTGACGCCAAGGCGTTGGCGGACGCGCTGGTTGTACGTTACGCGGCGTTCGAACACACGCTCGCGATCAACGAGACCGACGGCGTGTTACGCCAGGACTTCGTTTTTCCTGCGTGCAGCGGCGAGAGCATCGAACTTGCCGCTAGCGTCTCCGCCGCGCGCTTCAAGGGCATTGACGTGCTGGTGGGCGCCTTTACCGACGTGACGGAGAATCGCCGGCTGCAGCGTGAACTGCGCGAAGCGAAGCTGGCCGCGGACTCCGCCAATCAAGCCAAGTCGGCGTTCCTCGCCGCGATGAGCCACGAAATCCGTACGCCGCTGAATGCCATCCTCGGCAATCTCGAACTGCTTGCGAATTCGCCGCTGTCGAGCTCGCAGCGTGACCGGCTTGCGACCGTGCGCTCGGCGTCGGATGGCTTGCTCGCCGTCATCAGCGACATTCTCGATTTTTCCAAGATCGAAGCCGGAGAGATGACGATCGAGAGTATCGAATTCGATGTCCTCGAAGTCATAGAGCGCGTGCTGAAGATCTTCGAACCAGTCGCCCGGGCACGCGGCATAGGGCTCTTTGCGCGCCTGAATCTCGCGATCGGGCAGACCATGCGGGGCGACCCCACGCGCGTAGGCCAGATCCTCAATAACCTGCTGAGTAACGCGATCAAATTTACCCAGCACGGCAAGGTCACTCTCGTAGCGGACATCGAACAGTCGAGCGACGCGGCGTACACGCTGTGCTTCGTAGTTGAAGATACTGGCATCGGCATCTCGACCGAGCATCGCGAACGGTTGTTCCGCGCGTTCTCACAGGTTGATGTATCGATCAACCGGCGCTTCGGTGGTACCGGTCTTGGACTGGCGCTGTGCCAGCGCCTGGTTCGGGCGATGCACGGAAGCATCGACGTAACGAGCACGCTCCACGTCGGCAGTCGCTTCACGGTTTGTCTGCCGCTAGGCAAGGGTTCTACGAAGCTCGAAAGCGGGCGTCCCTTCGACGGTCAATCCGTGCTGTTTCTCAGCTCCGCGGACGAATGGTGCGATTTCGCGCTGCCGCACCTCACGCGATGGGGCGCGGAGGTCAGCGCGTATCGACATCCGGCGGCGATCTCGGGAGCCGAACTGGAGTCGGCCGCCGTGCTGGTGATCTGGGGCTCGCGCGAGCAGTGGCAGCCCGATGATGAGAATCGACTGGTCGAAGAAGCGACACGGGTCGTCGATGGTTACCCCGAAGGGCCCGCGCATGCCATCCGTGCCGGCAAGATCGTGAGCGCTTCGTGCCTGAGCCTGAACGGTCTCTTCGCGAGCATGCGAGCGACACTGCTTGGCGAGTCACTGCCTGGTCCGGCAACCACGACGAATCTCTTGACGCGGACTGATACTCCGCTGCCGATGCGTCGCCTGAAAGTTCTGGTTGCCGAAGACAATGCGGCAAACCGGCTTTTGATAGCAGAACAACTGACGTCGCTAGGCTGCGATGTGCAAGCCGCCTGGAATGGGCATCACGCTCTGGAGTTGCTTGACACCCAGGAGTGGGACGTATTGCTGACCGACTTGAACATGCCTGGCTTGAGCGGCTATCAGCTTGCCGAAGCCGTGCATGAGCTGCGGCCCGAGTTGCCGATCATGGCGGTGACCGCACACGCCACGAATGAGGAACTTCGACGATGCGAAGCCGCGGGCATGGAACGCGTGATGATCAAGCCATTGTCGTTGCAGAAACTCCACGACGTCGTGGCAGCCATTGCCTCGAGGCGGGGCGTGGAGCTGAGTACGGTTTCGAACGCCGACGAGGCAAAGTTCGGCCCGAATGCGTTGCCCCGGCATCTTCGCGAAACCTTCACGACGTCCACACAGGAAGCGCTTGCCGCGATTGACGAAGCAGAAGCGATTCAGGACGTCGACGCTGTACTTGCGCAGTTGCATTCCATACGCGGGGCGCTCGCCGTGTTCGGGTATCGTGATCTGGCGGAAGCTTGTGCACGCGTGCAGGCCGATATCAGGGGCGATCTTGAGGCGCCGTTGTCCGGGAGGCTCGATGAGCTTAAACAGTCGTTGCGCGACATGCTTGTCGAAGATGCGAGAGATTTGAGGGCGTGAAAAACGCGAGCTTGTTTGAACATGCGGCATGGAAGTCACATGGAGAATGTGACAGATGACGTTGGTGGCAAATGAGTAGGGAAGGTGATGTCGGAGTCTTTCGTTGCAACTAAATTGACGATGATCATTGGGCTGCGAAGATTACGTAATATCCGCTTGGAGAGCTGAAAGCGTTTTTCTTCAGAGAAGTTGTACCGGTTTGCGGGCCTAATTTGCGGGCGGCCGTGCTCCCCCTTTTGGATAGCCCGTGTAATCGAATAGCAGCGCGTAGCGGTGCACCTCGTTGATGTGTTCGCACGCCGTTTCAAGGTATGCCGGAACGACGGCTCACCGACGAAGAATTTGACCGGCTTGCCGGGTTCCGTGACACCATCGCCTGTTGACCGGCGAGATCATCCATCTTGAACCATCCTTCCAAATGGAGCCTCGCGCCCGTCTTGAGCAGGATGTTGATCCCGAACGCGCCGACGGATGTCGCCGTGATCTTCAGTAACGCGCTCGATGACAACGGCGCAAAGAAGGCCGAATCTGTCTGCGGAGCGATGATACGTCTGGTGCCGCCGCGACGAGCCTGTGCCAGGCGTAGTGATAGCGTTTCGCGCGGTAGATTGCGATCTGCTCACCGTGGAGCATCAATCTTCGTAATCTGTTCCGTGTCGTTCGGGTAGAACTGCCAGCTTTCCTCGCCCTGCGAATGGATACGGCCACCGCCAGATGTTCGCCTTTTCGTGACCATTGCTTCAAGAAGCCATCCTAACGGGGATGTATGGTCAAGCTCGGGGCACACTCTTCTGTTCGGCCTTGATGGGGATGCGTCCGCGCGAACGAGGCCTCATTAACGGCGACGCTTGATGGAAAGTCGGCCGTCGCTTCATGTGTCGGTCCCTTGTACAAACCTTTCCTTGTATTCGACAAACTGCGCTAGCTCGTTTTGTGGACGCGAGTTGCTTCTTGATGCTGGCGGATCCTGCACGAAACCCTTGGGCGATTGAATCTGACAGTGATACGAAGCGAAGGGCTACGGGCGGGAAATTCCGTGATTTTTCGGACTGGTCCCATTGGATGAGCATTACTCGCCACGTATAGTTCAACCATATTCTCAATATGTATTGAATAAATGACTAACATCGGCTTTTTCGAATTCATGCTGCCGTAAGAGTCGAGGGCGAAGACTGAATAGCACCCTGACACGCATCACGCCGCGAAAGGCTGGTCTCCATGTTCATAGCCGATTCTTCGCCATCAGTCTTATTCCGAGGCAGTTGTCTCGAAACCGCAAGTCACCGGAATTCAGATGGCCGATAGCCCGCGATGTTTATCGATGGCGATTTCTTTGAGAATATGGATTTACTAAATCTATCGCCAATCAATAAACATTTTCTCGAAAATCCTTATGGATGGTTGATTTTATGAATAAGTCCTATATTTGTGTTTGGAATGAATCTACACAGTCGTGGGTTGCAGCGTCGGAATTGTCTGTAACTCGAGGAAAAGCCAGTAAGGCGCGAGTAGCGGCAGCAACTGCCGCTGTGACTTTCGCTCTCTTCGGAATGCCTTGCGGCGGATCGGCAGCAACAATTACTACGCCAGTTCAAGCAACGAACGGTGCTGGTTCTGGAACGTCCACCGCCGCTTCTGCGACAGGAACGGACGCAACAGCGGTGGGGGCCAGTGCACTTGCGTCCTCAGTGGGCACAGTAGCTGTGGGCGCACTCGCGAGTGCGACTGGGACATACAGCACCGCGACTGGCTATAACTCGACGGCATCTGGCGGTGGATCGGTTGCTCTTGGAGAATTTTCGACTGCTGCTGGCGGCGGTGCAACGGCACTAGGGGGGAGCGCAGTTAGTGATGGTAAATATGGCATTTCCATTGGTTACTACGCAAACGTGAGCTCAGCAGCTATTTCGGGTATATCGATTGGCCACAGTGCGTCGGTGTCAGCAACGGGAGCAATAGCAATCGGAGAGAACGCGAGTGCGGCGAGCGCGAACTCGGTGGCACTTGGCCGCGGATCGACGACGACGGCAGATCTGGGTGCGGCAGGTTACAACCCCGGTGCGAACACCGTATCGGGGCTTGCTTCGGCTGCGAGTGGCGAAGTGTCTGTCGGTTCCGCCAGCAACGAACGTCGCGTTACAAACGTGGCGGCGGGAGCGTCCGCGACCGACGCGGTCAATGTTAGTCAGCTAGATTCGGAGGCGGCCAAGTCGAACTCGATCGGCGTGGCGACGGCGGCTGCACTGGGCGGGGGGGCAACCTATGATGCAAAAACCGGTTCGATTGTTGCACCGCGTTTTCAGGTTGGCGGCGAAACTGTTGACAATTTGAGTGATGCCATCGCTAACCTGGATGACCATGCAACGCGAAACGCGACTGCCATTGCAAACGTGGAGGGATCGGTTACGGACTTGGCACAACAATTGGACGCGAAGGTCGGCCTGGTGAAGCAGGACGCGGATACGCAGGCGATCACGGTGGCGTCGGCCACGGGTGGCGCGTCGATCGACTTCACTGGCACGGACGGTGCGCGTACGCTGAGCGGCGTTGCGGACGGCCAGTTGAACTCCGACAGCAAGGAAGCGGTCAACGGCTCCCAACTGGCTGCGACCAACGATCGTGTGTCGTCTGCCGAGAGCAACATTGCGCAGAATGCGGCTGATATTGCTGGCAACACGTCGGCGATCGGCGGTCTGGATACTCGTGTCGGTACGGCTGAGAGCAACATTGCGCAGAACACAACTGATATTGCCGGCAACACCTCGGCAATTGGCAGTCTGGATACTCGTATTGGCAACGCGGAGAGCAATATCGAGACCAATGCATCTGCAATCGGCAGCGTTAAAGACTCCGTGACTAACCTCACTCAGCAACTCGGCTCGGGTTCGCTTGGATTGATGCAGCAGGATGCCGACACCAAGGCGATTACGGTGGCCTCGGCAGCCGGTGGAGCACTAGTGGACTTCACTGGCGCCGACGGTGCACGTGTGCTGAGCGGCGTGAAGGATGGTCGACTGGAAGCTGGCAGTTCGGAAGCGGTTAATGGCTCGCAACTGGCAGCAACTAACACGCGTATGTTGTCGGCTGAGGACAGCATCGCGAAGAACACATCGGACATTGCTGCAAACACGTCGACGATCAGCAACATCGACGGGCGTGTTTCGAACGTCGAAGGTTCGGTGACGAATCTGGCGAATCAACTAACCACCGGTGAGGTTGGCTTGGTGAAGCAAGACGCGGATACACGCGCGCTCGCAGTGGCGTCGGTCACCGGCGGCACGTTGATGGATATCACCGGCACGGATGGTGCGCGCAGGCTGACGGGTGTCGCGGACGGCAATGTAGCCGCGAACAGCTCGGACGCAGTGAACGGCTCGCAACTGGCGGAGACCAACACGAATGTCGCTCAGAATAAGTCCGACATTGCTAATAACACGTCGAAGATTGCCGACATTGACGGCCGTGTAACCGACACGGAAGGCAGCATCGCGAAGAACACCGCAGACATCGCCGAAAACACTGCCAACCTGTCGGGTCTGATGAACGGCTCAGTCGGTCTGGTGCGGCAGAACACGGCGAACGGCGACATCGCGATCGGGAGTGAAGTTGGTGGTAGCGCGATCAACGTTGCAGGCACCGACGGCGTACGGGTGGTACGAGGTGTCGCAAACGGCACCGACAACACTGACGCCGTGACCATTGCCCAGTTGAAGGCGGTAGGTCTTGTCGATCCGACCGGTCAAACGTTGGGTGCTTTGGTGTACGACGATCTAAGCTTTGGTCGCGCAACCTTGGGCGGCACTAATGGCACGGTGATCGGCAATCTGGCGAACGGTCTGGTGGCGGCAAACAGCATGGAAGCGGTCAACGGCGGGCAGTTGTATGCGCTGCAGGACCAGTTCGAAACGCAATACAAGCAGTTGTTCACCCAGTACGATCAACTGAACGTCCAGGTCAATTATTTGGGCGAGCAGATCGTGAACAATGCTGAGGGCCCGGTCAATCCGGCACTGCCTGGTACTGGTTCGGGTAGCACGGCAGTCGGGTCCGGTGCAATTGCTTCGGGCGACAACAGCACGGTACTCGGTTCGGGCGCGGCAGCCACGGGCAACGGTAGTACGGCTACGGGTAACGATGCCAGTGCATCCGGTGAAAACAGCACTGCGCTGGGTTCCAATTCGAGCGCCACGGGTAACAATGCCGTCGCGCTGGGGCAGGGCTCGGTTGCGGATCGCGATAACTCCGTGTCGGTGGGTTCCGCTGGTAACGAGCGTCAGATTACTAATGTTGCGGCAGGTACTGCGCCGACCGATGCGGTCAATCTGGGGCAAGTCAATGGTCTGTTGTCGCAAGGCGTGCAGCAAGCCAATAACTACACCGATCAGCGCTTTGATCAGGCGAACCACGCGATCAATCAGGTGGCGAGAAACGCCTACGCAGGTGTGGCGGCCGCGATGGCGATGCCGAACATGACGCCGTCCGGCCCGGGTCGTACGATCGTTGCTGCCGGTGTTGGCAATTACAAGAATGGCAGCGCGTTGGCCGCCGGAGCGACGTATCGGTCGCAGAACGGCAAGTGGTTGATGAATGGTGCGGTATCGGTGACGTCTACGGGCGATGCTGGGGTGCGTGCTCAAGTCGGCTACGAGTTCTAAGCATGGAGTGGATATCCGTATCGGGTGACAGACAGCTTTAGGTTGCCACGACAACGGATCATCTTGCACGGTTTGCTGGGTACGGCAAACCGTGCTTTTTTATGCGCATCTTTTGTTTAATCGTAGGCGAGATATCAGCGTAAGCGGGAGGCAATCGATCGCGAGGTTCGCTAAGATTTCGAGCGTATCGTGTCCACCTAACGAATAAACGGAGACGCGAACGCTACCGTCGATGAAGGCATGTCGTCTGAACGCCGCCAGTGACGCGATGGCGAGGAATTTAAGGCAAGGGTCGTGGCTGCCTGCAAGGTGTTTCAGCGCCGCGCACCCGCATCACGCTTATCTGTTTGCCAACAGCTGGGCTAATCGAGTGAAGATGCTCGTTCATGACGGGATCGGTATCTGGCTAGCAGAGCGGCGCCTTAATCAAGGCCAATTCGTTTGGTCGCGCGAGGGTTGTGAGTCTAGGCAGTACGCTGATGCACGAACATTGGCTGGCCTGGTGTTGGATCTACCGTAGCGGCGCATCGGCCATGACAGTGTGATCCGCACCGTTTGATGACGAGGTCAGCAGTTTCGTTTCGCGGGTGTGCGGTTGTTGGCAGGCTGGTTTGCATGAGAACTTGCCCATGGATCTTGAATCCCTCAGTCCGGACCAGTGACGTGCCTTCGCAGTGCAGTTGACCGCCGAGGTGCAGTAAGGACCGGGAAGTCAACGAGTGGGACAGGGAACTGAGTGCAACATTGGCACGCCCGTATTGACCAGCTATCACACGAGATCGCGATGCAGTTCGGTTAGCGTGGCGACCGGGTTAATAGTGAGCAGATGAGCCTTCTTGAGGAAGCCATTGATGGCGATGTGGTAGCCATCGAAATGGAGTTTGAACCGGCTTCGATGACTTGCCACCTTAACGATCGGCTTTCTTAGGGGCAAGTGATGCCGTACCTTCAACTTGATACGAACAAGTGCTTCTCGACTGCTCAAAAGCAGCCTGTTGCAGCGAAAATGAGCGGGACTTATGAGAGTGTGATGTCGGTGGACGTCCGTCGCACTAGCGTCGCGATACGTGAATTCGGCGACGGTGGCATCCAGCGCATCACGGCAACGGGTACGACCTTGAGCCCGTGTTTGTGATGATGCCGGATATCCACCGCAGCCGACCGTTCGGGTTGTGCATGGAAGTGGTGAAGGCGCTCTGTGCGCACTGTGGAAATACTGAGCTTGCGCGGAGACCGCTTCAACGTGGAGTTCAAACGGCGCTCGGGAGACTAGATGTGCCATCCGACGCTGGGAGACTACAGCCCCGAATGGTCTGGGGATGAGCAATGAGGCGTATGTGTTCAACGAACTTCGATGGTCCTGCCAAATTACATCGATCGATCAACTTGTGGTTCCCTGGCGTGTCCTTGATCGCCCGATCGATCTTGCCGCGACAGAACCGCTTGCCGCGAAGGACGTAAATCTCAAACGATCTTGCAGCATGCGCCCGGTTCAATGACGGAACGCGAAGCGCGATAAATCGCCAAAGCACAGAACTCTGTCTCGCCCATGCCCACCTTGCGAGCGGCTTCACGCATCGCCGAGGTGTCAGAGGGGTGAAGATGCAGCGAGAGCGTGATGCGCTTCGGTAGCGCAGCCTCGTCCAGGGTGCTATCAGCGCGCAGTTGTTGTTTGGGCGCACGCCGACGCGGCGAGATCAGTGCCTGAAGCCAATCTTTAAAGCGTGTCGGGAAAAGGGTCATGTGGCTGTTGCAAATCAGCCCTGCGCGCTCGTGCAGTTTGCCTGCCTCGATCAGAAAAAACGGGCTCATATCGCCTCCGTGTAAGCAAGTTGAAATAGACGGGGTGATGGTAGCGACGCAGACTGCGCAAGACCATAGGACGCGTCCTGGTTTGACATGCGCGACTTCAAATTTCATCGCCATATCAACGGGTTGTCGCGGCTTCGATCGCCATCTCGAACTGTGCTCCATCTCGCAACACGGCTATTGAATGTGCGTGATTACATAATCGGCATCCCCGGCTATCGAACCTCGCCGTCCCTCGTGCCCGCCGCCACAGCAGCCCGGAGAAACTCAACGACCTTCGGCCACGACTCCTCGTTCGCGCGCGCGTTGGCTTCGGGCGTGCCGCCGGCGCTCAGGTCGACCTTTGCCACGGCATGCGGCTTGACGATGCGCGTGGTCGGCACGAACGGAAAGTGGATTGAATGCCCCGCGCCTTCGTACTTCAGATGCGCGACCGGATACGGATGCCGTGCCGCATGCATCCGCTCGACAATGCCGTCAGCCATCGTGGAAGACGGCCAGAAGCCATCGTCGGTACCGGACAGTAACAGGACCGGCCCCGTGATGTTCTCGACACGGATCCGGCTGCGTTCCACCGCATCCGTATCGCGCAGCGCCGACACGAACGACGGGGCCTGCCGCACCGGAGAGACGGTGCTGTTGAACGCCGCCCAGTCGGCGGTGCGATTGTCATCCCACACGGTGGCGAGTCGCTGGCCGCCGAGCGTCCAAGCCGGCGATGCCGGATGTTCGCCAGGACGCCCCGCGCGCAACGTGCCGTGCACGACCGAACTCGGCACGTAACCGACGACAGCCGATACTGCGGAGCCATATGTCGCGCCGAGCAGTAACGCGAGTTCCGCGCCGCGCGATTGTCCCAGCAACGCGACGAAGCCGTGCGCTGGCGCGAGATTCATGCGCGACCACGCGATCGCCGTTGCAAAGTATTCGAGCGGCGTCGCGGAGATATGGTCGGGCCGCCCCGGTGCCTGGAAATAGCCGAGTGCGAAGGCAGCGAAGCCGTGTGCCGCCAGCAGTGCCGCGCGTGCCTCGTTGATGCCGCCGCCCGAGCCGTTCAGCACGATGACGACCGGATGCGGGCCCGAGCCCGCCGGTTGAAACAACGTGCCCACGAGTCCTTCGGCGCGAATCTCCGTGCGCGATACACCGTCCGCGACCAGTTGCTGAACGAGCGTGGCAGTCGCGCGCGCACCCGATGCGCTGGTCGCCTCGAACTCGATCGTGCGCGAGTCGATGGCTTCGTCACCACGTGGCGTCTCGCTGCCGCGCACGAGTTCGAGCGACCAGATCAGACCGCTTGCCGAAGCATGCCGATAACTGCTGCCTTCGGCGGGCACTGCGTCATCGAGGTCGAGCGAACCATCGGGGCCGGCTGTGAAGTGCGCGTGGCTCTGCCACAGCGTGCCATCCGCGCGCGTGAGCGACGCACGAATCCGCACGGATTCGTGCGGGGAAAAATGGGCGAGGCGGATGCTGCGCGGCACGTCGATCAATGCATGCGCTGGTTCGAAGCTCAGCGTCGGCGTGACAGGATGGGCGGTCGTCATGGATAGTCGTCCGGTTGGCGCCTTCAGTGCGCGGCGCGCGCCGCGTTGCGGATCGCGTCTGCGTCGAAGCGGTTGAATTGCGGTACGAGCTGATTGGTGAACAGCGTGTCGATCGGCACGTTGGCCGACGCGAATTCGCCGTCGTTGGCCATACGGCTCACGTATTGGCGGATGATCGCCAGATCGAATTCGCCGGGCGTGCGCGGCTTTCCATCAGCCGTTAGCGTGACGCGCGCGAGCCTGCGGCGCACGAGTTCTTCCGCGTTCTTCAGATTGCCGGCCGCATCGCCATTTGTCGGGCGTGCTTCCGGATGCTGTCGCCAGAACGATTCGACGCAAAGCTGCAGATTGGCCGAGCATGCAACCTGCGCTTCGGTATAAGCGCGTCCGAACCGTGCAAACAGATCCGGGTTCGATTGCAATGCCTGCGTGTTCGCGATGAAACCATTGCCGGCCATCTGTCCGAACGGCGCCGGATATTCGATGCGCCGCAATGGTGTACCCGACAGCTCCAGCATGTCATGCCAACTACTGTTGTAGTTCAGCGCGTCGATCTGCCCTGTGTTGAGCGCGTGGAATCCGGAGCCGAGCACGCCGACCGGCACGATCGCGTAGTCGCCTTTCGCGAGCGAGGCTTCCTTGAGCACCGCGCGCGTGCTCGGAATCGTGCCCCACGTCAGCGCGCCAACGCCGATCTTCCGGTTCTTCAGATCCGCGAGCGTCCTGATCGGCGAGTTCGACGGCACCGCGAATTCCATCGTGTAGGTAGGCGTCGCGTTGTAGAAGTAGCGCACCGGCAGGTCGCCGCGGCCCGCGGCGTACGCAGCGAGGATCGGGTCGACGACCGGCAGGCCGATCGTCGCGTGGCCGGCCGCGACTTGCGGCACCAACGCACCGGCGCCCTCGAATGTGAGCGTCTTCACTTCGAGGTTCTCCTTCTTCCAGATACCAAGCTCGTTACCGATGGTCCAGATGCCGCCGTCGGTCACTGTCGGCGGAATCGCGAGCGCGACCGTCACCGAATCGACGGCGAGCGCGGGCGCGGCATGCATCGCAGCAAGCAGTGCGACACCTGCGACGGCTGTCGTGACGGGGCGGCGTGTGAATCGGCAAACGCGTAGGTGAAGATTGTGCAATTTCGCTCCTCGCTAACCTCGTTAAAAGACACGGCAATGCGGCTCAGGCATCTGCATTGCCGTCGGTGGACGCTTCCCAGAACACGACGTGCCGATGAACCGTGCGCACCAGTTGCGAGCCGCCGATGCCGATGACCGCGAGCAGCAACACGCCGGCGTACATCGTCGGGATGCTCATATTGGTGGCCGATGACTGGACGAGGTAGCCGAGGCCTTGTTGCGACGACACGAATTCGCCGACGACCGCGCCGATCAGCGCAAGCGACACACCGATCTGCAAGCCCGCGAAAATATCGCCTGCCACGTACGGCAGCTTCACGTGAAAAAAGATGAATGAACGCGACGCGTGAAACGCGCGGCAAGCGTCGATCAACTCCGGGTCCACGCGCCGGATGCCGACCAGCATGTTGATAAAAAGCGGAAAGAAGCAGATCAGCACCACGAGTACGAGCTTCGATGCAAAGCCGAAGCCGAACCAGACGAGAATCAGCGGTGCGAGCGCCACTTTCGGCACCGCCTGGATGCCGGTCAAAAGCGGATAGACGTAGCGTTCGAAGGTGGCGGACTCCGCGAGCAGCGCGCCGAACAGCACCGCGAGCAGTGAACCGATCGCGTAGCCGGCCGCGGTTTCGAGCAGCGTGTAGCCGATATGCGGCCACAGCGTGCCGTCCGCGAAACCGGACACGAGCGCCGTGAATACATCGGACGGCAACGGCAGGATGTACTGCGGAATATGCAGCACGGCAACCGCGAGTTGCCATACGCCGATCACGCTCACGAGCGTAATCAGCGGTGGCAGCCAGAAGCGCGCGCCGAAACGGCGAGAGAGCGTTTTCATTGGATAAAGCGCTGACGCAGGTGATTGCACGCATCGACGAAAGCGGGGGCGATCATCGTGTCGAGCGCGCGCGGGCGCGGCAGATCGATATCGAGCGATTCGACGATTTGCCCCGGTCGCTCGGACATCACTAGCACGCGGTCCGACAGGAACACCGCTTCGGGGATGCTGTGCGTAATGAACAGAACCGACTTGCGGTCGGTCATCCAGATTCGTTGTAATTCGAGCGACAACGCTTCTCGCGTCATCGCGTCGAGCGCCGAAAACGGCTCGTCCATCAACAACACCGAAGGATCGGTGACGAGCATTCGTGCGAGCCCGACGCGTTGTTGCATGCCGCCGGAAAGCTCGCGCGGGTAGTTCTCGGCGAATGCGGCGAGCCCCATCATTTCGAGCAGCTGGTCACAACGCGGCTGATAGCGTTCGAGCGGCAAACCTGCCGCACGCACTGGCAGCAGCACGTTTTCCCGCACGCTTTTCCATGGCAGCAGCAACGGCTTCTGAAAGGCGACGCCGACGTCGGCATGCGAAGTATCCGCGCTGCGCAACTCGACCGTGCCGTGCGTCGGTTGCAGTAGACCAGCGGCGACTTTCAGCAGCGTCGACTTGCCGCAACCGGATGGACCGAGGATCGACACGAATTCGCCGGCGCCGATCGTGACGCTCGCGTGATGCAACGCGTGAATGTCGGCGCCACGCGTTCGATACGCAACCGACACGTCGGACAGTTGCAGCGTAGCGGGTGAAGCCCGTGTCGGCGGTTCTGCGCGAGTGGCGGCGTGTGTCATCAAAGTCACCAAAGACTTCCCCGGAAATGGCGGCGGCGGGTGAGCCCAACCGTGGACTCGCACCGAATCCGGATGCGCCCCGCAAAAGCGTGGTGCTCCGGCGATTTCGAGCCCTTGCGATGGGCCGCCGACCGTTTAAGGCTGCCGATTGTAGCGGCGTGCAATGCGCATCGGCTACGAACATAAATTGATAAGGAAAGCATCGAAACGAGCTTTCGTGAGCGGCTCACGATATATCGATTGCGCAGATCGTTGTTTGTTTTAATTGGTTAGTCATCGCATGTATGGCGGCTACGATGGCTGTCTGATTGATCGACAACCCGTTCGTGAGCTGCTCACGACAACCAACCCACGATGATCGACGAGTCCGCTTCAAGTGAATCCGCATCGCTGGACGAACCGCTAGGTGCGCGAGGGCAGGATGCGTATGAGCGGATTCGCCGCGACCTGCTGTCGTGCCGTTTCATGCCGGGCTCGACGCTGACCGAGGGCCAGTTGATGGACGCCTACGGTATCGGCAAAAGCAGTTGCCGGGTCGCGTTGGTGAGGCTCGTGCATCAGGGATTTGTTCGCGCGATGCCGCGCCAGGGTTATCGCGTCGCGCCGATCACACTGCGTGACGTCGAGGAGGTGTTCGAGTTGCGTGTGCAACTGGAACCGATGGCCGCGCGGCTTGCATGCGGCCGCATCGACGTCGCATTGTTGCGACGTCTCGAAGCCGCCTGCCGCGTGCCGCATCCCGAGCGCGCGCTGTCGGATCAGATCGACGTATTTCTCGATGCGAACCGCGAGTTTCATCTGGCGATCGCACGGGCGAGCGGCAACGAGCGCCTGCACCGGATGCTGGCGAATCTGATGGATGAAATGTCGCGGCTGGTAGCGCTCGGTTTCGGCGTGCAAGGCACCAAGCCCGAAATCAAACACGATCACAACGCGTTGATCGACGCGTTCGAAGCGAACGACGGCCGCCGCGCGGAAATGATCGCGCGCCGGCATATCGAAACCTTTCGGACCATGACGATGGAAAAGGTGTACGCAAGCCTGTCGAGTGCGGGCGCATCGCTGCCGGTGTTCACTGTCGCGGAGTTGCGGCGATGAGCGCGGCCGCGGTATCGGTGCGCGGCGTCGGCAAGCGCTATGGCGGGCTGCCGGTGCTCGACGGCGTGGAGTTCGACGTCGCCGATGGCGAGACCGTCGCGCTGCTCGGCACGTCGGGTTGTGGCAAAAGTACGCTGCTCAATATCGTGGCCGGTCTGCTTGCGGCCGATCACGGCGAGGTCCGGCTCGGCGGCGCGCGTGCGACGGAACTCGAAGCGCCGCAGGCGCTCGCGTATATGTTTCAGGAAGACCGCTTGCTGCCATGGCGCAGCGCTCGCGCGAATGCGGAGTTCGGGCTCGAGGCCGCGCATCCGCGACTGTCCGCGCGAGAACGCCGCGCGCGTGCCGACGCCGCGCTCGATATGGTCGGCCTCGGCGCATTTGCCGAGCGCTATCCCCATGAGCTGTCCGGCGGGATGCGCAGCCGCGTCGCACTTGCGCGCAGTCTGGTCGGCGAGCCGCGCATTCTGCTGATGGACGAACCGTTTTCGAAGCTCGATCCGCAAACACGCGGACAGATGCATGCGGAGCTGTTGCGGATTCGTGCGCTACGGCAGTTGACCGTGCTGTTCGTCACGCATGACGTCGAAGAAGCAGTGGTGCTCGCCGATCGAATCGTCGTGCTGGCGCCACGGCCAGGACGCGTGCGAGAAGTGGTGACCATAGATTTGCCGCGTCCGCGTAGCGCCGTCGATGCGGCGGTCGCGGAAACGATCCGGCGCGTAAGGATGACGATATGAAGCGTGCGACTGAATCTTTTCGAACGCTTGCGGGAGGCCGTGTCGCGCCAGAGTCCGCTGAGTCGGCGTCGGCGCCGGTGCGATCGCCGTCGTTGTGGGTGTCGCTTGCGGTACAGCGCATCGTGCTGGTTGCGTTGCTGATTGCCGTCTGGTGGCTCGCTTCGCTGCGCATGCCCGGATTCGTGCTGCCGGGTCCCGCAAAGGTCGCTCAGACGCTGTTGAAGCTCGTGCAGTCCGACATGTTCTTTAGCGATCTCGGTATCACGCTCTATCGCGTGCTCGCCGGCTTCGTACTCTCGGCGGCCGTCGGTGCGCCGCTCGGTATTGTCCTTGGCGCGAACCCGCGCGCGGCACGCTTTTTCGAACCGCTGCTGTCGATCATCAATACGGTGTCGTCCGCGATCTGGGCGGTATTCGCGATCATCTGGTTCGGCATCTCGAACTCGACGACCGTGTTCGTCGTATTCATGACCGCGATGCCGTTGATCCTCACCAACGTGTGGCGCGGTGCATTGACGGTCGAGCGCCAGCATATCGAACTCGCGCGCAGCTTCCGGATGTCGCAGGCGCAGATCATGCGCAAGATCTTTCTGCCGACCGTCCTGCCGCATTTCTTCTCCGGGGCGCGGCTCGCGTTCGGATTCGGCTGGCGCGTATCGCTGGTGGCGGAGACGATCGGCTCGTCTAACGGTATCGGCTATCGGTTGCGTCAGGCCGCGGATCTCGTGCAGACCGATCAGGTGTTCGCATGGACGGTCACGCTGGTCGTATTGATGCTGCTGATCGAGGCTGGTGTGCTGAAGCCGCTCGAACGGCATCTTTTCAGGTGGAAAAACACGGTTTGACGATAACGGGGAATAGGCAGATGCGTGGTAGCTCCTTCAGATTCGAAATCTTCCATATGGCCACATTCGCTCTGGTCAAGCGGGCTTCGTACGCCGCCACTGTCGCGGCGATGCTGCTCGGTGCGGTTCAACCCGCGAACGCAGACCCGATTCGCGTCGGCTACTGGACGAGCGGCGTCAGTCTCGGCTTCGGCGCGGTGCTCGAAGCACGGAAGTTCTTGCAGCAACGCGGTCTCGATGTGCAATTCGTCCGCTTTGCCGATGTGAACGCGCCGAACCGCGCACTCGCCGCGAACGCGATCGACTTCGCGTTTGCCGCGCCTGCCGCGGCCGTGTTCAGTTCCGCCGCGGAAGGGGTGCCGCTGCGCATCGTGCTCGCGACGCAGCCCGCGGATGTCGAATTCGTCGCGCCGCGAGATTCGCCGATCCGCACGCTTGCGGATTTACGCGGCAAGCGCGTCGGCATGTCGCCGGCCGGCAGCTCGGTCGCCGCGATTGCAACGGCGGTGCTGCAGGGCAACGACGGTATCAGGAGCGGCGATTTTTCGCTGGTGCCCGGCAATGAAGCGCGGCTCGCGCAGTTCCTCGTGCAAAAGCAGGTCGACGCGGCCGCGCTGCGCTCGGTCACGCTCACGCAGATCGGCGAGCTGAAGGTGAAGCGGCTGGGTACGTTCGGCGACGAATGGAAGAAGCTGACCAAATCCGACGCTACGCCGTACATCGGCGTCAGCGTGGTGCGCGCGGACTATCTGGCGAAGCATCGTGACGATGTTCCCAAACTGATTGCCGGCATGCGCGACGCGCTGCAATGGGGCGCGGATCATCGCAGCGACGTCTCGGCGATTCTGCAGAGGAGCGCGAACCTGCCGGCTAACGATGCGGACGCGTATGCGGCTCGCTGGTCGGACATCAACCGCGTGACCTTCGAGCCGATCGATATCGCGACGCTCAAACGCGAGCACCAGATCTTTGTCGACGGCAGCGTCATTGAAGGCGCGCTGCCGGCGGACCTGTTCGACACCAGTCCGTATACGGCGTCGAAATCGATCCGATAAATATCACACCGCTCAATCCCTCTGGAGTTTTCTGATGTCAGTTTCTCTTCCGTCGACGATGAAGGCGCTCGTGCTCGGCGCGCACGGTGATCTCGACCAGTTGCATGTCGTCGTCGACAAGCCGTTGCCGAAGGTGGCGCCGGACGGCGTCGTCATTCGCGTGCGCGCGTCTTCGTTCAACTACCACGACGTATTCACCGTCAAGGGCATGCCCGGCATCAAGGTGCCGCTGCCGGTCGTCATCGGTCTGGACATGGCCGGTGAAATCGTCGAAGTGGGCGAGCGTGTCGAAGGCTGGCGCGTCGGTAACCGCGTGCTGGTCAATCCGCTCAATCGCGACAAGGGCTTGATGGGCGAAATGCTCGACGGCGGCATGGCCGAGTACTGCGCCGTGTCGGCCGCGCAACTGATTGCGCTGCCCGATGCGGTCAGTTTCGATGCGGCATCCGCGCTGCCGGTGGCCTACGGCACCGCGCACCGGATGCTGGTCACGCATGCAACGGTGAAAGCGGGCGACCGCGTGCTGATTCTCGGCGCGAGCGGCGGGGTTGGAACCGCATCGCTGCTGCTTGCAAAACAACTCGGCGCCGAAGTGATCGCCTGCGCGGGCAGCGATGACAAAGCCGCGCAGTTGAAGGCACTGGGCGCGGACCACGTCGTCAACTATCGGACGACCGATTTTTCGAAGTGGGCGATCGAACGCTATGGCAAGCCGCAGCGGCGCAACTACGAAGGTGGGGTCGACGTCGTGGTGAACTTTACCGGTGGCGATACGTGGGTGCCGTCGCTGAAATGCCTGAAGCGCGGCGGCGCGCTGCTCGTGTGTGGCGCGACCGCGGGGCACGACCCGAAAGAAGACCTGCGCTATATCTGGAGCTTCGAGCTCAAAGTGATCGGATCGAACAGCTTCTATGACGACAACTTGCGTGCACTGCTGTCGCAGATCGAGCGCGGCGAACTGACACCGGCGATCGACCGTGTACTGCCGCTCGAACAGGCCGCCGAAGGGCTGCGGCTGATTCGCGACCGCGAGGTGCTGGGCAAGGTCGTCGTCAATCCGTGACGCACGCATGATCCATGCGGATCGATGCATGTGCACCGATCCGCGGACCGAATCTGATTCGATTTGATTTGTATCGAGGTAAGCAAGATGAGCGAAGCTGAAAACGCAGCGGCATTGCCCGCCGCGCACGATATCGAAGCGCGACTGCGGCGCGCGCCGTTTCACGAGTGGCTGGGTTTGAAGGTCGTGTCGGTGACGCAAGGCGAGATCGAATTGATCGCGACGTGGCGCGAAGAGTGGGTCGTCAACCCTGAGAAGCGCTACACGCACGGTGGCGTTCTGGCCGCGCTGGTCGATCTCGCGGCGGACTGGGCGCTGGTGTCGAAGACGGGGCGCGGCGTGCCGACGATCGACTTGCGTGTCGATTACCATCGCGCGGCGTTTCCGGGCGATTTGCGGGTGAAGGGCAAGGTCATCCGTTTCGGCGCTCAGGTGTCGACGGCAGAAGCGCATGTCTATGACGCGGATGGCAAGCTCGTCGCAAGCGGCCGCGGCGCGTATGCAACGGCGGCACCCCCGGCGCCTTCCACGCCCGCTGCTGGGGCGCAGCCGGGGAAAGCATGACGCTTGCGCTCGACCATCTCGTCATCAACACGCGTTTCGATACCGACGCGGCCGAGGCGCTATTCAGGCAACTCGGCTTTACGGTGACGCCGCGCGGTTATCACACGCTCGGGTCGATCAATCACGCAATCGTCTTCGCTGGGCACTATCTCGAACTGATTGGTCTGCCGGCGGATGGCTCGACGGTGCGCGAAGAAATTGCCGCGAGTCCGCTCGGCGCGGAAGGGCTCGTGTATCGGAGCGACGATCCGCAGCGCACATTCGACGCGTTGCATTCGGCTGGTTTCGACGCGACACCGCCACAGCGGTTTTCGCGACCGGTGGCCGGGCTTGGCGACGCATGTTTCGTCACGGTTCGGCTCAAGCCCAATCCCGCATTCGGCGGGCGCGTGTATTTCTGCCAGCACCTGACGCCCGAATTCGTGTTCCGTGACGAATGGAGCGCGCATCCGAACGGCGCCTATGCGCTGGATACGCTCCATATCGTTGATGCGGACCAGCACACGTATGCGCGTCTCGGTGAACCCGCCGCGGGTTTCCGGCTGGCGTTCTGGAACCGCGCGGACTTCGATGTGCATTTCGGTGCGCTTGCCTTGCATGCGACGCCGCGTTCGCCGCGCTTTGCGGCGATCACGATACGTACACCGCGGTGGCGCGACATCGGTGCTTACGCGGCCGACGCGCAATTGCCGTTTGCGTTGAATGAACGCAGCAGTGTCGTTGCATTGCCACGCTTCGATACGTTGCTGGAGTTTGTCGAATGAGCACACCGCTTAATCTTGGCGCGTTGATTACTCGCGATGTGCCCGGCGATAGGGTCGCAGATGCCGGCGAGATCGCCTTGATCGAACTCGACGACGCGCTGGAGCCAGTTGCTTATCGTTACGCTGAACTGGATGCACTTGCGGACGGCGTTGCAGTGGCGCTGACGCGGCTATACCGCCGTGGCGACCGGATCGCCGTGCTTGCGGCGAATTCGGCGCATTACGTCGCGACGGTGCTTGGCATCATGCGCGCGGGGCTTGTCGCGGTCCCGGTCAATTTTCGTTTCCCGCGCGCATTAATCGCAGACGTGATCGCGGATAGCGGCGCGCGCGCGGTGTTTTGTGACGCGAAGCGCGTGGCGGATCTACCTGTGACGCTGCCGGCCGTGGTGTTCGATGCGCGGCCAGCCGATCGCGTCGATTCGTTGCCGGCTCACGTGGTGGCCTTTTCGTCGTTTGTTGCCGATACACGCGGATTGCGCTTCGATGCAGTCGTGCCCGAGCCGCGTGAGGCCGCGCTGATTCTGTATACGTCGGGTTCGACGGGCCGGCCGAAAGGCGTCGTGCTGTCGCATCAAAGTCATTTGTGGGTGGTCGAAACTCGACTCAGCACGCAACCGTTGTCCGGCGAACGTGTGTTGATCGCCGCGCCGCTTTTCCATATGAATGCGTTGGCGCTGGCGTTCCTCGCGCTCGCTGCCCGCGCGACGACGGTGATGCTGCCGCAGTTCGAAGCGACGAGCTATATTCGCGCGATCGATCAATGGCATTGCACGTGGCTCACGGCAGTCCCGCCAATGATCGCGATGATGATGCAGCATCGCGAACTATTGGCCGCCAGCGATCTGTCGTCGGTGCGAGTCGTGCGGATGGGCTCGGCGCCCGTCAGCGGCGCGTTGTTCGGGCAACTGCGTTCGTTGTTGCCGAACGCGCGCGTGATCAACGCCTACGGGACCACGGAAGGCGGCCCGGTTGTTTTCGGTCCGCATCCGGATGGTCGGCCGGCGCCGCCGCTGTCGGTGGGTGTCGCGCATCCGCAGGTGCAATTGCGGCTCGTCGATGAAGCGAGTGTGCCGGCGAATGAAGGCGAACTGCAGTTGCGCAGCCCGGGGCTGATGAATGGTTATCACAACCGCCCGGATCTGGTTGCACCGATTACGCCTGACGGCTATTACCGGACCGGTGACGTGTTCCAGCGCGATGCGGACGGCTTCTATACGTTCGTCGGCCGGCGTGACGACATGTTCGTGTCGGGCGGCGAAAACATCTATCCAGGCGATGTCGAGAGAATGCTTGAACGGCATCCATCGATCGAACAGGCGTGTGTCGTGCCCGTTCCCGATGACATCAAAGGCACGAAACCGGTGGTATTCGTGGTGGTGAAAGCGGGTGCCGTGCTTGACGAGCAGGAGGTCAAGCGCTTTGCGCTCGAACATGCGCCCGCATTTCAGCATCCGCGCCGGGTGTGGTTCATCGATGCGTTGCCGCTCGCGGCGACGAACAAGGTCGATCGTGCGGCGTTGCGCGCCATCGCGGCACGGCGGATCGCCGATGAGGCTGCGCCGGATATGTCGTCTCGACCGGTTTGACGCCGGCATTCACGTTTGCACGCGTCACGGTCACCGGCGCGGCAGCAGCGCGTGCGCGCGCCGGCCTCAACAGCCGGCGCGCGAGACATCACAGCGCATTCAAGCGGCAACCGTGTCGGCTGTTCGCGATTGTCTCCTCGACGGCCGCGAGCGATTCGCCCCACAACGCGTAAACTTCCGCATGTCTGGCCGCCACTTCGATTGCGGCATCCGACGAGCCGCCGAAATAGACCGGCAAATGCGATTGTTGCAGCGGCCGGATCTGCGGTTTGTGGCCGTGCACGCGGTAGTACGCGCCTGCGTGATCGAATGGCGTGTCGCTAGTCAGGCGCTGGCTTTCGGCGGCGACATCGCGGCGATCGGCCTGTTCGACTTCGGCGACGCCATCGATCCGGGTCTGTTCCTCGCCAAGGGCACGAGCATTCGAGGTATTCCGGTCGGTACTCGCGATGCCCAGGAAGAGATGATCCGCTTCATCGACAAGCACCGGATCAAGCCGGTGATCGACCGGATCATTTGCCGTCAAAGCCATTGCCCCATCGGCGACGTTGCCGAGCCCTTCGGGCTATGAATGCGCGCGTTGTTGATCTGTATCAGAGTCCTCACCGCGCTTCCGAACGACTCTGTGTGCTGTCGCCGCGTGCCGCGCCTGATCGGCCGGCAGCCGCGCAAGGATATCCGCGATGAAAGCCGCCAGGCAACTCTGCCGTGGTGGAGGAGGCTCGGCTGCCGAAGCATGACTTCGGTCACCATCAGAACGGGCAGCATGGGCCGACCGGATCACCAGTGCTTGCACTTGCGGGAAACGCCAATTGATCTCTGCCGAGGAGAACCGATGCGGGTCGAAGACAGCACACAGCCTGGCAGCTTGCGGGAATTATTTTCCCGCCTGAAGGAGCATCCGCTCGTCCGGGTCGGGCCGGGGCTGATCACCGGCGTGGCGGACGACGACCCCAGCGGCATCGCTACGTATTCGCAGGCGGGTGCGCAGTTTGGCCTCGGCATGCTGTGGACGATGCCGCTCGCCTTTCCTCTGATGGCGGCCGTTCAGTCCATGTGCGGCAACCTTGGCCGGGTGACGGGCAAGGGGCTGGCGGCCAACATCAAGGCGGTGTTTCCACCCGTTGTGCTTTACGGCGTCGTGACGTTGCTGCTGATCGCCAATACGCTGAACATCGCCGCCGATGTGGCCGCGATGGGCGAAGCCGCCGAATTGGTAACCGGAATCGATCGCCACCTGATGACGGCAGTCTTCGTACTGGCGAGCGTGTTCTGTCAGATACTCGTGCCTTATCACCGCTACGTGTTCTTCCTGAAGTGGCTGACGCTTTCGCTGCTTGCGTACGCGGCAGTGGTTTTCATGGTTCACGTCCCGTGGGGGCAAGTTGCGCTGCGCACGGTATGGCCGGCGTTCAGGCTCGACGCGTCTTCGGCGGCCGTCGTGCTCGGCGTGTTCGGCACCACCATCAGCCCCTACCTGTTCTTCTGGCAGGCGTCCGAAGAGGTCGAGGACATGCAGGTCAAGCGCGGCAGCGCGCCGCTCTTGAGCGATCCGCGCGCGGCCCCGACGGAGTTGCGCCGCATTCGCTGGGATACATGGAGCGGCATGTTCTATTCGGACATCACCGGCTGGTTCATCATTCTCGCCACCGGCGTGACCTTGCACGTCGCCGGCGTGACCCATATCGAAACGGCGGCACAGGCTGCCAGCGCGCTGCGTCCGCTGGCAGGCGATTTTGCGTATCTGCTGTTCGCCGTCGGCATTTTCGCAGTCGGCCTGATCGGTGTGCCGGTACTGGCGGGCTCGGGCGCCTACGCGCTGTCGGAGTCGATGGGCTGGAAGGAAGGGCTCGAACACAGCGTGGCTGAGGCGCGCGGCTTTTACGGCATCATCGCGGCGAGCGTACTCATCGCACTTGCGCTGCAGTATTCGCCGATCAGTCCCATGCGTGCGCTGTTCTGGAGTGCGGTGATCAATGGCGTAGTCGCCGTGCCGCTGATGGTAGTGATCATCCTGCTAGTGTCAAAGTCGTCGGTAATGGGCCCTTTCACCGCAAGCCGGCCGGTGCGGACACTCGGATGGATCGCGACCGCCGTCATGGGTTTCGCGGCGCTTTGGACGTTCGTTCCGCACTAGCGCGTGGTCATTGATCAACTGCCGGTCAGCGCAACGGCGATATTCGAGAACACGACGGATCGTGCGCAAATTCAGTTCGACATCAGGACCGGCACAGTCATCGATTGCAGGAACGTGCGGGTCACACCGCCCCACACCGCTTCTTGCCAGCGTGCGTGTCCGTAGCCGCCCATAACGACAAGGTCGCTGCCGTGAGTGTGGGCGCACGACAGCAGCATGCTTCCCACGTGCTCGCCGGTAGCGCCCTCGAGTTCGAGCACGTCGATAACAGCGTCGTGGCGGGCGAGCGTGCGTGCGATGTCGGCACCGGGGATGCGTGCCACAAGTGGCGCGTCTAACGGCTTGTGCACCGTCACGATGATGTTCTGCTGCGCACGGGAAATGAATGGCAGCGCGTCGTGAATGGCGCGGGTCGCCTCGCGGCTGCCATCCCACGCAATCAGGATCCGGCTACCGACGCTGGGGAAAACGCCGGTGTAGGGCACGAACAGCACGGGGCGACCGCTGCTCATCAACAGCTGGTCGCCGACATGATCGTGAAGGTAGGTTTCGGGCGTGTTCGGATCCGACTGCCCGGCGACGACAAGGTCGGCCAGACGCGCGTGCCGCACGATGCTTCGTATGTCGCTCGCGTCGCAGCACCGGAGTTGACCGGGGACTTCCGCGTGCCGGCACGCCGCATCGAAGAGGTCGCGCAGCGCCGCGTGCCGCTGTTCGTTCTGGCGTATCACTTCCGCGTGCAATCCGGCCGCGCCCGGTATCGCGGACAGCAGATGAGCGTCAGCAACCGGCGCGATGTCCAGCCCGACCAGTTGCGCATCGAACTGCCGGGCGATGCGCACCGCGATATCCAGGCGCTGCCGTGCGGCTTCGCTATCGTCCAGATGGACCAGTAAGTTGCGGTAGTTCATCGCATCGGCTCCGTCGGCATGCAAGTTGTGTGTTTGCGAGTGACCGGATTCAGTTCAGCGAGGCGGGCGTCGCTTCGTTGATTAACACCGCTCGATCCACTCGTCGCCGTCTTTGACATAACACCGCTTGACCGCGGCCCACGCCACGCGGTGCGCGATTTCTTCGTGACGCGCACCGGCCGCGTATTCCCGATACGCGGCGTTAAACGCAGCCCGATAGATGTCCTGCGCGTGCCATGGCAGATGATCCCGAACCGATGCGGGCAGATCGTCGTTGCTGACGTAGGGCATCTCGTTCTCCGGTCGAAGAGTTCGCCTTTGCGTGGCGCGCGCGGATCCGAACGATATCGCGAGGCAAGGACAGGACCGGCACGACATCGGGCGTTAGCTTCACGAGGGCGGTTATTCCGTGTCGTCCATCCTGAGCGGCGGCGAACGGTGGATTTCCGAGCCGTCGATCGGCATCTCGGGCGGTACTCGCGGTGGTGAAAATCGCTCTGGATAGCCGGCTGCCGAGTGCGCTGCGCTCACCGGGCCGATTTCGCGGGAGCGAGCGGAGATGGCCGGCGCGGTGTCTGGGCCAGGGGCGACGCCACCGGCGAGCTTCCGATACGCATCGACGACGTCCGAAACGTTTTTGCAGTAAAGCATCGCGCTCGACATGCA
The DNA here is from genome assembly GCF_021390495.1 of Paraburkholderia sp. ZP32-5. Lineage (NCBI taxonomy): Bacteria > Pseudomonadati > Pseudomonadota > Betaproteobacteria > Burkholderiales > Burkholderiaceae > Paraburkholderia > Paraburkholderia sp. ZP32-5. The sequence goes on along the minus strand of NZ_JAJEJP010000003.1, from coordinate 151,436 downwards.
CTCGGGAAAGGTCAGGCTCGCAGCCGACATGAATTCGAGCGGATTGCGCGTGAGCGCGCAACGTGCCCATGTTTCCTGTGTCAGTGCCAGCCAGTCGATGCAGAGTTGCGTTTGCGCGTTTGCGCGTTTGCGCGTTGGCGAAGGCTATCCAGATCGCCGGCAAATTGCTTGGAGTGGATGTGGTCAACATGAATGCCTCCGTGGTCGCGAGCGCGCTTACTGAGATTGAGATGGACCGGCTTGCCCGGAATTTTGTGGAACCTGCCGGATTCGCTGGACGCGGAAACCCATCCCGGCCGCGCGAGCGATCAGATCCAGATAGGCCGCTTCGTCTATCGTCGGGCTGCGCGACAGCACCCACACCATATTGCTGTCGACCATGCATCGGATGGTGTAGCGGTAGTCGGGATCGACGTATGCGGTGATAACCACGACTTCGAATGGCCAGATGAGGCCGATTCGCCAGGTGGTATTTCCCGTTCCACGTACGACCTTTGCCACGAAGCGGCTTCCTGTGACCGGCTGATCGAAAGATTTTCGCTGGCCGAGATAATCGTCGGTGATCTGTCCGTCGGGACGCAACGTCCATTCGTCGTAACTGCCGACATAATCGTTGTCGCCAAGATAGGGCGTTTCCGCGATCACGAACCACTTTCCCATGTAGCGTTGCAGATCGATCGGCGCACCCGCGACACAGGCAGTGGGCTTCGCCGACGCTTCCGGCGACACTGCCGGGGCGTGCGTGCAGCCGACGAGGCAAGTGACGAACGCTGTGAGGCACGCGATTGAATTCCGCATGGGGACAATGTCTGTTGAGCTGCCGTCATCGTTCAGTACATGTCGCCATTGCACTCGTGCTGACGCCCAGGCCCGTTGATCTGCATCAAGCGCGAGCGTATCCGGGGGCCGGCAACGTGAGAGTCGCGGCAGCAAGGACTATTGCGCTGCGCGATCCGGAACAGGTCGGGTGAGAAGTACCGAGCCGCGACTGCGGCATAGGCGTAGCACGCGGAAGGCCGAAAAAGAAGTCTTATCAGCCAAAAAATATTTGCAGTACAGTAATTGTTGGGACGAATATCCGCGAGCCGGGTTTCCGGCATCAGAAATTTTTAAGCAAATATCGTTACGCTCGAGGGCTTGTCCAATGCCCGGATCGATGGCGTTGGTTCAAAAGTTGAAACTTATGTGCCTGGTCGATTCCGGTTGGCCAGAACAACGCGTGGAGTCTGAGTGATCAAACTATATGACGGCAGGGCGCCCGCATACGGCATCGTCGCGCGCACGCTGCACTGGTTGACGGTCCTGTTGATCGCTGTGCAGTTCGTAATCGGCTGGACGATGCCCGACGTCCACAAAGACACGCAGCCGGTCGGGCTGATTGCCTGGCACCTCGGCGTCGGCTCGGCGCTAATCGCCGTCATGGTGCTTCGCGTCGTGTGGCGGCTGACCCACCAGCCCGCGCCGGACGACCTGCCGCCGTTGCTCGGCTTCGCTTCGCGCGTTACCCATTTTCTTCTCTACGTCTGCTTACTGCTCGTCCCGCTCCTTGGCTGGATCAACGCGTCCTCGCGCGGCTGGCAGGTTCGGCTCGCGAGTGTCGTGCCCTATCCGTCGCTGAGCCCGACAGGCTCGCCGTTCGGCCACGCCATGGGCGATGTCCACGGCATCCTCGCGTGGGTGCTGTTCGCGCTGATCGTCATGCACGTTCTTGCCGCGTTGTTCCATCGTTTCATTCTGAAAGACCATGTCATGCAGCGGATGGCGCCGGGTGCCGGCCCGTCGCGCGACGCGGCACGCGATAGTTGAACGAGGGACGCGGTAGTTGGCTGACGCCGCCAGCCATTGCGGTAAAACGAGGCCGACCCGGCAGGACAGGGCAACAGCGGCCGCGCGAGGCCACGCCGTGATTTCCTGAGCGTCACGGCATGTTCCTTGGGCGCGTCTATGGCGGTGGCATGGTGCCAGCCGGGACGTGTGGAAAACGGACGCAACCTCGTCAGCGATCCGGCCGCGGCATAAGATTTCCCGGCGCGATTATTGTTTTTCGGCCGCCAACACTGGCTCAAGCCGCAATGCTCCCCACCCGAGCGGCGCAAACACGTGGCCGCCCGCCAGTTCGACCAGTTCGACGAATCGTTCCAGCGTTACGCCGGCGGCAATATGCACCGGCGCGTTGCCGATGAAGTTCTGCGTGCGCAACCACGGCGCGGCACCACTATTTATTTCATTGGCGCTTAGCGCGCGGCCGTCGTATCCGGCATCGGGCGTCAGCAGTGGACCATCGTAGGCGACGGTCAGAATCTGCTGAGCGGTGTCGTCGTAGGGCGGTCCGGCATGCTGTTCGTAAGGAGCGCGCTCCCAGCCGTCCCCCCATTGCCGATCGACTGGCAGTCGCGAAAAATAGGCCCAGGGCACGCGCACGAAGCATAGTCCGTACGCGTGCCGCACACCGTCCAGATCGGACACGAGACTCATGGCAAATTACCTCGCTGACAATAACGACGCACGACGACATGTTCAAGGCCGGGCTTTGACGGCCTCACGCTTCGTCTCCGGCGGCGAATACGCCGTTTTCGGGCTCTTTCCGCTCGGTGTCGACGCATTGCACACGCCAGTGGCCCGTCGTCAGATTGCTGCCGCGCACCGCGCACCACTGCACTCGCCCAACCTCGCCTTCGAACGGTCCTTCCGCCTCGTTCAGATCGAGTCCTTCGAGCACGCACACGGGCACCGCGCTGTGTGGAGCGCATACGAGCGTGTTGCCGCAATCCATATGCAATGCACCCCATTCGGGCAGTTCGAGCCCGAAGTGGCCTTCGCGCGACCACTGCCGCGTGTCCTTGTCGAGCCAGAGAATAGCGAACGCCATGGGATGGACACGATCGAACGTGTCGAGGTGAACGGTGAGACGCATGAAAATTCTCCGGGACGTGAAGTACTCTCTCTAGCCGAGGCGCGGCAACCGCGAAGCGCGGCGAGTGTCATCGGCATCTCATTGACTCAATACCCATTGCACTAGCGTATGCGCGTCTTCCGCCGAGAGCGGGCCGCCACGCTCGACCGCGGGTGGCATCGGCATATCGCCCCAGTGCGCCTTGCCGCCCAACCGCAGTTTGTGTTCGAGCATCCGCTGCGCGTTCGGCACGTCGCGGTAACGTTCAGCAATCTGCTGGAACGATGGAGCGAGAAACGGCGCATCGCGCGTATGGCAGAACATGCAGTGCTGCTGATCGACGAGCGCGGTCGGTTCAGGCTCGCCATAGGCGACACCGGCGCTCAGCGCAAGTGCCGCGCCTGCGAGCAGGCAGTTTCGGAACAGTGCAATCACGACAGGCGCCCCTACGTAAGGAATAAGATCAGTGTAAGGGCCGTGAACCGGGGCTCATTGACCTCGATCAATCTGCCCACGGTGCGTGTTTGACTGCGCGCGCGTCGCTCCTATGCTGTCGATGAAAAGCACTCGCCCGCGGCAGTCGTCGAACCGGCTGGCCGGCGCTAACCCCGGTAAAGGAGAGCACGATGCGAGCAATGGTGTTCGACGGCAGTTCCACGACGCTGCACGAGCGTGATATGCCGGACCCGCGGCCCGGCGCCGGGCAGATCCTGATCGATGTTCACGCGTGCGGCGTGTGCCGCACCGATCTTCATCTGGTCGATCGTGAGCTCGAACATCCGAAGCGTCCGGTGATTCCGGGCCATGAAATCGTCGGCGTGGTGGCCGCGCTGGGCGACGGCGTGACGGGCTTCGAGGTAGGCGAGCGGGTCGGCGTGCCGTGGGTCGGACGCACCTGCGGCCATTGCCGCTACTGCCTGTCGGCGCGCGAAAACCTGTGTGACGACGCTGCTTTCACCGGCTACACGATCGACGGCGGCTACGCCGAGCGCACCGTCGCCGATAGCCGCTACTGCTTTCATTTGCCGTCGCAGTACTCCGACATCGACGCCGCGCCGCTGCTGTGCGCCGGCCTGATCGGCTATCGCACGCTGAGCATGGCCGGCGACGCGCAACGGCTCGGCATCTACGGTTTCGGCGCCGCCGCGCATATCGTCGCGCAGGTGGCGCGCCACCAGCAGCGCAGCGTGTATGCGTTCACCCGTCCCGGCGATCGCGCGGCCCAGCAACTCGCGCTGCGTCTTGGCGCCGTCTGGGCCGGCGGCAGCGACGAGACGCCGCCCACTGAACTCGACGCCGCGCTGTTGTTCGCGCCGGTCGGCGCGCTCGTGCCGCAGGCGTTGCGCGCGGTCGCGAAGGGCGGCGTGGTGGTCTGCGGCGGCATCCATATGAGCGACATTCCGTCGTTTCCGTACGCGTTTCTGTGGGGCGAGCGGCGCGTCGTGTCGGTCGCGAATCTGACGCGTGACGATGGGCTGTCGTTCATGCGTATCGCGGATGGGACCCGTCTCGCGCTAGAAACAACGACCTATGCGTTGAGCGATGCGAATCGCGCGCTCGATGATCTGCGTAGCGGCAAGCTGACTGGCGCGGCGGTGCTCGCGATCCGGTGACGCTTGACCGGGATCGAGGCGCGTATCGCGTCGCAGTCCATCGACTTTGAATTCCCTCATATCTGGAGAATCGCCATGTACCAGAACATTCTCGTCGCGCTCGATGGCAGCAGCTCTTCGAAACGCGCACTGAAAGAAGTGGTGCGGCTCGCCGCCGTGACAAAAGGCGTCGTGCATCCGGTCTATGTCGTGGACAAGACACCACTGTTTTCGTATGGCGGCTATTACGATCCGATCACGTTCATCGATGCGGTGCGCAAGGACGGTCGCTCGGTGCTGGAGGATGCGGAACGGGCTTGCGCCGCCGCCGACGTGCAATGCCGCGCCGAGATGGTCGAATCGAACAGTCTGTCCGATGACGTGGCCAGTGCCGTGCTACGCCATGCGCGCCTCGTCCACGCCGATCTGATCGTGATGGGCACGCATGGACGCCGGGGCGCACGGCGCCTCGTGATCGGCAGCGTCGCGGAACAGGTTCTGCGTTTCTCGCACTGTCCGGTGTTGCTGATGCGCGAAGAGGGCGCGCGCGAATCCATTGCGATTTAGTGCGCCACCTGCGCGAGATATCAAGCGGGTGCAATCGGCCGCTGCCGGAGCGTATCGACTGGAACCTGTATCGAGACCCTGAAGCCGTTGCCGGGCGAGCTCGAAAACGTAACGTTGCCGTGCAACTGTCTCACGCGCTCGCGGATGCCCAGAAGACCGAACGAGTGCTTTTCGGGTGGCCGGTCCAGATCCGCACCGACGCCATCGTCCTCGATATAGAGCGAAAGAAGCAGGCCCGTGCACGTCAATTCGACGCGCACGTGGCTCGCGTTTGCATGTCGCGCGACGTTGGTCAGCGCTTCCTGCACGATCCGGAACAGTGCCGTCGTGGCAAACTCGCCGAACTCCGGCTCGGCCGGTTCCAGATGCACGTTCGCCTGCACGCCATAGCGTTTCGTGAAGTCCTCGGCCAGCCAGTCAAGCGCGGCGGCGAGCCCGAGGTCGTCGAGTAGCGGGGGGCGCAGATTTGCCGAGATACGCCGTAGCGCTCCCGCCATCCAGTCGATCTGCATCTGCAGTTCATGCGTGTGCGACACGAGAGGCTGGGTGGCGGATTGCGCTTCGAGGTTCGCTTCGAGCAGAGCGACGCTCATTTTCAACGCGGTGAGCCGTTGTCCGAGATCGTCGTGGAGTTCCCTGGCGATACGTTTCTGCTCGTTTTCGCGGGCGATCTGCGCCTGGGTCGACACCGCGTTCGCACGCTCGAGTTCCGCGAGACGCACGCTTTCGGTCAGGTCGCGCGTGACCTTGGCGAATCCGAGCAACTCGCCCGATGCGTCGTGCACGGCGGAAATCACGACATTGGCCCAGAACCGCGAGCCATCGCGGCGCACCCGCCAGCCTTCGTCGACGACGCGGCCTTCGATGGTAGCGGTATGGAGTTCGCGAGCGGGTTTGCCGGCCGCGATGTCTTCCGGCGTATAGAAGGTGGAGAAATGCCGCCCGATGATTTCCTCGGGCGTGTAGCCTTTGATGCGCTTTGCGCAGGGATTCCAGCTGGTCACCCGACCGGAGGTGTCCAGCATGAAGATTGCGTAGTCTTGAACTGCTTCAATCAACAGAAAATAGCGATCCTCGACGGGAACGTCCGAGATCGACGCCGCACCGGTGAAGCGGGAAGACTCGCCACTCGATCGACCCATCACTCCTCCAGCCGTTCGGGCGCGGTTCGCCCGTAGCAGGTGACTGTGTTATATCAGGTCGGAGAAGCTTATTCCACTGCGTGTACGTAGGCTGGGTGCTTGCCATCAACGCCGGAGCACGGCATGCCCCCATTTTATCTCTGATACCGAAGCAATCGGAGCAAGGCGTGGGACGCCGCATCGGAGCTTTAACCGGCCGCGCGCTGCTCGGTCAGCATCATCCGGCAAAGCGCCGTTGCGAAGCGCTGCAGCGACACCACCGATCCGGCTACGCTTTGATACCTTTCACGGCCGATCTGCGCGTCGAGCATGACAAGCATGCCCGCGCCGCGCGCAACGGCAAGAAGGCGTTCGACATCGGCGCAAGTTTCGTCAGGCTGGGCAGCCCGGCACGTCGTGCCGCCCGCAGCTGTGTGCTCGTGATTTGCGTGATGCGGTGCAGCGGTAGTAACAGCGTATGACATGGCGGGTCTCCTGGCGGATCGTGGCCACCACATCGAATGTGCGGTGGCGGGCGATCCTCATTGAGGTGGATTGCATGTCTTCAGTATTGGTCGGATTGCACGCGTGGCCAATAGGCGCAGGCGGAACCGCATCCAGGAATTTCGGTGCGCCGGTCGGAGTAGTCCTACATGGCTGTCGGCTTACGACGCCCGGGGTCGCAACGTCGCGTATTACGACATCACGTCGGACCATGGCCGTCTCGGCGTATGACTCGCGCCTGGACCGCGTCCGATGCGCAGCAGAAGCTGCGGCACTCCGTCGACGTGCAGCAGCGTCCTCAACTGCTCACGCAGCGGTTCGACTTCGATCGGCTGATTCAGATAGGAGGCGGTAAGCCCCTCGGATGCCGCGACCAGCAGCATCCGTTCGAGCGCCTGTCCGGTGGCGAGCCATGCTTCCCGGTCGTCTCGCATCGTCGCTATGCCCATCATCAGCGGTGAGCCCTCGACAAGATGCCGGTGTGTCGCGGGAACCCCCGCGCCTGCATCGAATACGCGGACCACGGAGGTGACGAGCGGCACGGTGAAATCGAGCAATGCGCCGACACCGGAACCATAGGCCGGCATTCCGTCGTCGTGCCGTAGCGGATGAATCCAGCTAGCCAGTTCGCGCCGGAAACGCGGGTCCGCGAACTGCGCGTGATCCGCGTCCACGACCAGTTGAGCGAGCGCTTCACGCCCGGACTTGCGCTCCACGCAGCAGGCTATTGCGCCCTCGGCGTTGCAGGCATCGATCAGCTTGCGTTGCAGCGACGCGGCAACCGGTTCGTCGACAAACGGCGCGCGCGTCGTGACGCGCGTCGTCAGCGCTTCGAAGAGCGCCTGCAACTGCGAGTCGCCGTTCGCATCGCGTGATACTTGCACGAGCGCGACGATATCGGGATCGAGTTCCGACGGAAACAGCGTGATCGCATAAGCGAGGCCGAAGCGGCGCAGCGCAACGCGAAGATTGAACAGCGCCGCGCCGCAACCGATCAGCAGCTCGCGATCGAACGGATCGACGACGGCGAGCGCACGCGTGCGGTCGGCACAGACCTCCACCGTGTCCCCATCGACGATGAAGCTCCACGGCTGCGTGTTGTGGTTCGACGGCGCGAGCACCGCATAGCGCAGCGCGAAGCGCAGTTGCCGGTCCAGCGGCGTGGCGGCGCTGAAGTGCGGCTCGCCGATGTCCCAGGCTTCGTTTGGCGCGGTGTCGTTCATCTGGAGGTCTCCTGTCGCGGCCTTGCCGCGCGGATGCGGTTCGTGTCCTTATCGTGTCACGCGGGAGCCCGGCGCGATTGAGGCAGGTCAACGTTGTGCGGGTCTCGAGACGGCTGGCGAGCTCCCGGCACGCTGGCCCGCGACCGGGCCTCGGCGCTGCGTTCAGACCTGCGCGAGGCCTTGCGCATCGACGATACGGATGGTTTTCCCGTTCGCATTGACAAGATGCTCACGCTGGAACTTCGAGAACATCCGGCTCACCGTTTCGAGCTTCATCCCAAGGTAGCAGCCGATTTCCTCGCGGGTCATGCGCAGATGGAATTCGACAGCCGAGAAGCCGCGTGCCTTGAAGCGCTTCGACAGGTTCAGCAGAAACGTCGCGACCCGCTGTTCCGCCGTCATCGTGCCGAGCAGCATCATCTGGCTCGATTCGCGCACGATTTCGCTGCTCATCATCTGATAAATATGGTGCTGCATCGGCTTCATGTCGCGGCAGACCGCCTCGAGCTGCGCGAACGGAATGATGCACACCGCACTATCTTCGAGCGCGATCGCGTCGCAGTTCTGCTTGCCCGCGCCTATGCCGTCGAGACCGAGTGCGTCGCCGGCAATCTGGAAGCCGGTGACGTGCTCGCGGCCGTCGCGATGCATGACCACGGTCTTGAACGACCCCGCGCGCACCGCGTAGATGCTCTGAAACGTGTCGCCCGTTCGGTACAGCGTCTCTCCACGTTTGACTGGACGCGTGGTGCAGATCATCGCATCGAGTTTCGCGAGTTCGCTCGCGCTCAGATCGGGCGGCATGCAGACCGCGCGCATCGAGCAGGTGGAGCAACGCGACGCGACACGCGTCTCACGGCTCGCCGTGGCACCGGAATGCACTGCGCGAATCGGCATCACGGCCACGGTAGGAGGCAAAGGATGGCGAGATTGGCAGGAAGCTGCAGCTTGCATGATCGTCTCCGGTTGGCTACGCAAAACGCGCACGACGCGCATGGGTGATGGCTTCGATGGCTCGGCAGGCGAGCCCGAATTCGGCTGTTTTGTCGAAGAAGAAATCCGCGCCTGCCGCTTGGCACGCACGGCGAAATGCCGTCGCGCCATGGTTCGTCAGCACGATGCTGATAATCGACGGCTGCGCGCGCGACAGTGCCTTGATCAATCGGAGATTCGTCTCGCCGGCAAAGCACGGGTCCAGTACCACGACGTGGGCCTGACTCGCGAGGATGCGGCCGAGCGTGTCCCCGACACCGCCGCACGCTCCGGCGATTTCCACGCCGCGAATCAGCGCGAGCAGGCGCGCGAGTCGTACCCTGACTTCGGTCGCGTCGTCGACGAGAAAGACTTTCGATACGGGGGCTGGTGTGACGGTATCCATGTCAACCAGTATTGGCGACCGTATCTCAAAAATATATCGGCCGTACCTTAAGTGGAACCAGGAGTTCAGGTAGTGGCTGTAGGAATGTTCCGAGCGCGGAATGAAGCGCAGCGGCGACGGGCGTGGAGAAAGCGAAACGGGGCGCCTAGATATCGGTTTCGTCGTCGAACAGCTTGTGACGGATCGCATAGCGCACGAGCCCGTTCTCGTGCGGCATCTGCATTTTTTCCAGAATGCGCGTCTTGTGTGTGCTGATCGTTTTCACGCTGACGCACAGTTCGTTGGCGATCTCCGTGATGCTCTGGCCGGCGACGATGCGTCGGAACACGTCGAATTCGCGATCGGACAACCGCTGGTGCGGCAGCGCCTCGACCGGTTCGTTCAGGTTCTGCGCGAAGCGTTCGGCCATCGCGAGGCTGACGAAGACACCGCCCGATGCAATCTTCGTCACGGCGCCGACCAGTTCCGCACTCGCACTTTCCTTGGTCAGATAGCCGGACGCGCCGGCCTTGAACGCGCGAGCCGCATATTGCTGCTCGTCATGCATCGTCAGCACGAGAATGCGCAGCGCGGGTTTCTCGTCCTTGATCTGTCTGATGAGTTCGATGCCGTTGCGCCCGGGCATCGACAGATCGAGCACCAGCACCTGCGCGTCGGTCGAGCGGATCAGTGCGATCGTCGTGACGCTATCGGATGCTTCGCCCACCACGTCGAAGCCGGTCGCTTTCTGCAGGATATGGCGCAACCCGTCGCGCACGAGCGTGTGGTCGTCAGCCAGCAGCACCTTGATCATGGTCGATTTCTTCCTGCTGCATTGATTGCAATGGGAACGTGACCGTAATGGCGAAGCCTTCGCTTTCCGCGGTGTCGATCCGGATCGACCCACCGAGCCGGTGCACGCGTTCACGCACGCCGATCAGGCCGAACGGTTTGTCATGACCGCCGGCTGCGCGCTCGTGTCCGACACCTCGTCCATTATCCGCTATCCGTAGCTGACAGTGCGGACCGTTCGTATTCAGTGTCAGTTCGACGACGGTTGCTTGCGCGTGGCGCGCGACGTTGTTCAGCGCTTCCTGAACAATGCGAAACAGGGCGGTCGCGCTTTGCCGCGAATAAGCGATATCGGACGGCTCGATCCGGTGCACGACCTCGATGCCGTGGCGGTTCGTGAAATCGTTGGCGAGCCATTCGATCGCAGCGGGGAGGCCGAGATCGTCAAGCATCACGGGGCGCAGATCGGCAGCGATCCGGCGCAGTGCCGCCACTGCCGAGTCGATGACCCGGCGCATGCCGCGCAACTGGTCGACAAGCTCGTCTTCGCCGGCCGCGGTCTCGTCATGCCGGTCGGCCAACGTCTGTTCGAGTGTCGACAGATCCATCTTCAAGGCGGCCAGCTGCTGGCCGAGATCGTCATGCAGTTCGCGCGCGACGCGCTGCTTTTCCTCTTCCCGTACGTTCTGCAGATTCGCCGATAGCTGGCGCAGTTCCTCACGCGACTGTTTCAGCGCGTTTTCCGCTTTGACCCGCTCGGTGACATCGCGCAGCATGACCGTGTAGAGCTTGCCTTCGTCTTCCTGAGTCTGCGAAATCGACGCTTCCAGCGGGAATTCCTCGCCGTTTGCGCGCAGGCCCGGCAACACGCGTTGCCCGCCCATGCGCGTCTCGGAGATGCCGGTGGCGCCGAATTGCGCGACATGCGCCGCATGATCGGCCCGGAAGCGTGGAGGCACGAACCGTGACAGCGGGCCGCCGATCGCCTCGGCCGCCGTCACGCCGAAAATCCGCTCCGCCGCCGGGTTGAAGAAAACGATGTTCTGCGCGCCGTCGATCGTAATGATCGCCTCCATCGACGACCGGATGACGCCCATCATGCGCGCCTCGCCATGATGGCCCACGTGACTTGAGGCAGCGGCAATCCAGACGCAGACCGCGAGCAGCGCGGCCAGCGCCATGCCGGCGGCGAGGATGATCGTCGCGACGTGGCCGTTCGCCGGACGACCCGCGACGACCCGCGCAAGTGCCAGCGTCAGGATGGCCACGATCGCATACGTCAGCAGGCACAGCATTGCGGCGCGGGTCAGCAATGACCGCCGATCTGTCCGGGTCGTTGCCGCGGCGCGGCCGCATGTCGGCATCTGGTCCATCTTTTGTCCTGTTTTGCTATAGCAGCCGATGGGATTCAGCGTAACCGCGCCGAACCGGTATCGGCAGTGTTGTCATTCTGCAAGTTTGCTCGCGATCCTGGCGTCGTTGCGCCGTCGTGTCGGCGCGGACCAGGCACCGGTTGACCTGAATCAAGCCGCGTGCCCGAGCGCCGCGCACACTGTCGTTGCACCCAGGCGATGCCGCCCATTCGGGCCGCGCACGCGCATTGAGCGGGAGTCCATCATGTACGAACGAATTCTGGTTGCGCTCGACGGCAGTCCGAGTGCGCAACGTGCCTTTGCCGAGGCGCTCGAACTCGCGCGCCTCACGGGCGCCGTGGTTGAAGCCTGCTGCGTCGTCGATCGCGGCAAATGGCCAGCGGACGGCAGTTCGGGTTTGGATCCGGAGCCGGTGGACATGACTGGGCCCGAGGTCAGCGCGGCGCTGGAGGGCGCCCGGGTGCTTTTGCGCGAAACCGGCGTGCGCGGCAATGTGCGCACGATCGATGCGTATGCGGAAAGCGCTTCGACCGTGCTCGCGCGCCTCGCCGACGAAATCGACGCGGACCTGATCGTGATGGGCACGCACGGCAGACAGGGTCTGCAGCGTTTTCTGCTCGGCAGTGTCGCGGAGTCGCTGGTTCGTTCGACGGATAAGCCTGTGCTGGTCGTGCGACACGATGCCTCCGGGCAGGCGCGGCGCTGAGACGGACTGTCTCGATATCACCACGGGCCGCGCCGCGGCGGTTTGTTGTTGAGCTTGTTATTGAGAAACCGCGGCACCGACCTTGCTCGACGGAGCAGCAGTTGTCGTGCCAACTGCCATCGCGGCCGCGATCGCCCCCGCGCGGCCTTCGGCCTTAGCTCAGTCAGTGCGCCATCAACACGGGAACGGTCATCGATTCCAGCATCGTTCGCGTTACGCCGCCCCACACGCGCTCTCGCGCTCGCGAATGCCCATACGCGCCCATCACGAGAAGATCCGCGTGCAGATCGGACACCCGGTTGAGTAGCGTGGCCCCCGTACCGGCGATGCCGTGGCGCGGCGTCGTCGAGAACGACGCGCGTATGTCGTGCGCCTCCAGCCAGGCGGCGACATCGATTGCGCCAGACGAGGCGTCATAGTTATCCGAATGCTTCACGATGTCGACGCCGACGAAGCGTGCCCGTTTGAGCAACGGCAGCGCATCGGCGATCGCACGCGAGGCTTCACGGCTGCCATCCCATGCGATCAACACGTTTTCGCCGAGCGTCGGCACGGTGCCTGCGTGCGGGATCACGAGCGCCGGGCGGCCGGCACCGAGCACGAGGTCGCCGACGAAATGCCTGTCCACGTACGCAGCCGGATCGCGCGGATCGGGCTGGCCAAGTATCAGCAGGTCGGCGTGCCGCGCATGCAGCGTCGCCACCTCGACAGGAGGCCCGGCGGGAGCGCGCCATTCGACTGCCTGTCCGGCGCGCTCGGCCATGGCGAGAAATGCCCGCTGGGCCTGCTGGCGTCGCCGGGCCGTCTGCGCCGCGAGGCTGGAAATCAGCTCGTCGTCCACGCTGAACAGGGGCCTCGCGGAGTCCTCGCACACGAGATACAGACCGATCAGATGCGCATCCCAGCGCCGTGCCAGATCGAGGGCCAGCGCCAACCGTGTCTGGCAGCGATCGCTATCGTCGAGGTGAACGAGTAAGGTCTTGTAGCTCATGTCAGCTCCTTTTCGTTGGCTACGCGGGCTGCCGGGTGTTCCGCGGCGTCACTGGCACGGGCTGGAATCATCAGAACCGGACAGCTTGCGCCGCGCAGCACCCGTTCGGCGACGCTGCCGAGCATCAGCCGCCGCAAGCCGCGGCGTCCGTGCGTGCCCATCACGATCGCATCGGCATGCCAGTGCTCAGCCGCCGAGATGATGCGCCCGGCGACATCTTCACCGGGCACCGAGGTTTCTTCGACGCGCGGCGTACCCTTGACGCCGCGCGAGGCCAGCCGGCCTTGCGCCTCGGCGACGATGTTTTTGCCTTCGTCGATAAAGGCATCCTGAATCACGCACGGATCGAAACCGGGCACGTCGTAGGCAAGGATGGGCACATCGATCACATAGAGCGGCATCAGCTCGGCGCCCGATTCGGCGGCGAGTGTCAGAGCGGCATCGAATGCCCGGGAGGCGGTGTCGCTGCCGTCGAGCGCGACCAGTATCCGGTGAAACATGGCGATCCCCTCAAATTCGTCAGATGCGGTATTCAGCGCGTTCAGTGCGATAGCAGCACCGGCACGGTCATCGATTGCAGCATCGTGCGCGTGGCACCGCCCAGGATGACTTCGTGCAGCCGCGAATGCGCGTACGCGCCCATCACGATCATGTCGCACCCGAGGTCGGACACCTGCGACAGCAGCACGTCGCCCACTGATGCGCCGTGCTCCACGTTCAGCTCACGCACGTCGACTTTCACGCCATGGCGGGCAATCGTCAGCGCGATGTCGGCGCCTGGAATCCGCGCGCGCGGCGGCTGATCGCCGCTGGTGTGGACCGTCAGCAGCGTCACTTTCGCGGCATGCTCGAGAAACGGCAACGCGTCGTGGACCGCGCGGGTCGCTTCGCGGCTGCCGTCCCAGGCGATCAGCACGTGTTTGCCCGGCGACGGCGCACTGCCTGCGCATGGCACCAGCAGCGCGGGCCGTCCCGCCGACAGCACGATGTGCTCGACGAACTGTTCGGCGATGAAGGATTCGGGATCGGTCGGGTCGCTCTGCCCGAGCACGATCAGATCGGCGAGGCGCGCATAAGGAGGCACGACGTCGTTCGCATAGCCGTCGACCGCGACCCATTGACCGCCGACCTTCGCGCGCGCGATCTCGGCGTGAAACAGGCGCTCGAGCGCGGCGGCTTTCTCGTGCCGCAGCCGCTCATGCGCGGTGTAGTACTCAGCGGTGCCGGCCATGACGACGAAAGCATGGCGTGGCGGCACATAAGTCGAAAAGAGCCCGGTCAGCCTGGCGTGAAACCGGTGAGCGAGCTGCAACGCCATTTCCAGGCGCTGATGCGAGCGAGCACTCGTATCGAGGTGGACAACAATACTTTTGTAGCTCATCGCCGGGGCTCCATGACAGAACGTTGGGAACAGAGGCAGCGCGGGCGGCGGCCCGTGATGACATCGAGTCTATGGTGCGGGCCGGGGCGCCCGTTGACGCAGATCAAGCGTCGTCACGTTGCGCGCCGCTTGATGCAGGTCAATTCCGGCAAGCGATGCGCCCATACAGTGAGAACAGCGAACAGCACAGGCGCGAACGCTCCATGCAGTCGCGCCGCCGTTTGCGGGCGTGGCGTGGCGGCGCGCATTCGCAGTGCCGGTTGACGAAGCGGCGCCGCTTGTCAGGCAGGCCGACATGCTGGCGGCGTACGAGACGTTCGCCAGCACCGCCGGCACGCGTGTGCTGCAAGTGCTGATCGACGCCAGGCAGGAGACGGGCTGCCCTGTGCGATCGATGCCGCCGTCGTCCGGGCAGTGAAGCGGATCGGCAGGCCTTTACCAGATGCCCGTCAGCGGAGATGAAGCATGTCGGAACATTGCAGGATTCTCGTCGTCTACTACACGCGCAGCGGCACAACGCGACGCGTCGCCGAAATGCTTGCGTCCGAACTGGATGCCGACATCGAGCCGATCCGCGAGCAGGCCGGCGTTTCGCGCACGGGCGCGCGCGGCTACTTCAGGTCGCTGATCGATGCGCTTTGCCATCGACGCGTCGAGATCATGCCGTCCCTGCTCGACGTTTCCTTTTACGATGCGGTGATCGTCGGCGCACCGGTCTGGGCCGGTGGCGTGAGCGCACCGGCACAAACGTGGCTCGAACAACACGGCACGCGCATCCAGCATCTCGCGCTGTTCTGCTGTCTGGGTATAAGCGGCAGCGAACGGGCACTCGAACAGATGGCGCGAGCAGCGCAAAAGACACCGTTCGCGACGTGCGCCATCACGGCCCGCGATCTGTACCGGCGCGTCGACGGCGCGAAACGCGACGTCTTCGTGAAGCGGATCCGCCACAGGATGTCGGTGCTGCGAGAACTGGAGTGGATGACATAGCCGAGCGGTTGGCGGTGCCAGCCATCGCAACTCCCCCGAAGGTGCAACCGTGAATCGCACACTGCCCCGACTCTGCCTCTCCATGCTCTGCGCGGCGGGCGTCGCCGGCTGCGCCAGTCCCGCGCGCGAGGCGGCCTTCCGTCATGAAGAAGTGGCCGTGTACGAAGCGCGACAGCAGGCCGCCGTGCGTTGCGAGCCGGGGGTCGATTGCGAAGCGGCATGGGCGCTTACGAAAGTGTTCGTCAGGACCCGTTCGGCAAGCCGGATCGTTCGCGCGGACGACGCGGTCATCGAAACCGCGTTGCCGCATTCGTTCGGGTTCGTGTATCTCGCGGCATCGAAAGGGCCGACGGATGATGGTCATACGCTGATACGGCTGAAGGCAATGTGTCGCGGCATGTACGACACCGACGGCAATGCGGGACTGCTGTATTCGACCTGCGCGCATTCGATCGTCGCCATCGAGGCCGAGTTTCATGCATGGATGGCCGCCACTCGATGACGGGAGCCGCCGTCCGTCTGTCGGGCGCGCGGCCATCCGGGATATCAATCCGCGAAGCGCGTGAGTACAGCGGCCGTGACGGTTTGCGTTTCGACGACCACCGGTTTCGCGCCGACCGGCAGCACGGTGCGGCCCAGCGACTCGTTGATGATCTCGGCCGCCGACAGATAGAACGCCAGCAGCGCGGTCAGCAGACCGCCATAACCTCCTGCGTGGCGCAGTGCAGCCGAACCGGACCATTCGCTCGCGGCCAGCAGAAAGAACGTTGCCCACAGCGCGAGGAACACGCATTGCAGCGCGCGCGACGAGCGGAAGGTCGCGATCCACATGTAGAACGTGAAGACACCCCACAGCAGCAGATACCAGCCGACGAACGCGGCTGGCACCTGATCGTGCAGAAACAGCACGAACAGTGCGAACGACCACCAGAACGCGCCATAGCCGAGAAACGCGGTCGCGCCGAACGTATTGCCGCGTGGAATTTCCATGAGTCCGGCGACGATCTGCGTACTGCCGCCGAACGCAAAGGCGACCGCCAGCACGAGCCCGAGCGACGCGTTGGCGAACCAGCCTGCGTTGATCATGCTGAGCAGCCAGGTCGTCAGCGCGAAGGCGGCAAGGCCGAGCGATGCGGGATTGGGTGCGGTGGGTTTCATGGTGAGCATCTCCTGAGTGAATCGTGAGCGAATCCTGAATGAAGCTTGAATAAAGCTTGAATAAAGCTTGAATAAAGCGTCGGGAAGCATTGGCGCGGACCGGCCGGAAATCGACGCGGCCCGCCCGGGCGTCGCAACAGGCGACAGGCCGCTTATGCGTGTTCGCCGAATTGCCGAAGCACCGTGGGGTTTTCGACGGTGGACATGTCCTGCGCGAGCGCCTCGCCCTTCGCGACGGAGCGCAGCAGGCGCCGCACGACCTTGCCGGAGCGCGTTTTCGGCATGCTGTCGCCGAAGCGGATTTCCTTTGGCTTGGCGATCGGCCCGATTTCCTTCGCGACCCATGCGCGCAGCTGATCGGCGACCTTCTTCGCGTCCGCGTTCTCCGGGCGTTGACCTTTGAGCACGACGAACGCCACGATCGCTTCGCCGATCGTCTCGTCCGGCCGGCCGACCACTGCCGCTTCCGCCACCAGCGGATGCGCGGCGAGCGCGGACTCGATTTCCATCGTGCCCATCCGGTGGCCGGAGACGTTCAGCACATCGTCGATGCGGCCGGTGATCGTGAAGTAGCCGGTCCGCGGATCACGGATCGCGCCGTCGCCCGCCAGATAGAGATGGCCGCCGAGTTCCGCCGGGTAGTAGCCGTTGCGAAAGCGCTGCGGATTGCCCCAGATGGTGCGCAGCATCGACGGCCACGGCTGCTTGATGACGAGCAGTCCACCCTGGCCGTTCGGCAGTTCGCAGCCGGTCTCGTCGACGATCGCGGCCTCGATGCCCGGCAGCGGCAGCGTGCACGATCCGGCGACGAGCGGTGTCGCGCCCGGGAGCGGCGTGATCATGTGACCGCCCGTTTCCGTTTGCCAGAACGTATCGAGTACCGGGCAGCGTCCGCCGCCGACTTCGCGCGCGTACCACTCCCACGCGGCCGGATTGATCGGCTCGCCGACCGTGCCGAGCAGACGCAGCGAACTCAGATCGAAGCGGCGTGGATGCACGCCGCTGTCGAGTTCCGCGGCCTTGATCAGCGAGCGGATCGCGGTGGGCGCCGTATAGAAGATGCTGACCTTGTGGCGCGCGATCATCTCCCAGAAGCGTCCCGCGTTCGGCCACGTCGGCACGCCCTCGAAAATCACCTGGGTGGCGCCGGCAGCGGTCGGGCCGTAGCAGATATAGCTGTGACCGGTGATCCAGCCGATGTCGGCCGTACACCAGTAGATGTCGTCGGGGCGCAGATCGAAGGTCCATTTCATCGTCACCGCCGCCCACAGCAGATAGCCCGCCGTGCTGTGCTGCACGCCCTTCGGGGTGCCGGTCGAACCGGACGTGTACAGCACGAACAGCGGATGCTCGGCCTCGACCCACTCCGGCTCACAGGTGTCGGGCTGGGCGGCTTCGAGCTCGTGCAGCCAGCAGTCGCGCGGCTCGTCCCACAGGATCGGACCGCCGGTGCGCTGATAGACGATCACCGTGTGAATGCCGTCGGTGCCGTCCATCGCGAGCGCTTCGTCGACGATGGATTTCAGCGGCAGGCTCTTGCCGCCGCGCATCTGCTCATCCGCGGTGATCACGGCGACCGCGCCGACGTCGACCATCCGTTCGTGCAGCGATTTCGCCGAGAAGCCGCCGAACACGACCGAATGCAGTGCGCCGATGCGCGCGCAGGCCTGCATCGCGACAACGCCTTCGATCGACATCGGCAGATAGATCATCACGCGCTCGCCGCGGGCAACGCCGCGAGCGCGCAGCGCATTCGCGACGCGGCACACGCGCGCATGCAACTGCCGGTAGGTGATGGTCGTCACGGTGCCGTCGTCGGCCTCGAAGACGATCGCGGTCTTGTCGGCATTGCCGTTATCCAGATGGCGATCGAGACAGTTATACGAAGCGTTCAGCAGACCATCGTCGAACCACTTGAAAAAAGGCGCGTTCGATTCGTCGAGCACCCGCGTGAAGGGCCGGTGCCAGCTCAGATGCTCGCGCGCGAGCCGTGCCCAGAATCCGGACCGGTCGGTGCGAGCTTCGTTGACGAGCGCTTCGTAGGCGGCCATCCCGTCGATGGTCGCGCCCGTGAGCAGCGGCGGTGCGGCCGTTTCCGGTTCGCGATGGTTGGCGGCGATCGTGGACATGGTCTCCTCGCTGGATGGGATGGATGAACAGAGGCGGGCGCGTCGCGGCGGCAGGTGCGGAAGGGGGCCGATCGTCCGCGCGCATTGCGCGACAGGTGCTTTGAATGCACGGCCAGTGTGTTGCGGACGAGAAGGGGCGCGATTGACTCAGATCAATCGGGGGGGCATGACACCTGTTCGACCTGTCGCGACGAACCACCAGTGATGTCATCGAATTGCTCAGGCGACGTAAGCCGATTCCTACGGTCAGGCTCGGTGGACTACTCGCGTTTCCGCCGTCGCTGATTCAGATAACGAAGTCCATTGCCGATAATAAATTCGACAGCACGCCGGAGCGTCCGGCGTCGGGATCGGCGAGATTGAGGAGACGGCGATGAACGACACCATCATTCCCCTGCGAACCCTGGTCGACAAATGGCTTGCTCCGACTGGCGCTTCACCCGCGCATGTCGTGCACACCGGCCGCATGGCGCTCACGCGGGCGCGCTACGTCAGGCTCGAAGGGACCATCTCTTCCGGAGCGCTGTCGATCGTGTTCTTCCGTCATGCCAAGGGATGCTGGGATGTATTCCCGCCCGTCGCGCAGGCCCCGGCAATGTGCACGCGTTTCTTCTAGGTGCTGATCCATGTCAACGGATCCCGCCAGACCTCGGCTAGCCTGCAAAACAGGATGGCGCGGCCCGACAACGTGTTGCCGCGTTGGCGCGGCGTCAGGCAAATGCTGGTCCGCGCGGAGTGCTTCGCGCGATGGCGGCTCACACGATGCAAAACGACCTCGGCGGTTACGGCATGGCGGGTGTAAGGCCGCACGACAGCCCGCGGGCTGTTCGCGCGTGGCACCGCCTGCGCTGGATACTGCCCGCGCTGAGTCTTTGCGCGATCCCAGCCTTCTATGTCGAACTGACGGTTCCCGGCCAATTGGCCGTCGCGATCTCGCGCACGCTGTACCTATGCGTGTCCGCCGGCTTTGCATCGTCGCTTGCCTGGCTGGCCCATCTGAGCAGGCACCCCAGGACGCTGCTCGCCGATAACTGGCTCGACATCGCAATCGCGGCAGGCGCCGCGCTCAGCAGCGGCTTTGGCACGCCACCGTGGCAACCGGTCGAATGGCTGCTGCGCTTGTCGTTCATGGCTATCGTGGCGTTGCGCATCGTGCTGTCGCTGCGGTCTTTTTTCGCGCCGAATCGGCTGATGTGGCTATTGCTGGCCGGCGCATGCGTGCTGGCGATGGCGGGCGCCGGATTCTATTGGCTCGAGCCTCGTGTGCATTCATACGCGGAAGGGCTCTGGCTGGCGTTCGAAAGCAGCGCGACCGTCGGGTATGGCGATATTGCGCCGACGACGCCGGCATCGCGGGTGTTCGCGGCATTCGTCGTGCTGCTCGGTTACGGCATGTTGTCGCTCGTTTTCGCCAGCATTGCCGCGGCATTCATCGGCAAGGACGAGAGGGCGCTGCGACGCGAGATGCATCGCGACATCAAGCATCTGAACGACAGGATCATCCGCATGCATGCCGAGCTGGAGGCATTGCGCGAGACGATCGGAGGCCACGCGCGACAGGACGACGCGGATGCGGGCACGCGCGCGAACCGGCAATAGCTCCAACTGCCTTTCATTACGCTTGACGCATGTCAATGCCCGCACTTCCGGTAGGGACACGATGTAGACGGGTTGCTGGCGATGTGTGCGGGAAGCGCCCGAGCAATGTTCCGGACGGGGGAGGCAATCATGGGCATCGGCATGCAGATTGTGTATCTGGGCTTTGCCGGCGCCGCGCCGCTCGAAGCCGAAGCCGGGGCGCAACTGGTTCGACTCGCGCGCTTCGGCGATCTCATTGCGAACTGCCACCTCGTGATTGAAGCGTTGCCTCCCAACCGCGCCGGTTTCCTTTACGACGTGCGGCTCGATCTGATTACGCCTACGCACGATCTCAAGCCGATCGCGCACTGCGCCGGGACGAGCGCGGAGGCGGCGATTCGCGGTGCGTTCGATCTCGCGGAAAAGGAACTTCAAATAGCGGCGGCGAATCGGCACACGCGCTAACGCGCCTGCTGTCGTCGCGCGGCGTTGATTCAGGTCAATCCCGGGCCGCGGTGACGAACGAAGATAGCAGTGGGCCCGGATAGCCCGTCGAACGGCAACCCATGACGGCGCGCGCCCACTTCCGTATCCCCGAGGAACCGCGCACATGAAGGGAATACTGCGTCTCGCGTTCAAACTGCTCGTCAACGATAGCGCGAAGTTCACCGCGCTGATCGTCGGCATTACGTTCGCCGTTTTCTTGATGATCGAAATGACCTCGCTGTTCGCGGGCATTCTGAACAAGTCGTCGTCGACGGTCATCAACATAGGGGCGAAGATGTGGGTGATGGACCCGGCCGTGCAGACGATCGCGAGCAGCATCGGCATGCCCGATTACGTGCTCGATGTAGTGCGCAGCATCGACGGCGTCAAATACGCGGTACCGCTCTATTCGGGCGCGGCGCTGGTACGCCTGCGCGACGGCACGTACCAGGCCGTCACGGTGATCGGTCTCGACGATGCGAGCCTGTTCGGCTGGCCGAAGATGAAGGCCGGCCGCATCGAAGACATTTACGCGGAAAACGGTTTCATCGCGATCGACGACGCCGAGTTCGTCAAACTGCACAATCCGCGGCTCGGCTCCGATTTCGAACTCAACGATCATCGCGGCGTCGTGGTGGGCATCGCGTCGGTGGCGAGCAGCGGGCTGTTCGGCACCCCGACGCTCTATACGACGTACAAGCGGGCGGTCGAATACATTCCAACGACGCGCTACACCACCTCCTACATTCTGGTCGAACCGAAATCGGCGGCCGATATTCCGCGTATCAAGCGCGTGGTCGCGTCGCTCGGATACGTCGCCTATACCCGAAACGAATTCATGCAGCGCATCGCGCGCTTCTACAAATACGAAACGGGCCTCGGCACCAACATCCTGTTAATGACCGCGATCAGCTTCATCGTCGGGCTGTCGATTTCCGGGCAGACGTTTTACACGTTCATCCTGGAGAACCTCGAGAAATTCGGCGCGTTGAAGGCGATCGGGGCGAAAAGTCATGAACTCGTCGCGATGATCCTGTTCCAGGCCACCTTCACCGCGTTGACCGGTTATGGCCTCGGCGTGGGGCTGTGCGCGGCGTCGATCAGTCTCGCGCGGCTGCGCATCCCCGACTACGCGGCAATGATCACGTTCGGCAACCTCGCGCTCGCGTTCGCAATGGTCGTCGTGATCGCCGCGTCGTCGAGCTATCTCGGCGTGCGCCGGGTGCTGCGCATCGAGCCGTTCGATATTTTCCGGGGCTGACGATGAGCGCGGTCGCGATCGACGCACGCGGCGTGAACAAGTCGTTCGGCGAGGGCGAGGCTCGCACGCAGGCGCTTCGCGATGTCGCGATGCAGGCCTATTTCGGCGAGATGCTGCTGATCGTCGGCCCGTCGGGCAGCGGCAAGACCACGTTGCTGAGCGTGGTGTCGGGCATCTTGCGGCCGGATTCGGGCTCGGTATCGATCGACGGCGTCGATTTGTGGCAACAGCGCGACGATGCGATCGCCGACTTCAGACTCAGGCGCATCGGCTTCGTGTTCCAGGACTACCACCTGTTTCCGCGCCTGACCACGGCCGAAAACGTCGCCATTCCGCTGATCCTGAAACGTCGCGACTGGGACGAATCGATCAACGAGGCGCTGTCGTGGCTCGACGTGGTAGGTCTGAAAAACCGCGCTGGCTTGCCGCCGGTGAAACTGTCCGGCGGCGAACAGCAGCGCGTGGCGATTGCACGCGCGATCGTGAGCCAGCCCGACATCCTGATCCTCGACGAGCCGACCGCATCGCTCGACGGCGACACGGGGCGCTCGGTGATCGAGTTCGTCAAGCACAAGGTGCTCAACGCGCATCGGTGCATCGTGATCGTTACGCACGACAGCCGCATTTTCGAATACGCGGATCGGGTCATGCATATGGAAGACGGCAGGCTGAAGACGATCGACGCCGGAGGCGGAAAGTGAAACGCAAGCTGCTGTTCATTCTGTCGTTCGCGGGCTTCATCGCCGGCGTGGCAGCGGCGTGGGTCTACGGGATCCAGCAGGCGCCGCAGCCGCCCGTGTTCGAGCCGGCATCGAACCCGTACACGCAGGGCGTCTACGCGACTGGCATCGTCGAGAGCGATCAGCCTGCCGGCGCGAACATCAATATTTATCCGGACGTGTCGGGCGCCGTCACGCAAGTCCTCGTGCACGATGGCGACCGAGTGAGCCGCGGCCAGCCGCTGCTGACGATCGATGCGTCGGTGCAGGCCGCCACCGCCGCGCAGCTCGCCGCGCAAGCCGAGGCCGCGCAGTCGCTGCTCGACGAATTGCGCGCGCAACCGCGGCCCGAGACGCTGAATGTCGCCAGTGCGCAGGTGGTCGCCGCGGGCGCGAGCCTGAAGATGGCGCAGGATCAGTTCGACAAGCAGAAGCACGCGTACGACATCGATCCGAAAAGCGTGAGTCGCGACACGCTCGATAACGCCGCTAACGGCGTGGCGGTCGCGCGCGCGAATCTGGACGTCGTGATGCGGCAGTACAGGCTCACGCGTGCGGGCGC
This sequence comes from Paraburkholderia sp. ZP32-5, assembly GCF_021390495.1. Taxonomy (NCBI): domain Bacteria; kingdom Pseudomonadati; phylum Pseudomonadota; class Betaproteobacteria; order Burkholderiales; family Burkholderiaceae; genus Paraburkholderia; species Paraburkholderia sp. ZP32-5. The sequence goes on along the minus strand of NZ_JAJEJP010000003.1, from coordinate 128,053 downwards.
ATGGTCGTTCGACGTGCGCAATCAGGAGCGCCAGGTCGAAGCGCTGCGCAAGGCGGCCGAGGCAGCCAGCGCGCAACTCGAGCGTTACACGTTGCGCGCGCCCGCCGACGGCGTGGTGCTGTCGGTGAATACCGCGCTCGGCGCCTATCTGTCGCCGCAAGGCGTGTACGACACGTATGCGCAGGGCAGCGCGCCCGCGCTCGTGCTCGGCACACCGTCGGACCAGCTCGCGGTGCGCTGCTATGTCGACGAAATCCTGATCAGCCGCCTGCCGGATCTGCATGGCACGAAAGCCCGGATGTTCATTCGCGGCACCTCGGTGCAGGCCGAATTGCAGTTCATGCGCGTGCAGCCGTACGTGACGCCGAAGATCCAGCTGACCGATCAGCGCACGGAGCGCGTCGATGTTCGCGTATTGCCCGTGCTGTTTCGCGTCGTGCCGCAAAAGGGCACGCGTCTTTTTCCGGGGCAGATCGTCGATGTGTACATTGCCGCGAAATAGACGCCGCTTCGGCGCCGCATGCCGGCGCATCGCGCGCTGGGCCGCGCTTGCGCCTGGTGTCGCGCTCGTGACGTCGTGCATGGTCGGGCCAGACTTCTCCCGGCCGCCGGCGCCGTCTGTCGACCGGTACGTCAGGACCGAGCAGCACAGCTTCGCGGCACCCGGCGGCGTGCAGACGCTTGCATCGGACACCGGCGTGCGCGAGGACTGGTGGACCGCATTCGGCAGCGCCGCGATCGACGCCGCGGTCGACGAAACCCTGACCGGCAACGCGACACTCGCGGGCGGCGAGGCGAGCCTGCGCCGCAGCGACGATCTGTTGCGCGCGGGCGCGGGCATCTTCTATCCGCAGGTTGACGGCGAGGCCAATGCGTCCCGCCAGCGCTACTCGCCGTTGCGCAGCGGCATCGAGGCGCCGACGACGGTTTTCAATCTGTTCACGTTATCGGCCACGATCAGCTACACGCTGGACATCTGGGGCGGCGAGCGCCGGGCGGTCGAGGCGCTGGCCGCGCAAACCGACGCGCAACGCTACGCGCTCGCCGCGACTTACCTGACACTCGCCGCGAACGTCGTCAACGCGATGATCGCGCGAGCCGCGTATAGCGACGAGATTGCCGCAACGCAGGAAATGATCGGGCTCGTGCGTGAGCAGATCGGCATCACCGAAGCGCAGGTGACGGCCGGGGCCAGCGCATGGTCGGCGGTGCTGTCGCTGCAGAATCAGATGGCCACGCTCGAGGCCTCGGTGCCCGCGCTCGAACAGAAGCGCGCGCAGACCGAGCATCTGCTGGCGCTGCTGGCGGGCATGTATCCGGTGCAGTGGAATGCGCCCGCGCTGTCGTTGCAGGACATCGCGTTGCCGGGGCTGCTGCCGCGCACGCTGCCGTCGTCGCTGGTCAGGCGCAGGCCCGATATTCTGCAGGCGGAAGCGGTGCTGCATGCGGCGAGCGCGAACGTCGGCGTCGCGACCGCGGCGCTTTTCCCGCAGATTACTTTGTCGGCGTCGGGCGGAGTCGACAGCATGGTGTTTCATGAGCTTGGCAACGGCAGCGGGCAGGTGTGGAGCATCGCCGCGGGCGTGACGGCGCCGCTCTTTCACGGCGGAGCGTTGTGGTTTCAGCGCAAGGCGGCGATCGACGCTTACCAGGAATCTCAGGCCGCGTATCGCGAGGTCGTGCTCGCGGCATTCGCACAGGTGGCCGACACGCTTCGCGCGCTGGAGCACGATGCGCAAATCGTCGATGCGCAGACTCGCGCGGTGCAGGCGGCGGCCGACGCGCTGCGCCTGCTGAAAACCTCTTACCTGGCCGGCACGGTGGGTTACCTGCAGATTCTGATCGCGGACGGCCAATATCATCAGGCTCGCATCGCGTGGCTGGAGGCAAACGCGCAGCGCCTCCAGGACACGGTTGCGCTGTATGCGGCGCTCGGCGGCGGGCTGATCCGCGAGCCGTGAGTACCGTGCCGCTTGCCATTTCCCCCTTGCCGCGAGCATTCGCCGCCTTGATGTGCGTCAAGTTCGCGGCATCGCGGACGGCTAAGCTGGGGTACGCCGTACAGCCTCCGATGCGTCGAAGGTCAACCGGTGCGTCATTTCATGCCCGAAGAGGTTGTCACCATGCATATTTCGTTTCCATCGAGCCTCCCCGAATATTGCGCGCGGGATCTGGTGCTGGCGTTTCCGGCGCTCGTCGACGACCACCCCGTGCAGTGCGCGATCACGGCCGAAGCGCTCGAAGATCATTTCGGCGCCCACTCGCTGCGTGAGGAAGATCTCGTCAGCGCGTTCGTCGCGCATCGCTTCGAGATCGAACTGGCCGCGCAGCGCCTGCTCGACGAAGTCGGCGCGAAGCCCGTGCTGCTGCACAGCGGCTTTTTCAGGTTCTGTACCTGAATCCCTGAATCGCAAAGCCGCCGCGCCCAATCCTTCAGCGAAGCATCAGCTCGAGGACAGGCTGCCAGAACGCGGGGGTATCGAACGTTTCGACTGGAACCGCGGTATCGAATGACACGGTCCGTGCCTGTTCGGCGGACGTCAGCGCTTGCGCATCGTCCAGTTGACGCCTGAGCGTCGCGGTGTTCGCGTCGGACAGATCACGCGGACCCTGCGCGCGCGCTTCGATGCGTCGCGCAAGCACCGCGGTTTCGGCGCGAAAGTCGAGAATGCGGGCCGGCACGCCGAGCCGTTCGGCGAGCGCGAAAAACGCGCGACGGTGGCGCCCTTCGAGAAAGGTCGCATCGACGATTGCGCTATGGCCGCTTTGCAGCACGCCGGCTGCGATGTCCAGCAGGCGTTCATAGACCGCATGCCGTGCCGCGTCGGTGTAGTGTTGCGCGCCAAGCGCGGCCCTGGCATCGAGCGACGGCTGCATGCGCTTGCGTTCGGCATCGCTCGATATGCGCACCGCGCCGCTCAGATCCGCGAGCGCGCGGCTCGCGACCGATTTGCCCGAGCCGGAATAACCATGACACAACAGCAGCACGGGACCCGGCTTGCGCGTCTGCTGCCGTGCGATCTCGATGTAGCGTTCGGCGTCCCGCGGCACGGTGGCGCCTTCGCGCGCCGCCGTGCCGGCTTTCAGGCAGGCAACCCATGCCCGCACCAGCGCCCGGTACGCCACGTACAGCGGCATCAATGAAAGCGCCGCATAGTCGCCCGAGAGTTCGAGCCAACGGTTCAGCAAGCGGTTGGCAAAGCGTGCTCCGGCACGCGCGCGCAGATCCATGACGAGGAAAGCGATGTCGGCGGCGACATCGATCCAGCGCAATGCATCGTCGAAGTCGATACAGTCGAACATCGCAATCGCGCCGCGCCAGCGCACCACGTTGTCCAGATGCAGATCGCCATGGCAGCCACGCACGAAGCCGTCGGCGCGGCGTCGATCGATCAGTGGCGCAAGATCGTTCAGCTGTTGCGCGCACCACGACGCTATGCCGGGCAGTGCCGGGTGGCCGTAGCCGGCAACCAGCGGGGCGCTGATCGCCTCGACCTGGCTGCGCAGCAACGCGGCACTGCCGTAGCGGGTCACGGGCACGTCGCGCGGCGCGCGGCGATAGTAGTCGGCGAGACGCGCGGCCGCGCCGTCGATGTCGCGCGGCGTAAGCATGCCGTGTGCCGCAAGACTCGAAAACAGCATCGCCTCGGCGAAACGGCGCATTCTGACCGCGTGCTCGACCGGGGTGCCGCCGCCACCGAGTTTCAGCGTGCCGGCGGCGCGAGTGATCGGCAGAACGCCGACGTAAAGGCCGCGCGCCAGCGGCCGGTTCAGACGGAGCTGCGCTTCGCAGCAGCGCTCGCGTGTTGCAGCAGGGGTGAAATCCGCGAAGCCCGGCGCGACGGGTTTGATGATCTTGTAGGCGAAGCGCCCGGCGAGATACACGACCGAAATATGCGTTTCGATCCGGACGATCCTTCCCGCGGGATGCCGGTAGGTGGCGGCCCTGCGCAACGCTGCGTCGAGCCCGCGTAGTGCGCGCCGCGCGGCGCGGACACGGTTGGCGACGTGCTGGATGCCCCGAACCGGCGTATTAGCGCGGCGTGCGCGATGCTGGCGCATCGGCTGCGATCTCATGCGGCGCTCCTGCTGCCCGATACGCCGGCCAGGGTGGTCGTGCCGCGCTCGTCGCGCCCGTTCGACGCGATGTCCTCGGCTTCGCTCCAGAATGCGCGCAACGCCGGAAAAACGGCATCGCGCCAGCGCGGGCCGGTAAAGAGCTCGTAGTGATTGCATTGCGTCACGGTGAGCCGCCGTCGTATCCGCGTCGAAGCAGGCCGCGCCGCGCCGCACAGCGCATGCGCGCAATGGCACTGCTGCGCGCCCGTGATGTCGTCGCAGTCGCCCTCGATCGTGCACAACGGCATGTCGCGTAGCGCGGCGCTGTCCACATGGCGTCCGGCGACGGACCACAGATTGCGCGGCAGCAGATGGTCCTGAAAGACCACGCGAACGATATCGAGGAAATAGCATTCCGCCATGTCGAGCACCGCCGCGTATTCGTTCAGCGAGCGCAGCGCTCGCGCGGCGCCCGCCATGTCGCCGGCGAACCAGCAGGACCAGTAATCGGATTCGAGATGCAGATGCCGCTCCGGGTGGACGGCGAGAAGGGCCGCCTGCTGCACGAAGCCCGGATAGACGCGCCGGCCGGCGCCGCGACACGGCGGCGGGACGATGTCGATCGCGTGGTCGCGAAACCAGTCGAGCGTGTGCGTGTTCGCGAAACGATTCATGACGGTCGGGTTCAGACGGGTATCGATCGGGCCGCCGAGCAGCGACACGCTCGCGATTGGGCGCGGCTGAGCCGCTGCCGATAGCGCGGCGGCGGCGAGCGCCGGCACGGCCGCCTGGCAGATCGCGACAGCATGGACTGGCGACCCCAGCGCGCAAGCAGCGCCGGCGAAGTGCTCGACAGCGAGCACGTAGTCGTCGAGCGACAGCGGCCCGGCTTCGCGTGGCACGTCGCGTGCGTCGGCCCAGTCCGTGAGGAACACGTCGCGCTCTTCGAGCAAGGTCTCGACGGTTTCGCGCAGCATGACCGCGTGATGTCCGGCGAGCGGCGCGCACAGCAGGACCGGCAGCTTTGGGTCCGCACATGGCGTCGTCAGGTTGCGTCTGAAGCGGCGCAATGCGCCGGCCGGCAGCGATGCGACGACGCTTTCCTCGACGGCGATCCACCTGCCGTCACCCGCCACCGGGCCAATGGCGAACGGCGGCGGCTGTTCGAACGCGCACGCCGATCTGAGCAGCCACTGGCTGAACGCATCGGTCGCATTTTCCGGCGTGAACCAGTGTGACCGCGATGGCGCGGACCCGCCGGATTCCGCCAGCAGCGCGCCGGCGAAGGCGCGGGTCAGACGTCGCTGTGCATCGATGAAGGCGTACCACATGGTCGGCTCCGGCTGGCGTCGATAGCACGGCGCCCAGCTCATACGAACTCCCGGCCGAGCCCGCCGCGCGCTGCCGCGCCGCCACGGCCGGACTGCTACTGGCCCGCGCGATTGCCGTCGGCGGGCAGACGGATGACGTCGATGTGGCCGGGCAGATCGCCGGCCACATCGCTTTCCGTGTAGCTGAAGTACAGCACCGCCGAGCGTCTCGCGTCGAGAATCCGTACCACGTGAATGGCGCTGAAAATCGGGTTCGCGGATTCGTCGAATACCAGCGCCTGCGCGGGAATCCGGGCAGGCGTGCGCAGTTTGCCGACTTGCCGGCACGCCACGGTCACGCCGGCGCTTCGATCCAGTTGCGAATAGTTGCCCCAGTTTTCGGCGCGCGCGCCTGACAGGTAGCAGGTCACGCCCTTGAGCAGCGGATCGTCGTACGCCGAGATGCTGATGTACGCGCCGTAGCGCTGCGAATGCGTCGCCACGTTCGCGAGTTCCTCGCCATGAACGATGATGGGTACGGCGCAGGCGCTGAAGGCCGCGGCGCCGGCCGCGAGCCTCGTTACGATAGATCGGCAACTCGCCATGACAGTCTCCCTTGCGCGGCGGGCCCGCACCCGATGTCACGTTCGCAAGCATGGTGCGTGCGTCAGTTCAGCGTACCTGGCCGCCCCGGTCGACCTTTGATGCATATCAACGGAGCACCGTGGCCGCCACGTCATCCTGCATTTGCCGGCTCGGGCGCTCGCGCATGGAGCGGGTCCAGATACGGTCACCATTCCCGATCCGCCATGTCACGCGCGCTTCGCTCCGCCGATTTCGCCCTCCTGCTCGTCTCGGCGAGCTGTCTGGTCATCGCGCTGTCGTTCGCCGCATTGGGACGAAGCGCCGTGGCGAACGCGATATGGGTCGCGGGGACATTGCCGGTGCTCGGGATGCTGGCGATTTCCGTCATCGACGCACTGCGGCGGCATCAAGCCGGCGTCGACGTGCTTGCGCTCGTCGCCAGCGGCTGCGCGCTTGCGCTGGGCGAATATCTGACCGCCGCGGTCATCGCCTTGATGCTTGCAAGCGGGCGCGCCCTGGAAAACTACGCTCAGCAACGCGCGCGACGCGAACTGACCGCGCTGCTGAAGCATGCGCCGCGCTACGCCAACCGCTTCGAGGCGAACGAATGGCGCCGCGTGGCACTCGATGCCGTCGCTGCAGGCGACCGCCTGCTGGTGCGCGGCGGCGAATTCGTGCCGGTCGATGGAACGCTTGCCGGCTATGCGCAGCTCGACGAATCGTCGCTGACCGGCGAGGCGGCCGCGCAACTGCGCTCGCCGGGGGAAGCGGTACGCAGCGGCGCCGTCAGCCTCGGCGCCGCCTTCGAAATGGTGGCGGCGGCAAGCGCCGGTGACAGCACCTTTGCCGGCATCGTGCGCATGGTGCGCACCGCGCAGCAGGAGCGCAGCCCGGCGGCTCGTCTCGCCGATCGCTATGCGCTGCTGTTCGTGCCCGCCGCGCTGCTGCTGGCCGGCGCGAGCTGGCTCATCGCGGGCGACGTGACGCGCGCGCTTGCCGTGCTGGTGGTTGCCACCCCGTGCCCGCTCATCCTTGCGGTGCCGGTGGCCATCGCCGCCGGCATGTCGCGCTGCGCGAAGCGCGGTGTGCTGATCAAGGGCGGCGGCGCGCTGGAACGGCTCGCGCAGGCCACCGTGCTCTTCTTCGACAAGACCGGAACGCTGACCGGCGGCAATGCGCGGCTCGTGAGCGTGGAAAGCGGGCCGGGTATCGAACCGGACACGGTGCTGCGGTTCGCCGCATCGATCGCTCAGGCTTCGGCGCACGTCATTTCCGAAGCCGTGATTGCCGCCGCGCGCGAACGCGGGGTGACGCTTTCGATGCCGGCGCAGGTCGCCGAGCAGCCCGGCGCGGGCGTGAGCGGCAAGGTGGACGGGCGGGACGTCGCGATCGGCTCGTTTGCCTATGTATCGTCCGTGGCGACGCCGGCGCCGTGGAGCACGGCGTTTCTTCAGCGCGTCGCCTACGAGGGCGCGTCGGCCGTCTTCGTTGCTATCGACGGCTCGATGGCGGGCGCGCTGCTGATGGCGGACCAGATCCGCCTCGAAACGCCGCGCGCGCTGCGCCTGCTGCGCCACGAAGGCATCAGACGGCTCGTCATGCTCACCGGCGACCGGCGCGACGTGGCGCAAACCGTGGGCTCGATGCTTGGCGTGACCGAGGTGCGAGCCGAGCAAACGCCGTCGGACAAGCTCGCGGCCATTCAGGCCGCACGCGGCGAAGGCGGCACGGTCATCATGGTCGGCGATGGCGTCAACGACGCTCCGGCGCTCGCCGCCGCCGATGTCGGCGTGGCGATGGGCGCGCGCGGCGCGGCCGCGTCGTCCGAAGCGGCCGACGTGGTGCTGCTGGTCGACCGTCTGGACCGCCTCGTGGAAGCGTTGCGGGTCGCTCGCCAGACGCGGCGGATCGCGCTTCAAAGCGTGATCGCGGGCATGGCGATGTCGTTCGCCGCGATGGCCGTGGCCGCCGCCGGCTACTTGCCGCCGTTACCGGGCGCGCTGTTGCAGGAGCTGATCGACGTCGCGGTGATCGCGAACGCATTGCGCGCGCTACGGATACGTTCGCGGGCGCACGGCGGCGGCCTTGCACGCGGTGACGCGGACACGCTGAAGGCCGGTCACACCGAACTCGGTCCATTGATGGAGCGGATCAGACGACTCGCGGACGAGCTGCCGCGCATGCCCGGAGCCTCGGTGGCCAACGCGCTCGCGAGCGTGAACGCATCGCTTGCAAAACAGCTCGTGCCGCATGAACAGCACGATGACATGGACGTCTATCCGGGTCTCGCGAGGCTCGTGGGGGGAGAGGATCCGATGGGCGCACTGAGCGGCACACATCGGGAGATATTCCGCATGGTGCGGCTGCTGGGACAGATGACGGCGAGCGTGCCGCCCGAAGGGCCCGACCCGGACAGCTTGCGCGAGTTCCAGCGTCTGCTTTACGGGCTCGACGCCATCGTGCGCCTGCACTGCGCGCAGGAGGAAGAGCTGTATCACGCGCTTCGGGAGGATGCGTAAGCTCGCCTCATCATGTGTGGCGTCCATGGACGAGCAGCAGCGGCACGGGAGTGATATGGGCGACACGCTCGGCGACGCTGCCCAGCATCCAGCGAACCATGCCGCGCCGCCCATGCGTGCCCATCACGATCATGTTCGCCTGCCAGCTGGCGGCCTCGCGCACGATTGCATGGGCAACGTCGTCGCCGGTGCGCTCCGTGCGGACGAGTTCGACGTTCGATCGCCCGGACGCAACCCGCAGAAGAGGGCCGGCCGCGGCGAGCGCGCGCGTGCCCTCGTCGACGAACGCATCCTCGAGGACGTCGATCGGCACGAGGTCGCTCAGGCGCACTGCGCGGTCGACCACGTAGATGGCCCGCAGAGACGTGTCCGGCGTACTGAATCGCACACCGTAGCGAAGCGCCTGCGTTGCCTGATCGCTGCCGTCGACGGCGAACAGAATGTGTCGAGGCAATGCGTATGCGTCGGCATTGCCGGTGGCGGGAACGATCAGGATCGGGCAGGGCGAGAGTCTCGCCAGCGGGGCGGATACCGCGCCTTCGACCCATCGCAGCAAGCCGTGATGCTGATGAGCGCCGGTGACGATCAGATCTGGCTGCCAGGCGTCAGCGGCATCGATCAGCGCGTGCACGACATCGCCGCCGCGCGCCGCCAGATCGATCGCTTCCTTTTCGACCTGTATGCCGTGCCCGGCGAGAACGTCGGCGGCCCGCGCCAACGCTTCGTGCGCATCGCGCAGCAGTTCGTCACGCGCGGCCTGCAGCGCGCTTCTGACGAGCGAGCCCGCCGGAACGAGCGTGCGCGGGTTCTCGACGATGCTGACGAGCCGGATGATGCCGCCCGCCGCCACGATATGGCTCGCGTAGGCGACGGCATGTTGCGACGCGACGGATTGATCGACGGCGAGCAGTATTTTGCCCGGCAGTGCCGACGCGAAGCGTGCTGAAACCGGCGAATTCATGATGGGCTCCTTGTGCGCGACACGCGCTGTCGTGGAGAAATTGTCCGGACTCCCGCGCGTCGCCGTTTGACCGAAGTCAAGCGTGCGTGGGTCTCGCCACTGTCACTGCCCTCGCCGTTCGCAACGGCGGCTAATTCCACGCGTGGCCGGCAGGCTCGCGCGAAAGGCGATGGGGTGCTTGGCGGGGCGTCCAGCCACGCTTGACGTGGATCAACGACGCAGCATGACGCGCGATTACGCTGGAGGTGCGGTTTCACGGCGCGGGCAGTCACGAAGTGCGAGAGCACCGCCATGTCCGGTTCTCCGGCAACTCGCGGTTGCCCGCGATAGCGAAATTGTCACGACAGCGGCCCTATGGCGCCGCGGCGATGCCGCGAGCCAGCCGCGGGCTGTTCAACTGGGCCAGCTTCTGGCCGCCGATCTGTTTGAAGGAGAGATGCAATGAGCAATCTGACGCGTTTTGATCCGCTTTCGCTGGATCCTGTCTCGGAACTGTTTCAGGGATTTTTCCGGCCGATGCGGTCGATGCTGACGACGCAGGACACCGAACTCGCGTCGATGAAGATCGACGTGACGGAAAACGACGGCACGTATTCGGTAAAAGCCGAACTGCCGGGCGTGGATAAAAAGGACATCGATATTCAGATCGACGGACGCGTCGTGTCGATCAACGCGAAGGTCGAGCGCAACAAGGAGGAAAAGGAGGGCGATCGCGTGATTCGCCGCGAGCGCTACTCCGGAACCTTCAGCCGCTCGTTCGCGCTCGGCGGCGAGGTCGACGAAGCCAACGCCAAGGCCGAATACAAGGACGGCGTGTTGTCGTTGACCTTGCCGAAAAAGGCGTCGAGCGACAGCAAGCGTCTGACTGTCAACTGAGTTAGCGGGTATGGCGCGCCGTGCGCGGCGCGCCTTTTTTTATATGCGCTTTCATACGCGGCCGTCGCGCGGCGGGCGCTTCGCATATCGAGCGAACGCCCGCCGCACGCAATGTGTTGTTTCCTCAGTCCGCGAGAGACGTGAGCGTCGTGCCGAGCGCACCGACGGTTTGCGCGAGAATCGGCAGTTCGTCTTCGTTGAGCCTCAACGCCTCGCTCAGCAGGCGGTGATTGATCCAGCCGCGCACGACATTGCCCAAGCCCTGCGACGCGCAATACAGCGCGACGTTTTGCGCCATCGCGCCCACCGCGACGGCGGAAAAGATATTGCGCTGCTGTACCGGCATATCGAGCAGACGCGACATGTTGACGACATACACGAGGTCGAGCGGCGCTTCGCCGACGAAATCCTGGTAACCGGTCAGATTGCGCGCATCGCTCGCCTGCTTGAGCACGAGCCGGTGCGATGGGGAATCGTAGCGATAGACCCCGTTCGGCAGCACCGCGTAGAGGTCGATCTCGTTGACGGCACGCGCCGACGGCGCCGTGCGGCCGCCGCTAGCGGGACGGTTGACGCCGTCGGCGGCCCATAGCAGCGCGCCGAGCGTGGCGAGCGCAAGCGGCGCATCGGAAAACTCCCGTGTGCTGGCGCGCAGCGCGAGCGCTTTCATCAGCGGCGCGCCCGACGACATGTCGGGCATCGGCAATTCGATGAAAGGCGGACTCTCCCCGCGCGCACGGGACGGCGCGCGATCGGGCGCGGGTTCATAGGTCAGCAGTTGGGTATCGGACATGGTCGATTTCTCCGAGGATCGGGCGATGCGTTCCCTTGGCATCTCAGTGCATCGTTTCCAACATACCGGCGCGCCAGCGCTTGCCGTTTGACTTCAGTCAAACGCGTCGCGGCGCCGCTTGCGCAACCAGAAGCCCATCATCGCGATTGCTCCAGCCATGCCGCCGAGGTGCGCGAAATGCGCGACACCCGGTGCTTCGCGCGATACCCCAAGCAGCAGTTCGATCAGCGCGTAGCCGGTCGCGAACAGCCATGCGGGCATGGGAATCGGCGGGAACAGCAGGACCACGCGCCGCCGCGGAAAAAGCAGTGCGTAGGCGACGAGCACGCCGAATATGCCGGCCGACGCGCCGACGGTCGGATAGGCATCGCCGCCCAGCGCGATGGCTGTCAGTAGCTGGACCACGCCGCCGCAGACGACGCTTGCCACATAGAGCTTCAGCAGTCTCGCGGCGCCGAGCACACGCTCCACCTCGCTGCCGAACATGAACAGCCCCAGCATGTTGAAAGCCAGATGCGGGAAGTTCGCGTGCAACGCGCTGTAGGTCAGCAACTGCCACGGATGGAATGCGGGCGCGCCCGCGTTCACCGGATGGAGCGGCCACAGCGCAAAGTCGTCGATCAGCGAAGCGGGCACGAACGCCTCGAGTGCGAAGGCGAGCGCGTTCAGTGCAATCAATAGCAGCGTCATGGTCTGGCGGCCTTGCTGATAGTGGACGCATATCGGGCCCATCGACGGATGGGTCTCGATCAGATTACCTCCGTGAATACACGCGCAATTGATCTGCATCAGAACCGCCGTGCCGTTGCGGGACGAATCTTTGTGCTGATGGCGTGAGCCACGATTCGTCAAAAGGACGCACAAGGAGCGGCGTGATGAAAACCGACTGGCAATTGAAAAAGGACATCGAAGCGGAGCTTGAATGGGATCCTGCCGTCACCGCGACGGATATCGGCGTGGAGGTGACGAACGGCATCGTGACGCTTTCCGGCCATCCGCCGAGCTACGCGGAAAAGCTCGCCGCGGAAAAGGCCGCGCAGCGCGTGGCCGGCGTGAAAGCCGTGGCGGTGGACATGCAGGTGCGCTTGCCGAAGCACGATGAATACAGCGACGAGGACGTGGCGAGCGCGGTTCACGCGATCCTGCACTGGAGCGTCGCGGTGTCCGACGAGTCGGTCAAGGTCCAGGTCGAAAAGGGCTGGGTCACGTTGACCGGCGCGGTGGATTGGGCCTGGCAGCGCCATGTCGTCGCGCGCGCGGTCAGCCACATGCGCGGGGTGCGCGGCGTGACCAACGGTATCGAAGTACGCCGCAAGGTCGCGCCGGACGAGATCGGCAAAAAGATCGGCGAGGCGCTGCGGCGTCATGCCGAACGCGAGGTCAAACACATCGGCATCGACGTAAAAGACGGCACGGTAACGTTGAGCGGCAAAGTGGGGTCGTACGCGGAACGCGCTCTCGCGCGAGGCGTTGCGTGGAGCGCGCCAGGCGTGTGCGCGGTGGTCGACGATCTCGTCGTCGAATGACAGGGCCGATGGCGGCGCGCGAAGACAGGGAGCATTCCATGACTATTTCGGCAAACGTACAGCAGGGAACGTGGTCCGTGGACGTGCGGACGGAAGCGGCGCCGGACGGCGGATTCCGGGCGACGATTCACGTCGCGCAGGGGTCGCCGGACGGCGACTTCGAACATACGTTCCATCATGCGAAGGTCTTCGTCACGGAGCGCGAAGCGGTGCTGGAAGGCTTGCGCGAAGGCATGACATGGATCGTGCTGAAGTCCACGAAAACCATTGCGGTTTGATGCGCGCAACGCGGCGCCGAATGACTCGCGCCGCGCGGGTCGCGAACAGTGAACCCAGGCCGGTCGCCTCGGCCCGGCTCACAGTTGTTCGAGCTCGACGGTTTGCCCGTAGGTGGGGACTTCGCAGGACCAGCCAAGCGTTTCCACGATACGCCGCCGCATGGCATCCGCGGCAGCAGGCTCGCCATGCGTGACGAACGTATGGGTGGGCGCGTCGGCGAGACTCGACAGCCATTGCAGCAGTTCGCGGTAGTCGGCATGCGCGGATAGCGACGAGATCGATTCGACGTTGGCACGCACCCGCACGTATTCGCCGAACAGTTTGATGGCCGGTTGATGGGCAGCCAGCGCCGCGCCGCGTGTGCCTGGCGCCTGGTAGCCGACGAGCGCGATCGTGTTGCGCGGGTCGGACGCGTACAGGCGCAGATGGTGCAGCACACGGCCGCCGGTCGCCATCCCGCTGCCGGCGATGATCACCATCGGGCCGTTGTGCGACGCAATCGCTTTCGATTCGTCGACGCTTCTGACCATGATCGCGGCGTGGTCGATCGCGCCGGCTTCCGAGATCGTCAACCGGTGTTCGGCAAGGTGCCTGCGATACACCTCCGTCACGTTGGTCGCCATCGGACTGTCCAGATAGACGGGCACATGAGCCATGCGTCCGGTCTCTTTCAGCTTCGCGATGTAATAGAGAATTTCCTGCGCGCGCCCGACCGCGAAGCACGGGATGACGACGACGCCCCCCTTGGCGAAGGTCCGGCTGAAGATACGCTCGAGTTCGTCCCGGGGATTCGAATCCGGGTGCAATCGGTCACCGTAGGTCGATTCGACGACGAGGTAGTCCGCGTGTGCAAGCGGCGTGGGCGCGCGCATGATCGGGTCTTCGGGGCGGCCCACGTCGCCGGAAAACGCCAGCACCTTGTGATTGCGGCACATCACGACGCTTGCGGCGCCGAGAATGTGTCCGGACGGCAGGAAACGGAAGCAAAGCCCATGCGGCAAATCGGTGGGATGGTCGAAGTGCCGCGGTTCGAGCAGATGCAGCGCGCGCTGCGCGTCATCCCGTGTATAAAGCGGCAACGCCGGATGATGCTTCGAGAACCCATGCCGGTTGGCGAAATCCGCGTCTTCTTCCTGAATCTTTGCGCTGTCGGGCAGCATGATCTCGCACAGCGCGGCGGTGCCCGGTGTGCAATAGACAGGCCCGCGAAAACCGTTTCTCGCCAGCAGCGGAAGATAACCGCTGTGATCGAGGTGCGCGTGAGTCAGGATCACGGCGTCGATCGAATCGGCTGGCACCGGCAGCGCAGCCCAGTTGCGCAGCCGCAGATTCTTCACGCCCTGAAACAACCCGCAATCGACGAGGACGCGCAAACCGGGCTCTTCAAGCAGGTATTTCGAACCGGTGACTGTCTCGCTTGCACCCAAAAAGGTTAGTTTCATGGTTCCTCCGTCGAGCGCCGATACCTGGCTGCGTACCGTTATTTCATCGCATGCGCGCGCCGCGCTATTGATGTGGATCATGAGTCGCGCGCAGGCCGACACTACAGTGAAATCATTGCTTGCGCCTCGGGACCCGAGCCGTGAGCACGATGAAAGCGATCGTTTGTGTGGTGTCGAGGCGCGCTTGCATCGATGCCGATTCCTGGAGGGCCCCGGCCATGAAGTCGGATAGTCAATTGAAAGAGGAAGTCGAGGACGAACTCGCGAACAACTCCGCGATCGACGCGAACCGGATCGGCGTGGCCGTAGCCGACGGCATCGTCACGCTGAGCGGTCAGGTGCCGAACTACGCGCAGAAGGTCGCCGCCGAGAAATCGGTACTCGGCATAGCCGGTGTGGTCGCCGTCGTCATGCACATCGAGGTTGCGCTTCACGACACCGACCGGCGTAGCGACGAGGACATCGCGGTGAGCGCCCGGGCGGTGCTCGACTGGATCGCCGGTCTGGAAGAAAGTACGGTCAGGATCAAGGTCGAGAATGGCTGGGTGACCTTGAGTGGCGAAGTGCGGGACGGCTATCGCAGTCACATCGCCGAGAAGAACATCCGGCACATGCGCGGCGTGACCGGGTTGACGAACGACATCCGCATCACCGGTTGTGCATCGTCCACCGATATCGAATGCAGCATCCGCAAGGCGATCGAGCGACATACCGAGCGCGAATTGAAGCACCTGGGCGTAAAGGTCGACGACGGTAACGTCACGCTGTCGGGCCGGGTCGGCTCCCGCTCCGAACGCTCGGTAGTCTGGGGCGCGGCGCGCTCGACGCCGGGCGTGAAGACGATCGTCGATCATCTGGAGATCGGCTGACAGTCGCGTTGCGCGCGGATCGGGAGTTCGCCAGTGGAGCGGCCGATGAATCGATTCGATATATTCAATGGCGATGCCGACGGTATCTGCGCGCTGCACCAGTTGAGGCTTGCCTATCCCGCCGACGCCGTTCTGATAACGGGCACCAAGCGCGAAGTGGCGCTATTGCAGCACGCGCGCGCGCAGCATGGCGATAGCGTGACCGTGCTGGATATTTCGCTCGACACGAATCGCGACGCTCTTGCCGTCCTTCTCGAGCGCGGTGTGAACATCGAATATTTCGACCATCATTTTCCCGGCGTCATCCCCGGCAATGCGTTACTGACCGCCCATATCGATACATCGCCCGATATGTGCACCGGCCTCATCGTGGACCGTCATCTGCATGGGCGGCACAAGCCATGGGCGGTCGTCGCGGCGTATGGCGACAACCTTCATCGGGTAGCGCATCAGGTGGCCACGGAATGCGCGATGAGTCTGGCCGACGAGCAGATGTTGCGCGAGCTGGGCATCGCGATCAACTACAACGCTTATGGCGACAGTCGCGCCGATCTCATCGTCGATCCGGCCGCGATGTATCGCGCCATTCAACCCTTCTGGAGCCCGCTGGAGTTCATTGCCTCGACCGGCGTACTGCGCGAAATCGAGACGCGGCGCATGGAAGATATCGAGCTTGCGCTCGGACTCGCGACAGTCCAGAGACTTGCAGCCGGGACGTTGCATGTTCTTCCCGACACCGCGTGGGCGCATCGCGTACGGGGGGAATTCGCCAACCTCATCGCGAGGCGCGATCCGCGGCGGGCGCACGCGGTGCTGACCCTGCGCGGCGACAACCGGTACGTGGCGAGCGTGAGGGCGCCATTGGAGCGCCCGCAAGGCGCCGATGTTCTGTGCAGGAAATTCGGCGGCAATGGCCGTGTAGCCGCCGCCGGTATCGATGGGCTCGATCCTCGCCGGCTCGACGAATTCATTGCGGCCTTCAGCATTGCCTTTTCTCCGCATTCCATTGCAGCCGGCGAGTAGCCGTTCCCGCGGCTTCGGGCTTGCGCTGTGCGATGCGCGCAGCCGTCGAAAGCTGCATCGCGCGTTTCGCCGTTGTGTCCGATTTTGGCTTGCGCGGGTTTGATGCAGGTCAAAAAGTGGGCGTGGCAGGCGATCAATCATGGCGCCATACCGTGCAAGGGGGGAAGAATGAGCGGCCGGATCTTTGTCATTGGCGCATCGCAGGGCGGGATCGATGCGTTGCGACAACTCGTCAAGCAGTTGCCCGCCGATTTTCCCGCGCCCGTGCTGATCGTCCAGCACGTCGGCGCGGGCAGCCCGAGTATGCTGCCCGCCATTCTCACGAAGGCTGGGAGTCTGCCCGCGCAACATCCGGGCAACATCGAACTCATCGAGCAAGGGCGCATCTACGTCGCTCCGCCAAACCGACATATGCTGGTCCGGCAAGGCTATATCCGGCTCTCCGAAGGGCCTCGGGAAAATCACTGCCGGCCCGCGATCGACCCGTTATTTCGCTCGGCTGCCAATGCATATGGCCCGGCGGTCGTCGGCGTGGTGCTGACCGGACATCTCGACGATGGCACGGCCGGGCTGATGGCCATCAAGGATCGAGGCGGTATAGCCGTGGTGCAGGAGCCGTCCGAAGCGCTCGCGCCGTCGATGCCGAGAAGCGCGCTCGCGCATGCCTGCGTGGATCACTGTTGCAGGCTGGCGGAGATGGGCGAGCTTCTGGTGGATCTCGCCAGAGACGATCCGGACATGCCCGCGCCTGGCAGTCGCGACGACCTTATCCGGATCGAGACTCGCATCGCGGAAGGAAGCGTCGACGCCGCCGACTGGTCGCAATTCGAGCGGCTTAGTACTCCGTCCGGGCTGAACTGTCCCGAGTGCGCCAGCGCACTATTCGAGTTGCGCGATCGAAGTATGACGCGCTTCAGATGCCGTGCCGGGCACGCCTTTTCGGCGCGTGCTCTTGCCGGCGAACAGACGGGAGTGCGTGACAGACATTCCGCGGCGCATGGCGCGGCTGCGCAATCCGCGAACGCCGGTACGGCGAATGCCGGTGTAGCGCCGGCGGGCAACCACCTCGACGACCTTTGACCCTTATCAAATGCGTCGTCACGCGTGTGTCTAGACTCATGTGCAACAGGGATGAGCCCTCGATATGGAGATTCGCCATGCAAGCCTCGGACATCATGACCACGCAGGTCGTTTCAATCGCACCGGACAGCTCGGTATACGACGCGGCAAAGCTGCTTGCCGATAACCGGATCAGCGGCATGCCCGTCGTCGACGAGACGGGCGACGTGATCGGCATCGTCAGCGAAGGCGATCTGCTCAGACGCGTCGAAACCGGCACGGAAAACCCGCGGCGCTCGTGGCTCGCCGAATTTCTGGCGCCCACGCGTCAGCTCGCGGTCGAGTATCTGAAGGAGCACGCAATTAAGGTACGCGATGTGATGAGCACGCCGGCGGTCACCGTCGACGAAGCCGCGCCGCTGACCCAGGTGGCAGAACTGCTCGCGCGCAAGCACCTCAAGCGGCTGCCGGTGCTGCGCAACGGTAAGCTCGCCGGCATCGTCAGCCGGGCCAATCTGGTGCGAGCGCTCGCGAGTTGCGCGCCCGCGCAGCTCGATACGCAGCCGTCGGACGATCAGATCCGTCAGGCGATTACGAAGGAACTGGATGGCCATCGCTGGGCCATGGCGGCGGATGGCCTGATCGTCACGGACGGCGTGGTTCATTGCTGGGGCACGGTGCGCTCGGAGGAAGAGCGTAAGGCTATTCTCGCCGCCGCCGCGCGTGCGCCGGGGGTGAAGGGCGTCAACGATCATCTGGAGTATCCGGTCGTCTTCACGCCGATGTGAAGCAGTCTGTGAAGCAGTCGCCGGGAGCGAGCCGAACGCGCGCTCGAAGCTGTCTTCTAGCAGTCTTCTCTTTCATTGCTGGTGAACCGGTGCGGCTACGCCCCACCGGTGCTGGCCCGATCGAGATCGGCCGTCTTCTGCTCCGGCGCGCTACTGTCGAGACGACCGATAGCGCGCGTATAACGGTCGATCGCGGGCAACGCGCTGAGTCCGTGAGCAAAGATGCTGATCAGGACCGTCGCCATGACCGCGAGCTTGATGGTTTGCTCACCCGGCAGCCCGGTTTCCCCTTCGAGATAAACAAGTCCGAGAACGATCGATGCGAGCCCTCGGGGGCCGAACCAGCCTATGAACAGCAGCGTTGGCCAGCTCAGGCGCGTGCCTTTCAACGCGATCGCAACCGGAACCATGCGGATCAGCGTCAGGCTCGCTACACCATAGGCCACGATGGCGACGCTGAACTGTGCCCAGACACGCGTGACGAGCAGTCCAAACAGGAAGAAGACGAAATAGTTGAACAGTTGCCCCCAATCCTCGGTGAACTCAACGCTGTGTTTGCCGACCTCGCTAAAGCCCGCCTGGGTCGCGAGACCCGCGACGAACGCCGCGATGAACATGCTGGCGCCGGTTTCCTCCGAAATCAGCACACATGCCAAAGGAAGGACCACGACGCCAAGTTGCGTGAGCGACTGGACGATCCATTCCTTGCGTTGGGCAACGCCGAGCAGCCATCCGCCGGCCAGTCCCACGCCTAGCCCCACCAGCGTGCCATAGCCGAGCTGCTCGACGACGAAACGGACCAGTACCGTGCCGCCGGCACCGGTCTCCTTCACCTCGGCGAGGGCGATGCAAAACATCAGGAAAGGAACGGCCAGCCCATCGTTGAGCCCTGCCTCGACGTTCAGTGTCTGACGAATGCGCGTTGGTACGCGCGGGCTGTTGACGATGGCCTGCCCGAGCCCTGCGTCCGTCGGCGCAAGAATCGCGGACAGGATGCCCGCCTCCCACCAGGTCAGCGATCCGAGCAGGACCATCGCCACGAGTACACCGAGCACCATGGTGAGCAGCATGCCCGTGCTGAGCAGGCGAACGGCCAGATGCGCCTCACCCTTGAGCATACGGGGACGCACGCGGGACGCGTCCGTGAACAGCGTCATGACGAGGCCCAGTTCCGCGATCAGCAGCAGACTTTTCCGGTCGAGCGCCAATTCCGTGAGCGCGTCATGCGAGAGCGACATGAGCATGCCCAGGGCCGTAAACAACATTGGCGCGGTCAGGACCGTGCGTTCGAGTCGTCGGGATACAAGGCTGTAGACGAAGACCAGCGTGACGAATGCGGCGATGAGTGTCATTTGTGCGCTCCCTGTGTACGGCCAGTCGCGTCCCAACGTGATGAACAGACTAGGACGGGCACAAAACGCCTGGTTGATACAGGTCAAGCCTTCGTCGTGGGCAAATGCAGGCTACGTCACCCGCGTTTCGTGGAATACGCGAGGCGGTTGTCGAAGCCGTCGGCGGCGCAAGGGCCGTTGATCTGTATCAACTCCGGGTGTAGCCATCTGACTATCGTGGATCAGACCGGTCAGGTATGCCGGGCAAGGCACTGGCGCGGCGGCGCCCCGGTTGCGTCGAGCATGGGCGCGTACGGGCCAGGGATTAGCAGGGAAGCGTAGTCGCGAGGTGATGTCATGGATAAAGCCGTTTCACGCAAGATGGTAAGCGACGCAAGAGAGAAACGCGTTACGTACACGACGCCCGACGAGAGGGCATCGCAAGGGCGCGTGATACGTGATTCGGTTCCCCGTTCGTCGCAGGCGGGATGGGTAGCGCCCGCGGATCGCCGCGACATCATCGAGATTTTGAACGAATCCAATGAAGGGCGCATCGCGCATCTGATACCGATCCGCTTCGGCCGGATGGCGGCATCGCCGTTTGCGTTCTATCGCGGCGCGGCCGCGATCATGGCGGCCGACCTGGCTGTGACGCCGACCAGCGGCATACGCGTTCAGGCATGTGGCGATGCGCACCTGATGAACTTCGGAGGCTTCGCGACGCCGGAGCGCAATGTGATCTTCGATATCAACGATCTCGACGAAACGCTGCCTGCTCCATTCGAGTGGGATCTGAAGCGGCTCGCCGCAAGCGTGGCGATCGCGGGTCATCATCTGGAGTTGCCGGCGAGCGATACGGCGCGCATCGCCGTGGATCTGGTGCGGGAATACCGTGAGCGTATGCACGACTATGCATCCATGCGCACGCTCGATGTCTGGTATGACAGGATCGATCTGCAAAAGTATCAGGACCGCACGGGCGACCCCGAGATAGTCGAGATTGCGCGCAAACGGATCGCGCAGCGCATAGAAGTGGAACGTCGCAAGACCGTGCCCGACCATCTGTATCCGAAGCTCGTTTCGGACGAGGGCGAGCGGCCGCGGATCAAGGACGAGCCGCCGCTCATCGTGCATCCCAATGAGGATCTGGCCCCGGGTATCGGCTCAAATTACGCGGAGGCGATCGAATCGTATCGGCAAAGCCTTGCCGAACACGTGCGGGTTCTGTTCGACCGGTTTCATTTCGTCGATCTGGCGATGAAGGTCGTGGGTGTGGGCAGCGTCGGCACGATGTGCTCGGTCGGTCTGCTGATGGCGTCGGACAACGATCCACTGTTCCTGCAGGTCAAAGAGGCAAGGGCATCGGTGCTCGAACCTTATGCGGGAAAGAGCTTGCATGCGAATCACGGCGAGCGCGTCATCGCCGGCCAACGGCTCATGCAGGCCGCGAGCGACGTGTTTCTCGGCTGGACTCGCGGGAAGAACGGGCGCGATTTCTACGTCCGGCAGCTTCGTGATATGAAACTGTCGGTCGTCATCGAATCGCTCGACTCCGGCATGCTCAGACAGTACGCGCGCATGTGCGCGCACGCCCTCGCTCGAGCGCATGCACGCAGCGGCGACGCGGCGATGATGGCTGGCTATATGGGTTCGGGCCAAAGCTTCGACGATGCGATCGGCGAATTCGCGATGGAATACAGATCGCAAAACCAGCTCGATTACCGCGCCTTTATTCAGGCAGTGCGGGAAGGCCGGATTGAGGCCGTGCGAGAAGAATAGGGCGCATGCATTGGAGGTCATATGGACACGGCTACATCCGCCCAGCAGGATCAGATTGAGAAGCGCGAGCCGATACTCAGCATGGTCGACCGTGTCTCTGAACTGTGTTTCGGGCTGTTCATGGCGCTGACTTTCGTCGGCGCGGTCAAGGCGGTGACCGCGGGCGAAGATGCCGGGCGCAAGATGTTTCTTGCCGCGCTCGGCTGCAACCTCGCGTGGGGCCTCGCCGACGCCGTGATGTTTCTGGTTCGCACGCTCGCGGTTCGTGCCCAGCGCCTGACACTTGCGCTGAGTGTGAAACGCGAGCGGAATCACGCGGCCGCTGTGCAGACATTGCGCGACGCATTGCCGAAGTCGCTGGAGCCGCTCGTCGAAGATACCGAACTCGAACGGATACGCGCGCGTCTCGCCGCCGTATCAACGCTACCGTCCCGCGCGCGTTTCGTGTTCGACGACTTTCTCGGCGCGCTCGGCATCTTCATGCTCGTCGTCATATCGACCTTTCCGGTCGCGCTGCCGTTTCTCGTTGTCGCGGATCGCACCGTGGCGCTTGTCATCTCGCGCGTGCTCACGCTCGTGATGCTGTTCGGCGCGGGCTTTGCGCTTGGGCGCTACACCGGCTTCAGTGCGATGAAGGCGGGCTTTGCCATGACTACGGTGGGTATCGTGCTGACGGTGGCGATCATTGCGCTCGGAGGATAGTCGCTCAGCGGCCGGCTCAGTCTGGCCACGGGTGGAGCGCCGCGAACGGGCGCCGTGTTTCATCCCGCGCAGCGTGTTGCGGCATGTGCAGATGAGCGTCGTACAGCAACCTGCCGGGTTCCGAAGGCGCGTTGTCCTGGGATGTGATCCGCTCCACGAGTCCGATCAGATCGAGTGCGCGCATCAGGCGTGTCGCATTGACGCGTCCCGAAGTCAATGGCGGAAGGTCCGCATCGTCGGGCAACGCTTCGCGAATTGCCAGGCGGCAGGTGCCGCCCGGATCGCCGAGTGTCATCAGAACGTCGTAGTGGCGCGCACGCCGCGGGCCGCTGCGGTAGCGGAAGCAGATTTCCGCCGCCTCGTCACGGGTATCAGCGGCTGTGGCTTTCGGCTTCGAGGATAGATTGCGCAAGATCGGTGCTCCATGTTGGCAAAACGTTCGCGGCATTCACCGCTCCGAACGATGCATGCGGCTCGCGACGATGCGTTTGAGCAGCCGCGCGAATCCGAGGCAGGCCGCAGTGACGAGCAGCCACAGCACGAGTGCGTAGCCGATCATTCTCCAGAACTCGCCGACCCGCTCCCGCATGATCATGTTTTGATAGGACGCAACGTCACCGGCGGCATTCTGGGTCGTTGCGCGATACAGAAAGAACGATCGGCAGATCTCGTCGTCCGGTTGCGCGGCGGAAAGCACAGAGCCTGCCGGCATGCGGCTGACCTTCACGCACTCGGGCGACATCATCCCGGTAACGACCGCGTCGTCGATCGGGTGATCGAAAATGGCGTTCAGCCAGGTGACGGCCGTCACGAACAGCAGGCTGACGCACAGTACGTACAGCCATCTGGTGTGTGGTCCTCGCATGGGGCTCGCGGTCTGGACTTTCATCGCAGCACTCCGTCATCGCGTTTGAGTGCGCGTTCCTCTAGCGCAAAAACGCGCGATTGCGTTAGCGGCTTTATACGCCGCCGGCGGCTCATAGTTACCTGGCGTATCGACCCGCGTCGTTAACACGAACTACCCTCGGGCGGAAACGGCGACGATCTAGCGTACCGGCGCGCCGTCGCGCGTGATGTCGACGGCGATCGCCTCGACGTAGTCGACCTGCACGCTGTCACCTGCTTTCAGGCCGTCGAGCAGGCTGTCCGACGATGCCTGCAGCACCACCGAACGGGTCGGACCGCGCAACGTCAGTTGATGCCTGTCGCGATCGATCCGCACGACGGTCGCCACTGCCTCGACGCGGTGCAGGGACAGGGAAGAGCCCAACGATGCGCCGCTGGTATATCCCTTATCGATGCGCTCGCGTATCCCGCGTGAATGGCTCTTGTCGGCACGCAGCAGCAGAGCCCGGTGGAACGTGACGGCGACAGTGTCGCCGAGCCGCAGTTTGCCCACATCGCCGATGTTCGGGTCGACCACTACGTCGACAGGTTCTCCGTTGTCCTGGAGCAGCGTCATGCTGTTGCGGCCGGTGTCGATAGCGAACACGACCGCGTTTGCATGCGCGACGCTGGTTCCGGAGAACGGGACGCCGGAACTGGCCTGTGCCGTCACTTCGCCGCGAGCGGCGGACTGTATCGAAAGGCAGATTGCCAGCACCGTCAGCAAGACAATCAATGCTTTACGCCGTGCGTGTCTCATGTGGCGTTCTCCGTGCGGCAGAAATCGTCTATGTGAACTCCCGGCAGCTTGCGGCTGCGCGAGGCCGGTCGCGAAACACGCTCAACTGGAGCGCAACACCGCGATGCGTCCCTTCACACGCGCCAGCAGCGGCGCGGCACAGGCCAGCTCGGTCAGCATGGCGCGGCTGCGCGGATGAACGCACGCGATGGACACGACGAGGAGCGACCCCGGTAGCGCGAGAAATCCTATGAACAATATCCGCCTGAACATGCTGTGCCTCGCTTTTCACCTGCTCGATGGAATCAGCGTAGAGCCTTGCGCGGCAACGCACTTGATGCATATCAACGGCGCGGCTCACGCAGCGGTGTCATTAGCGCGACCGAGCCGTCCAAGCCAAGCACGGGTCCTAGGCTGCGTTCGAACTGCGATAGCGGATGCCCGGCGAATTCATGCTTACGCAGGTCCCTCCGCGGTGTTCGATGACGGCCTGAATGTCGGACAGCGAGCCGATCACGGCATCGCGCCCGGTTTTACGAACGAATTCGAGCGCCGCCTGAACCTTGGGTCCCATCGAGCCGCTCGCGAACCCAAGTTTCTCCAGCTCGTCCGGATGAGCCTGCGCGATCGCTCTTTGATCCGGCGTTCCCCAGTCCACGTAGACGGCATCCACGTCGGTGGCGATGATCAGCATGTCAGCGCCCAGTTCGTGCGCAAGCAGCGCCGAGCACAAATCCTTGTCGATGACCGCTTCGACGCCGACCAGCTTTCCGTCGTCGTTGTAGCAGGTGGGAATACCGCCGCCGCCCGCGCAGATGACGATCGTGCCGCGTTCGAGCAGCCATTTGATAGGCCGGATCTCGAAGATATTTTGGGGACGTGGACTCGCGACGACGCGGCGGAATTTGTCGCCGTCGGCGGCGATGCTCCAGCCACGCTCCTTCGCAAGACGTTCGGCATCTTCTTTCGGGTAGACCGGCCCGATCGGCTTGGTCGGATGCGCGAACGCGGGATCGTACGGGTCGACTTCGACCTGCGTAAGAATCGTCGCGAATGGCACCTCGAAGGGCAGCAGATTGCCGAGCTCCTGCTCGATCAGATAGCCGATCATGCCTTCCGTCTGCGCGCCCAGAACGTCCAGAGGGTAAGCCTCGACCTCCTTGTAGGCGGCGCTTTGCAGTGCAAGCAGTCCGACTTGCGGGCCGTTGCCGTGAGCGATCACAAGCTCGTTGCCGGGTGCGACGAGGGCAATCTGGCGGGCGGCGAGCCGCACATTTTCACGCTGATTTTCCGCCGTCATCGGCTCCGAGCGCCGCAACAGCGCATTGCCTCCCAACGCGATCACGATACGCATGATGTGCCCCTCCTGATTGACGCGTGATCGCGGGCGGCGCAAACGTCACCGACGCTTGTGCCGCCCGCGGCTGATGATTCGACCGGATTGTTCAGAGGTCGGCGAGTGTCGCGACGAGGATCGCCTTGATCGTATGCATGCGATTTTCGGCCTGCTCGAAAGCGATATTCAGCGGCGATTCGAAAACCTCTTCGGTCACTTCGATTCCGTTGGCAAGCGCGGGGTACGCTTCGGCGATCTGCTTGCCGACCACTGTCTCGCTGTTGTGAAACGCCGGCAGACAGTGCATGAATCTTGCCTGCGGGTTCTGCGTGGCTTTCATCAGATCCATATTGACCTGATACGGCAGCAGAAGCTGGATGCGCTCACCCCAAACTTCCATCGGTTCACCCATCGATACCCACACGTCGGTATGCACGAAATCCGCGCCCTTCACGGCGGCTTTCGCATCCTCCGTCAGCGTGATGCGCGCGCCTGTTTCGGCCGCGAAGCGCTCGCACGCCTCGATATGCGCGGCACTCGGCCACAGCGCCCTCGGTGCGCCGATGCGCACGTCCATGCCGAGCTTCGCGCCGATCAACAGCAGCGAATTGCCCATGTTGTTGCGGGCGTCTCCCAGGTACGCGTAGCTGATGGCGGTTAGCGGCTTGTCGGTGTGTTCGCGCATGGTCAGCACGTCGGCGAGCATCTGCGTCGGGTGATATTCATCCGTCAGTCCATTGAAAATCGGCACGCCCGCGAACTTCGCCAGTTCCTCGACGATCTCCTGACTGAAACCGCGATATTCGATTGCGTCGTACATGCGCCCGAGAACGCGCGCCGTGTCCTTCATGCTTTCCTTGTGCCCGATCTGCGAAGAGTGCGGGTCGATATACGTGACCCTCGCGCCCTGGTCATACGCGGCGACCTCGAACGCACAGCGCGTGCGAGTCGACGTCTTCTCGAAGATCAGCGCGATATTGACGCCCTTCAGATGCTGCTGTTCAGTGCCCGTGTACTTCGCGCGTTTCAGATCGCGCGACAGGTCGAGCAGATAACGAAGCTCGCGATTGCTGTGATGCGTGAGGCTCAGAAGGCTCCGGTTGCGCAGATTGAAAGCCATGATGAACTCCTTGTCGGTGTATGCGGCAAAGGCGCGCGGTAGTGCGGCGCGCCTTCGAGGCAGGTATCAGTAGTCGATGCGATCGCGCACGATCGGGCAGGTCATGCAATGGCCGCCGCCGCGGCCGCGGCCCAGTTCGCTCGCGGTGATCGTGATCACTTCGATGCCGGCCTTACGCAACAACGTATTGGTATAGGTATTGCGGTCGTAGCCGATTACAACGCCGGGCTCGATGCACACGAGGTTGTTGCCGTCGTCCCATTGCTCACGCTCGGCCGCGAAAGTATTGCCACCCGTCTCGACGGTGCGCAGCCGCGCGAGCCCCAGCGCCTCGGCCACGACTTCGACGAACGGCTTGTCTTCGCGGCGAATGTTGATTCTTGCCGCCTCGGAATCGCTGGGACGCAGCGAGAACGCGACGATCTCGTTGACCACCTCGGGAAACATCGTGACGAGATCCCGATCGCAGAAGGTGAAGACCGTATCGAGATGCATCGCGGCGCGAGACTTCGGCAGGCCGGCCACGATGATGCGTTCGACCGCGCCGTTCCTGAACAGGCTCTGCGCGAGTTCTCCGATCGCTTGCCGCGAGGTGCGCTCGCCCATCCCGATCAGCAGCACGCCCTTGCCGATCGGCATCACATCGCCACCTTCGAGCGTCGCGAGGCCGTGGTCGCGATCCGGATCGCCATACCAGACTTCGAATTCCCTGCTCGCGAAGTCGGGATGGAACTTGTAGATTGCCGCGGTCAGCACGGTTTCCTGGCGGCGCGCGGGCCAGTACATCGGGTTCAGGCTGACCCCGCCGTAGATCCAGCAGGTCGTATCGCGTGTGAACAGCGTGTTCGGCAAGGGCGGTAAGACGAAACCGGAATAACCGAGGTACTGCCGGTACATCTTCAAGGCGTTCGAATCGTCGGTATCGGGGATGTCCTCCGCGATGACACCGCCGATCAGGAACTCGGCCTGCCGCCTCGGCTCGAGACTTTCGAGCCACGCGCGAACCTCGTTGGCGAGCCCGACGCCGACCGTATCGGGACGGATTTTCCGATCCAGAAGCCACTTCAGCGCTTCCGGGTTGCGTACCGTTTCCGTCAGCAGGTTGTGCATTTCCAGCACTTCGACGCCGCGCTCGCGCATCTTCGTGACGAAGTCGAAATGATCCCGTTTGGCCTGACTGAGCCAGATGACGTCGTCGAATAGCAGTTCGTCGCAATTGCTCGGCGTCAGACGCTGGTGCGCAAGACCCGGCGAGCAGACCATCACCTTGCGCAGCTTGCCCGCTTCCGAATGAACGCCATACTTCATTGTTTCCGTGCTCATCATGTGTCTCCTCGAATCAGAGCGTGAGGAATCCCTTGTACAGGCCGAATGCGGCGATCAGCGCGCCCACGAGTACCGCCGCGAACACGAGTTTTTCCACCAGCGTGAACACGGGTTGACCTGCTTCGCGCTTCGCCTTGGCAAAGAGCAACGCGCCCGGGGCATACAGCAGCGCCGAAAGCAGCACGTACTTGAAGCCGCCTGCATAGAGCAGCCATACCGCGTACACCACGGCGATCAGGCCGATCAGCAAGTCCTTGTTGCGCTGCTTCGGTTCGGCTTCGTAGGTCTCGCGGCGCCATGCGACGAGCACGGCATAGGCCGCCGACCAGAAGTACGGCAGCAGGATCATCGACGTGGCCAGATAGATCAGCGAAAGATAGGTGCCTTTGGAAAACAGCGTGATGAGCAGGAATGCCTGCGTCATGCCATTGGTCAGCCACAGCGCATTCGACGGAACTTTCTTCGCATTCTCCTTGCGCACGAAGTGCGGCATGGTGTTGTCCCGCGCCGCCGAGAAAATGATCTCCGCGCACAGCAGTACCCACGAGAGCAACGCGCCCAGCAGTGAAATGACCAGTCCCACGCTGATCAGAATCGCGCCCCAGTGACCCACGACCCGTTCGAGCACGCCCGCCATCGACGGGTTTTGCAGCGCGGCCAGATCGGGCCGCGACATGATGCCGAGCGACAGCATGTTGACGAGCACCAGCACCAGCAGCACGCCGATGAAGCCCATCACCGTTGCCCGGCCTACGTCGGCGCGTTTCTCGGCGCGCGCCGAGAAAATGCTCGCGCCTTCGATGCCGATGAAAACCCAGACCGTGACGAGCATGGAGCCGCGCACCTGGTCGGCGACACTGCCGAGCTTCGGCGTGCTCAAGCCGAAGAAGTCATTCGTGAAGATGTTCGCCTTGAACGCAAAGAGGCAGATCACGATGAACAGCACAATCGGCACGACCTTCGCAATCGTCGTGATCATGTTGACG
The DNA here is from genome assembly GCF_021390495.1 of Paraburkholderia sp. ZP32-5. NCBI lineage: Bacteria > Pseudomonadati > Pseudomonadota > Betaproteobacteria > Burkholderiales > Burkholderiaceae > Paraburkholderia > Paraburkholderia sp. ZP32-5. Next base: position 99,760 of record NZ_JAJEJP010000003.1, on the reverse strand, counting down.
AACGCCGCTTCCTTGATGCCCTGCAACACGAGGAAGTGGACGCCCCACAGCAACACCGACGCACAGGCGATCGCAAGCGGCGTATTGCCTTCGCCGAAGACGGGAAAGAAGTAGCCGAAGGTGCCGAACAGCAGCACGAAGTAGCCGACATTGCCGAGCCATGCACTGATCCAGTAGCCCCATGCCGACGAAAAGCCCATGTAATCGCCAAAGCCTTGCTTGGCGTAGATATAGACGCCGCCGTCGAGCTCCGGCTTGCGATTCGCGAGCGTCTGGAAGACGAATGCGAGGGTCAGCATGCCGACGGCGGTGATCGCCCAGCCGATCAGCACCGCGCCCGCACCGGCGCTGACCGCCATGTTCTGCGGCAACGAGAAGATGCCGCCTCCGATCATCGAGCCCACCACGAGCGCGGTGAGTGCGCCGAGATGAAGTTTCGGGGCCGCGGCGGCCGATACCGTCGAGGGTCCTGCCTGCGGGCTGGACGCGGGTTGCGTTACGGAATCTGACATGTAACCTCTCCTTAACCGGTTTCGAGTCCGTTCACTCCGTCGCGGGCGCAGCCGACCGATCGGAGTTTTCGACACATAGTCAGGATAGAAACGGTCAGGTCACGTCGATTGACCTGAATCAACGGACCAGATGGTTGAGCTGACATCGGAGCGGATGCAACGAATTCCGCCGATGATTGGCGATGCTTCACCGGTTGAACCAGCGATATTGCAAGGTCAGCGAAATCGCCTTGTAGTTGCCGCCGGCTCTGACCACGAATCCGTTGGACACGGCCAGTTTGGCCGACCAGTCGCGCGTGATCGGAACCGACAGCGTGAGTCCGTAGCGGGCATTGTTCTGTCTGTCGTCGCCGGTGACACCGTTGACGGAAGTCGCGCCGCCCGAGGAGAAACCTACATCGGCCGCCAGCCACAAGCCCGGACGGAACGTGTATCCGCCATGCAGCTGAAGCTCGGCGAGCGGCGCCTGAGCGCGTCGCCTGTTGCCGAGAAAGGACGTGTTGTCCGTGAATAACCACACGCCCGTCATGACTTCCGCAAACCAGTTGCCGAACGGTTGCGAGATGCCGAACTCAGGCTTGAACGCCCATCGGTGGGTGCCGATGTTGACCAGATGCGCGGGCTCGTACTGTCCGGTGGGCGCGACGACGGTGAGGCTCATTCCGACGATGGTGCCGGGTGTGCGGTGCGCGAATTCCTCCGGCGTCAGCGCCGGGCCGCCCAGAAGATTGACGGAAAGCCTGAAGCGGGCATCGCCGATTCCCGCGCGATGCACCTGATTCGGGGCGTCGAAGACCTTACCCGAGATATCGCCGCTGACGAAAGGCGCGAGCAAACCGAACGACGCGCCATGGCCGGCGAGATTGAATACATGCACGTAGCCAATCGACGCGGAGTTGATCTGCGCCTGGACATCGGTAATGGGAATTGACGGATCGACGAGCACCTGCCCGCTGAGCCTCGTATAGGTGAGCCCGATGAAGTTGGTGCCGACGGGCGCGGGCGAATACGCGCGTGGCTCCAGTTCCTGAGCCGACACCCGCATGATGGACAGAGCGAGGCACGCGCCGACGAACGTCGTGCCGAAGCGGCCCATGCGGCGGGAGCGGATTGGCCCGCGTGGTGGCGCCGAGAGGGTTCGCGCGAAGGGTGAATGCACAGCCGGCATGGTTGATCGAAAGCGGAAAAGGCTTCATCCAACGCTGACGTTACCGGGTTGTTACCGGGTTGGAAACGCGCGCTTATCGTCGGCTATCACGCCGTCGAAGTATTGACCTGAATCAACCCCGTAACTGGTCGCATGCGTATCGTGATTTGCAGGGAGAATGCGCGCCTTTTCAGCAGACGATCGAGTGGCACCTGAATTCGATCAACGCGAATTGCGCAGGGGGATTCAATGACGGTTGACGCAAATCAAGCGGCCGCGGCGCAACGGATACTTGAATGAAATTGCGCTGGACGCCGACGCGGCAATGGGCGGCGATGTGCAGCGATGCGCGGTAGAGCCTTCGTGAAGATCGAAACGAGCGGCGGTCACGCGTGTAGGCAACACCGTTGAAATCGGGTGGAGAAGCGCCATGGCGGAGCAACCCAAAAAGATGAACGTCGTGCAGCTGACGTTCATCGTCACCGTCAACATGATGGGATCGGGCATCATCATGCTGCCTGCAAACATGGCCAAAGTAGGCGCGATCTCGTTGCTGTCGTGGGTCGTCACCGCGATCGGGTCGCTCGCCATCGCCTACGGCTTTGCCGAAGCGGGGCTGCTGAACCAGCGTACCGGCGGCATGGCCGCCTACGCCGAGGATGCTTATGGTAAGGATGGCTACTTTCAGGTCTTCTTTCTGTACTTTCTGTCGATCGCCATCGCAAACGTGGCCGTGGCAAGTTCGGCACTCGGCTATCTCGCCGCGTTTTTCCCGGTGCTGACATCGTCTCCGGTCGCGACCTGCATCGGCGTGATCGGTCTGCTGTGGTTGACCACGGTCGCGAATTTCGGTGGGCCGAAGATCACCGGCCGCATCGGCTCCGTCACCGTATGGGGCGTCATTCTTCCCGTTGGATTCATGTCCGTCGCCGGCTGGTTCTGGTTTCATGCAGACACCTTCGCAGCTGCATGGAATCCGCGCGGGATGGGTATCCTCGAAGGAATGGGATCCAGCATCGCGCTGACGTTGTGGGCGTTTCTCGGAATGGAGTCGGCGGTACAGAACTCGTCCGCGGTGGAAAATCCGAAGCGCGACGTTCCGTTGGCGTGCATGCTCGGTACCCTGGGCGCGGCCATCATCTACGTGCTGTCGACGGCGGTGATTCAGGGGATCGTGCCCAATGCGGATCTGGCCCGCTCGACGGGACCATTCGGACTCGCTTTCGCCCACATGTTCAGCCCGGCGATCGGATCGATCGTCATGGCGCTTGCCGCAATGGCATGCGTGGGCTCGCTGCTGGGGTGGCAATTCACGCTTGCGCAAACCGCGAGAGATGCCGCCGACAGCAACATGTTCCCGTCGATTTTCGGCAAGGCAAACGGCATGGGCGCGCCGATCGCCGGCATGATCATCATGGGATGCGTGCAGTCGCTAATGGCGCTGTCGACGATCTCGCCGAACCTGAGCGAACAGTTCGCGGCGCTGGTCAATCTCGCGGTCGTCACGAATGTGCTGCCGTACATCATCTCGCTGTCGGCACTCTTCGCCATGATGCGCAATGCGGGCACGCAACCGACGAAATATCGGCGCAACACGATCGTCGCGGTGATCGCACTGGCTTATTCCGTGTATGCCATCTACGCGTCCGGCAAGGACGCGGTATTAGGTGGGATGCTGGTCATGGCGATCGGCTACGTGATCTACGGCTTCATGGCGTTCCGCGTCGCCACGGTGACGTCCACCGGGCGCGCCCGCGCGGCGAGGGCGGCGGCTCTCGCGATTGCCGTGGTGGCGCTGGCGTCGTTGTTTCCGTCGCGGTCTCGGGCCGAGGAGCCCGTATCGGCAAGCGTGCTGGCGCGGATCAAACAGTCCGGCACTATCGACCTCGGCTATCTCGACGGCGCGCAGCCCTTTGCCTATAAAGATCAGAGCGGCCAGGTCACGGGTTATGTGGCCGCGTTGTGCCAGAAAGTCGCCGACGAGATCGGCAAGCAACTGGGACTGGCGGCGCTGAAGGTGAACTGGATCGGCATCACAGCCGGCGATCAGGCGCGCGCGGTGCAGGAACGCCGGATCGATCTGTTGTGCGGTGACGGCGATACGCTCGCCAGCCGCCGGAGCATGTCGTTCTCGATACCCGTGTATCCGGGTGGTATCGGCGCGGTGGTGCGATCGGATGCGCCTGCCGGACTGAAAGAGGTGTTGACGGGCACCCCGCCATCACATCCCGCGTGGCGCGCCTCGCCTGCGCAATTACTGTCCCGTCAGACGGTCTCCGTCGTCGACGGTTCGCCCGCGCAACGCTGGCTCGGCGCGAAGATGGAGCGGTTTCAGATCACGGCGTCCGTCGTTCCGGTCCCGGATGTTCAGTCGGGCGTGCGCAAGGTCGTCGAGCGCCAGTCGAACGTTTTCTTCGCCGAGCGATCGCTGTTGCTCGCATTGGCGAGCAACAGTCCGGCGTCCGGCGATCTGACGGTGCTGGACCGCCGCTTTACCTATCTGCCCGTCGCCATTGGCATGTTGCGCGGGGAAGACGATCTGCGCCTCGCCGTCGATCGCACGTTGAGCCGATTGTTCGTTTCGCCTGAGTTCGCGTCGATCTATTCGAGGTGGTTCGGCGAGCCCGATGGCGCGACGCGGGATTTCTTCCGCATGACTGCACTTCCAGAGTGAGGCTCTCGATCATGCTCAACCCATCTCCGCCGCGGCACGATTCGCATTTTCGCCTGCCGATTCTCGAATGGGTTCGCGACTATCAGAAGTCGTGGATCAAGCCGGATGTCATCGCCGGTGTGACGGCGGCGGCCGTCGTGCTGCCGAAGTCGATGGCTTACGCCACCGTTGCCGGGTTGCCGGTCCAGGTGGGCCTCTACACGGCTTTTGTGCCGATGCTGATATACGCACTGTTCGGCACGTCAAAACCGCTTAGCGTCAGCACCAGTGCAACGCTGGCCATCCTGACCGCATCGGCGCTCGGGCAGGTCGCTCCCGGCGGTGGAGCGGCACAACTTGCGATCGCGACGGCTACGCTCACGTTGCTGGTTGGTTTCATCCTCGTGCTCGCCGCGATATTCAGGCTCGGATTCGTCGCAAACTTCATTTCCGATCCGGTGCTGACGGGTTTCAAGGGCGGTATTGCCATCGTTATCGTGCTCGACCAGTTGCCCAAACTGATCGGGCTTCACGTCGTAAAAGGCTCGTTCGCCCACAACGTGTATGCGCTCGTCACGGGGTTGCCTCACGCATCGGCTGCGACGGTTATCGTCGGTCTGGCGACGATTGCGATCCTTGTCGCACTCGAACATTTCTACCCGAAATCACCGGCCCCGCTGATCGCTGTGGCTTGCGGGATCGCTAGCGTCGGTCTCGTCGGGTTGCAGCAGTATGGTGTCGAAACCGTCGGCCACATTCCGACGGGGCTGCCATCGATCGTCATGCCCAACCTCGGTCTTATCGAGGCGCTCTGGCCGGCGGCGATGGGCATCGCGCTGATGAGCTTCACCGAAACGATTGCGTCGGGGCGAGCATTCGTTCGAAGCGAGGAGCCCATGCCGGAGCCGAATCGCGAATTGCTAGCGACAGGATTGGGTAACGCGGTTGGCGCGCTGTTCGGGTCCATGCCGGCGGGAGGCGGAACCACGCAGACGGCGGTGAATCGTCTGGTGGGTGCGCGTTCTCAACTGGCGGAGTGCGTGACGGCCGCGGTGACCCTCGGCACGATGCTGCTGCTCGCACCGCTGATCGGACTCATGCCGCATGCAACGCTCGCCGCCGTGGTCATCGTCTATTCGATCGGCCTGCTCAAGCCGGCGGAGTTCCGCGCGATACTCGCCGTCAGACGCACCGAGTTCGTGTGGGCGCTGGTGGCGCTCGCGGGCGTCGTGCTGGTCGGTACGTTGAAGGGCATTCTGATTGCCATTCTCGTGTCCGTCGTGGCACTCGCCTACCAGGTGTCCGATCCACCCGTGCATGTACTCCGCCGCAAGCGTGGCACATCCGTATTCCGGCCGGTCTCCGACAAATATCCCGACGATGAGGAATTCCCCGGGTTGCTGCTTCTTCGGCCGGAAGGGCGGATCTTTTTTGCCAATGCCGCGAATATCGGTCACAAGATCACACCGCTGATCGAGCAGGCGCATCCGCGAGTCGTCGCTCTGGACATGCGGGCGGTATTCGACCTGGAGTACACGGCGCTCAAGATGTTGACCGAGGCGGAGAAAAAATCCCGGGAACATGGGGTTACTCTCTGGCTGGTCGGTCTGAGCCCGGAAGTGTTCGCCGTCGTCGACAGGGCGCCGCTCGGCAAGGCGCTTGGACACGAGCGTATGTTTCTCAATCTCGAACAGGCAGTTGCTGCGTGGTTCGATTTGCAGTGCAAGCAAGGTGAGCCGTTGAGCAATGAGCCGTCCAGGACCTGAAACTCCAGGGCTTTGGCAAGCGTGATCGTAGTCGGAGCTTCGAGTGTTTCGCAAAGACGTTGGATAGTGGCGCCGACGCGGTCGTCGTATCGGATGAGACGCACGAAGCACCTGCCGCGCTGGCGATGCGGCTGGCGCCGGAGCGTTCCGAATTGGACACGATGCTCCAAAGACGCTCCACACAACTCAAGATGGGATTGGCCGCGCGCCCACGTTTGAACAGGCGGGGCGTTCAGCGGTGTGTCGCCATCATCTTTGTGCGCACGGATGTCGCGCCCGGTATCCGTGCGTCGTAGATACTGGATGAACGGCTGGCGGTACTTGCCGTGATGCGCCGACGGGAAGCGGGCGGGTTTTGTGATCCGGGAAGACAGCCGGGGCTCTGGTGCAACGCTTTAGATAGTGAGCGCAAAGTCGTCCACGAAGCATGCCATTCTCGCAGGATCAACAACTTGCTTTTCTTTGGCGAAAACCGATGCTTTAGCTGCGCGGCGGATGAAACTGGTATTCGCGCTGACGTACCTGGCAACTGCCGGGCTCTATCATGTGACGTCGAGCGCTCTCGCGTCCCGAGCCGCCATATGATGATTGATGAGCCGGGCGGCGTGCGCGTGTAGTTCGATCTGAATCCGTCTGCGTTGCGAATACAGACCTCCGCGCCCGGATCGCCGAGGTCATGGCAATACCGTGTATTCGTCGGCAGATTTTGCGTAGTTTCAGATGCTTGCCGTGGCGATGCTCATCACGCCATGCCGAGCGCGCGCCCCAACTCCGCGAGTTTTTCCGCTCGGGTGATGAATGGTCCGTCGACGAGCTTGCCGTCCACCTTGAACGCGCCGACGCCTTCGTTGAGGGCCTCTTTTGCCGCGGCGACGACGCGCAACGCGTGATCCACTTCTTCCTGGCTGGGGCGGAACGCGTCATTGGCGAGTGCGACCTGGGTTGGATGGATGCAGCTCTTGCCGGCGAAGCCGAGCGCGAACGCGGATTTCGCGTCCACCGTGAATCCTTCGGGGTCTGCAATATCGACGAAAGCGCCGTCGTAGGCTTCGATGCCGGCTTCGCCCGCCGCGAGCCGCACCTGCAAGCGGACCGCCTGTAATGCGGAGGTTTCGCGCTGCGAGATGCCAAGCGGCCCGAACAGGTCGCCGAAGCCAAGCTGCAAACCTCTCACACGTGGATGCGCGAGTGCGATCTGCGCCGCGTGACGCAACCCCCGCGGCGACTCGATGTTGGCGAGAATGCCGATCGGCGCCGCAATGCCGCGCTCGCGTTCGAGCGCATCGAGCATCGCCGCCAATTGGCGTACGGCGTCGGGATCTTCGACCTTCGGCAGATTCAGCATGTGAAGGCCGTCTTGCGCGCACGCGGTTACGTCGTCGGCAAAGTGGGGCGTGTCGATCGCGTTGATGCGCACGATCAGCGTCTTGCCTGCAGCGCTGGCCTCGGGCGTCGACAGATACTGGCGCAACGTGCCGCGCGCGCTGGCCTTGCGGCTTTCCTCGACGGCATCTTCGAGATCGAATGAAATCGCGTCGGCAGCGCCTTGCATGGCCTTTGCGAACAGTTCGGGGCGTGACGCGGGGACGAACAGCTTGCTGCGCATCAGTAGATTGCCGGCATTCGATGACATGATTGGCTTCTCAAAAATTGTAGACAATTTATTTTCTGTACTCTACATTGAGGCTGTGTTTCATACAACCACGGGTGCTGTTTCCGTGGCCCGGCAGCCGCCGCAGAGTCATCGCCGGCTGACCCTGGGCTGCTTCGTATTTACCGCGCAGTTGCATCGCCATTGCCTCGCAGTTGCCATTTACCTAGTTCGACATGACGTCTTCATCGCACGAATCCGCCGCTACGCCGGCCATCGCCGATCACTCCGCCGGACCGCTCGCCGGCATCAAGGTGCTGGATTTGAGCGCCTATATCGCGGGTCCATATGGGTGCACGCTCCTTGCCGATCAGGGTGCGGAGGTCATCAAGGTCGAGCCGCCGCAAGGCGACAACCTTCGCAATTACCCATCCACGCTGCCGCAGGAAAGCCGCGCCTTTCTCGGCGTGAATCGTGGCAAGCTCGGCATCGTGCTCGACCTGAAAACGCAAGCGGGGCACGACGCGCTGATGAAGCTGGTGGATCAGGCGGACGTGCTGGTGCATAACTTTCGCCCGGCCGTGCCGGCCAAGCTCGGCATCGCCTATGACTCACTGCGCGAGCGCAATCCGCGTCTGATCTACTGTGCGCTCACCGGTTACGGGGATACCGGGCCGATGCGCGACAAGGCCGGTTACGACCAGGTGCTGCAATCGATGTCCGGCATCTGCTCGCTGCAAGGGGCGCCGGGCGACGCGGAGATCGTGTACGGATCGGTGGTCGACTATTACGCGGCATCGATGCTTGCCGCGAGCGTCGCTTCGGCGCTGTATGCGCGCGAACGCACCGGGCATGGGCAGTATGTCGGCGTGTCGCTGCTCGCCAGCGCGCTCGCGATGCAGTCCGCGCGCTTCGTATGGGCAGACAGCGAGCCGCGCGAGCGCTTTCGCGACATGCGGTCGGGCGGCATCACCGGTTTGCATCCAACTGGCGAGGGCAGCATCTATCTTTCGGCCAACACGCCGCATTTCTGGGCTGCGCTGTGCGAACTGATCGGCCGTCCGCAACTCGCCGCCGATCCGCGTTTCGACACCGTCAGGAAGCGCGCCGAACACGCGGACGAAATCGTACCGGTCTTGCGCGACGCGTTACGCGCGCATTCCGCGAAGGAATGGGAGCAGATTTTCGGCGAACAGGTGCCGTGTTCGGCCGCGCGAGATATCGAGGACATGTTCGATCATCCGCAGGTGCTCGCTCAAGGACTCGTGGAAACCTACCGGCATGACAACGCCGGCCCGTATCGCGGACTTGCGCGACCGTTCCGGTTTGGCGCCGTGCCGCTAGCCGCGCAACGTGCCGCACCGAGGCTTGGCGAGCATACCGAAGAGGTGCTTGCATCGGTCGGCATCGTCGTCGACAAGGATGCGGAGTGATGGAGCAGGCATCGATTCCGGGCACCATCCCGTATTTCCTGAAGGAACAGATTCGCCGCTCGATCATCGACGGCACGTTCCGCCCCGGCCAACCGCTGCGCGAGCAGGATCTGGAGCGTCGCTATGGCAGCAGCCGTGGACCGATCCGTGAGGCCTTGCGTCTGCTGGAGCAAAGCGGTCTGGTCACCCATATACAGCGGCGCGGCTTTCGCGTGACGTTGTACAGCGAGCGTGAAATCCGCGACATGTACCTGCTGCGCGCCGAGCTGCAAAGCTACGCGATGCTGCGTCTTGGCGACATCGACGATCTGAAGCCGCTGCTGAAAGAAATGAACGAGTGTCATCAGCGCATGGCGTCGGCGTTCGAAGCCCGCAATGTCGGGCAGTACGTGCAGGAGATCCGCAATTTCTATGACGCCAGCTCGCGGTTTCTCGGCAACAAGCCACTGCAGGACGCGCTGAACCGGCTCTATGAAACCGCTGAGCCGCTGCGCTTCAACCTGCTGTCGCGCAGGCTCGACAAGAGCCGCTCGCTGCAATACACGAGGAAGATCATGCAGGCGTTGAAGGCGCGTGATTTTGCTCTGGCGGCGGCGCTCAAGCGCGAGCACGTATTACTGAATCTGCCGAGTATCGTCGAGACCTACATGGCGGCAACCTACGAGGATACCGAAGCGAGAGCAGGCTGATTCCAGTCGAGGACGGCGACAACAAATACAACGCGCCGCATGAGCAGGATGGGTACGACGAAGACCCGGATTGAAAAAAGCACCACAGGAGACGACAACATGCAGCATCACGCACAGGCAGGCCAGACTCCGCACCCGTCGGAAACGGATACCAGACCGGCGAGTCAGGTGGACCACACCCCGGCGGGACCGTGGTACCGGCAGGTCACGAGCGGCGCGTGGCGCGTGCTCGCACTCGCGGGGCTCGGCTGGCTGTTCGAGGTCTATGAGATCTTCGTGTTCTCGTTGACCGTGCCCGCCTTCATCGCGTACTTCGCATTGACGCGCGCGCAGGCCGGTGCGATCGGCAGTATCGCCGCGGCAGGATTGATCGTCGGCGGTATCGGGTTCGGTTGGGTGGCGGACCGCATCGGCCGCGTGCGCACGCTGATACTGACCATTCTCGTCTATTCGATCTTCACTGGGCTCACCGCGTTCGTGCAAGGCCCGGCTTCACTGGCGGTGCTGCGCACGCTGGCGGGCCTCGGCATGGGCGGCGCGTGGACCGCGGGTGCCGCGCTCGTCGCGGAGACATGGAAGCCCGAGCATCGCGGCAAGGGCGGGGCGATGATGCAGTTCGGCCTGCCACTCGGCTCGCTCCTCGCGATCGGCGTGGTGGCGCTGATTTCGAACCTGTCGGGCGGCCTCGATCATGGCGGCTGGCGCTGGGTGTATGGCCTCGGTGTATTGCCGATCGTGCTGTTGTATCCGCTCGCGCGCCGCACACCCGAATCGCCGGTGTGGCAATCGCGCGTGCAATCCGGCGGCGAGCGCGGACAGATCGGCGATCTGTTCCGCCGTGGCAACTTCGGCGGACTCGCGAAGGCGTTCGGGTTCATTTTCTTCGTGCAGTACGTGTACTGGGCTGTTTTCACGTGGACGCCGACGTTCCTGCTGACCGTCAAGCACTTCAACTTCGTGCACAGCTTGAGCTTCACGTTCGCGCAGCAGCTCGGGTCGATCTTCGGCTTCGCGGTGTTCGCGCTGCTCGTCGATCGCATCGGCCGCAAGCCAACCTTCTCGATCTATCTGCTGATCGGTGCAATCGCGGTGTTCGCGTTCGTGAACGGCAACGGCGAAACGACTGTGATGATCGCGAGCTTCTTCACGGGCATGGGCATTACCGGCCTGTTCGCGGGCATGGGGCCGTTCGCCGCCGAACTGGTGCCAAAGACCAGCGCGCGCGGCTTCGCGATGGGCGTTGCCTACAACGGCGGCCGCATCGGCGGCATGATCGCGCCGTATCTGATCGGCGCGTTGGCCACCTCGGCGAGCGGCTTCCGCATGGGCATGCTGACCACGCTGGTCGCGTTCCTGCTCGCGTGGGGCGTGGTGCTGATCTCGCCGGAAACGCGCGGGCGGCAACTGAGCTGAGGCGACCAACCGGACGTTCGCCACAGTGGGCGCATCAACCAGAGACAACGTGACGATGAATCTTCAGGTATCTGAAACCGTGAACGAGCGTATCGAAGGCGCATGCGATTGCCACCTGCACATCTACGATCCGCGCTTTCCCGAACAGCCCGGCAACGGTGCACCGATGACCGGCATGACCGTCGACGACTATCGCCGCGTGCAGCGCAAGATCGGCACGACGCGTGCGGTGATCGTCCAGGCCAAGCGTTACGGCACGGATAACGCCTGCCTCGTCGATGCGATCGCGCAGTTCGGCGGCGAGGCGCGTGGCATCGCCGTGGTAGCGCCGGACACGCCGTTTACCGTGTTGCGCGAACTCGACGCCGCTGGCGTGCGCGGGCTGCGCTTTAGCGTCTGGAACGCGCGCGATACGGTGATGACGGTCGATATGATCGAGCCGCTCGCGGCGCGCATCGCCGAGTTGGGCTGGCATGCGCAACTGCATATGTCCGGCGATCAGATCGTCGAGTATCGCGACGTGCTGAACCGCCTGCCCTGCATGATCGTGTTCGATCATCTCGCGCGGCTCGCGCCGCAGCAGGGCGCCGCGCATCCGGCATTTCGCGTCGTTGCCGATCTGCTTGCGCGCGAGCGCTGCTGGCTCAAGCTGTCCGGCGCCTATCTGAATACGCTGACCGGCGCGCCGTACGACGACGCGACGCGGGTCGCCGAGGCCTTCGTACGCGAGGCGCCCGAGCGGCTCGTGTGGGGCAGCGATTGGCCGCATGTCACCGAGCACGGCAACGCGGATACGGTCGCGTTGCGCTCGCTACTCGACCGCTGGGTACCCGACCGGGCGATGCGCGCGCGCATTCTCGTCGACCATCCCGCGGCGCTCTACGGCTTTGCGTGACGCGTGAGCCCAACCGGTTGAACAGGGACAAGGAGTATCGATGGAACCGCACCAGCTTTCCGCGGCTGAAGCTGCGCGACAGATTCGTGAAGGATGCTTGACCGGTGAAGCGTTGATGCGATCGTGCCTCGACCGGGTCGACGCACGTGATCCGGTGGTCAAGGCGTGGCTCGCGATCGATCGCGAGCGGGCGGTGCAGGCCGCTCGCGAGCAGGACAAGCGTCGCCGCGACGGCGCGCGGGGGCTGTTGTCGGGCCTGCCGTTCGGCGTGAAGGACATGATCGATACTGCCGATCTGCCGACCACGCACAATTCGCCGGCTTTCCAGCGCAACCAGCCCGTGCATGACGCTGCCTGCGTCGCGCGCGCCCGCCATGCCGGCGCGGTGCTGCTTGGCAAGACCGATACGGTCGAATTCGCCGCGTTCGGGCGCGTCGCGGCCACCACGCATCCGCTCAATGCGGCGCATACGCCAGGCGGATCGTCGGCGGGTTCCGCCGCTGCGGTGGCCGATCTGCAAGTACCGTTTGCGTTCGGCACGCAGACGGGCGGCTCGCTGATCCGGCCGGCGTCGTTCAACGGCGTGTATGCGTTGAAGCCGACGTGGGGCCGCGTCAGCGCCGAGGGCGTGAAGCTGCTTGCGGTCAGTCTGGATACGATCGGCTGGTATGGCCGGGGTGTCGCCGATCTCGCACTCGTCGCGCAAGTCTTCCGTCTGCTGCCGCCCGATGCCGCTCCCGAGGATGACGCGCCGTTGCGCGGACTGCGCGTCGGCATCTGCCGCTCGCCGCAATGGCCGTCGATCGAACCCGCCGGCGAGCGTGCGCTCGAAGCGGCCGCTCAACGCCTGCGTGATGCCGGTGTGACGATCGCCGATGTGACGCTGCCCGCGGCGTTCAACGACATGTCGGCCGCGCATCTGACCGTGATCGAAACCGAGGGCGCCGCCGCGTTTCTCGACCTGCTCGAAAGCCGCCGCGACAGCATGCATCCCGCGATGCTGGAACGATTGTCGCCGGACCGGCTCGATAAACCCGAGGTTCTGCGCGATGCGTATCGCGTCGCCGAACGCTGCCGCGCGGAGCTGGACCGCGTGTTCGGCGATTACGATGTGCTGGTCACGCCGGCCGCGCGAGGGGAGGCGCCGCACGGCCACGCAAGCACCGGCGAAGCGGTGTTCAACGCGATGTGGTCGCTGCTGCACGTGCCTTGCCTGGCCGTGCCGTGCACGACGGGGCCAAACGGTTTGCCGGTCGGCATTCAGCTGATCGCTGCCGAACATGAGGATGCGAAGCTGTTGCGCGTCGCCGCGCGGCTTGCGCCGATCATCGATATCGAAGGAACAGGTACGGGGAAGGCTGTCATGAACGCAGAATGAGCCGGCAGAATAGTGGGCGAAAACAGGCGTAAGCAGGCACCCGATTCGGGCGATACGCTAAGGGGCGGTATCCCATGCTCGCCGTCTCTATACACCAAGGACGCAGTTAGTTACGGCCGCGCACGCCCTTTCTTTTCTTGCAGACCGGGTGAAGATGGCGCGGTAAGCGGGTGTCCCATGAGGAAGAGGCCGGACTCATTGACGGCTCCGCCAATCGTTTTTCGAAAGAGCTGTTCACGAGGGCGTGGCGCGATACGACCGACTCTGACCAGCGGCATCGTAGAGCAGCACCGGACGTTCAACCTGACGGACGCTCAACGCGAGCCGATCCGCCGCCTGAGCGGGCTCCAAACGCCGCTCGCATACGGCCTGTACGACTTTCAACTGGTCCAGCTCCTACTTGCCTCGTTAATTTTGACGGTCGAGACCATGTGGGCCGGATCGAATTGAACCGGCCGGAAAAGCTCAATGCGATGACGCCCGAGATGGCGGCGTTGCTGCTCGACGCAAGTCAGGTCTGCACACCGTGCTGTGACGACCCTGTGTCGAGCGATGATTCCGACGTGATCCGGAGATGTGCGTATGCTCTGGGAAGCAGAAAGGAAGCAGTTGAGAAGTGAACCAGTACTGGGCAATCCGATACTGGTTTGATGGTGTCAGGCAACGCGAGCTTGGAGTGCTTTTTCACTGATCGGTCTGCGAACGAGTGAGAAATAAATCACAGCGGAAACAGCAGTTATACCGGCGGTCACGAACAGCGCAACGCGAAATGAGCCGGTTTCAGTGACGATGTACCCGGTCAGGAACTGCGGCAGCGACGAACCTACGAGTTGTGCGAGATTCTGAATGCCAGTAAGTGCTGCGGTGTAGCGCTGCGGAACCGCGACAGAGGGCGTGCTGTAGACACATGCCGAGCCTGCGAGCAAAAGAAACATCGACAGCGACACGCAGGCCACGGCGATGAAGTCGCTCGGCGTTTCGGCGACGACGATAGTCAGCAGCGCCGAGCCAAGCAGACAAGCCGCAAGTGGGTAACGGCGGCTATTCAGCGGCGACACCCCGTGACGCACAAGCATGTCCATTACGCGGCCGGCACACAATGAACCGATAGTGGCAGACAGCATCGGAATCGAGGCAACCCAGCCCGAATTCATGATGCTCATATGACGTTCGTGCTCGAGGTACACCGGAAGCCATCCCAGGTAAAGCCACACGCCGTAAAGTACGCCGAACCAGCCGACACAGGTTCCCCACGTAGAACTGAATCTGAAGAGCTGCGACCATTCTTTGCGCGAGAAGCGGTTACCCATCCTCTGCGGTTCTTCTCCGATTGCGAGGTAGGCCTTCTCGTCGACCGTGAGATTCATCTGCTGAGGGTTGCGATAAAACACATAAAACAGGATGCCGACCACGACACCGAAGAAGCCGAGAGTCACGAACATCGAGCGCCAGCTAAGAATCAGCATCAGGTACGAAAGGATTGGCATTGCGATGGCCGGACCAAATGTACTCGAACCGTTGAACACGCCGGTAGCAAAACCTCGTTCGCGTACGTTGAACCAATCGCGCACCGTCACGACACTGGCAGGGAACTGCGGGCCCTCGCCAACACCCAGGAAGATGCGCGCCACCATAAACTGCCAGAAGGTCCCTGCAAAGCCGAAGCACATCTGCACGATGGACCAGAATACGAGCGACGCGCTGAGCATGATACGCGGACGCAAACGGTCGATCACAATGCCGAACGGAATTTGCACGAGGCCGTAAGACCAACTGAGTGCGGACATCAGGACGCCCATCTCCGTCATCGACAGGCCGAAGTCCTTGCGAATGAAGGGAGTCGCGACCGAAAGCGCGGTACGGTCGATGAAGGCGATCGAGCCACCCATCAGCATCACAACCAGCGCGATGATCTGCATTCTGCGCACGCGCGACGTGCGCACCGGAGTTAATAGTGCTGATCCGGCGTCTAGCGAGGTTACGTCCATCAGGTTGTCTCCGTTATACATTTATTCTTGACGAAGTCAGATCGGATTGATCCGGCTTATGTGGGCTTTATGCACCCGCTTCGATGCGCCAGCGCCCATCACTGTCGCGTCGCACAATACAGCCGTAATCACGTTCCGCCGCTTCTACTGACACGTAACCATCGGCGACATCGTCGAGCACTTTCCGCCGATCCCGCAGTGTCGGATCTCCCAGACCCGCGCCGCCACTCTGTTCAACGCGCAACACGTCACCGGGTTGCATTTCGACCAGATCGAGTGCGCGCAAGGCGCGTTCATCAGCGCGGCCCGGGTTATAGATCGCTCGGGAGCGAAGTGGCTCGCTGCCACCCGCGGCACCGTTCGCACCGAATTTCCGTTGCGAGAGCCGCGACATGAAATGAGCCGACTGGCGGACCTCGTATTCCTTTACATATCCAATGCCGCCACGTTGTGCACCTGCGCCCGCCGAATCCGTCCGGATATCGAAAGCACGGATGATCACGGGAAATTCGCTTTCGATGATCTCGATCGGCTGCACCGTTTCATGAATCATGATCGGATGGATAATCGACGCGCCATCGACCTGGGTCGTTCCGCCGAGACCGGTCTGCAGAATCTCGTACTGAACCGCCGTCTTGCCGGTCTGTGCGTTCTCGTAGGAGAGTGCAATCGCGCCGAGGCCGAGACCGGATTCCGCGACGGCCATCTGCGGATAGAGTTTCCCCAGCGCGGACATCACAGCATTGAAGACCAGGTGCGAACCCGGCATATACGAATTGACCGGTGCGGGTGACACAGGATTAACGACCGTGCCCGGCGGACAGATCATTTCGACTACCTTATAAACGCCATCGTTGTAGGTAACCGCGTGATCGACAAACGCAATAACCGCGCCGCCCGCGGCCGCGCGCACTGCCTGCACGACCGCATTGGCCGGGCCGACCGTTTGCTTGTCGCTGTCGCTAAAATCCAGCGTGAGCGAGTCGCCGTGCTTGGTGACCTTCACGTGAATACGAACGGGTTGATCAATCGCCCCATCGCTATCCAGCCAGTTTTCCGCCTCGGCAGTTCCGTCCGGAAGCGCCGCGAGTGCATGCCGTAAGCGCTTCTCCGACGCGAGCAGCAGCATGTCGATGGCTTGCCGAACGTTTGCAACGCCATATTGCATGCACAACTGTTCGACCAGTTCGCAACCAATACGCGTGCAGCCCACCTGGCCGCCGATATCGCCTATCAACAGTTCAGGCGTTCGAGAATTATTTTCGATGATGCTGAGTACGCCCTGATTCCAGACACCTCGTTCCACGAGCTTGACTGGCGGCAGAAGCAAGCCTTCGTGATAGATCGAACGCGAAGCCGAACTGGACGACGATGGCGCGATGCCGCCGATGTCCGGCTTGTGCCCAAGACTCGTGCAGAAGGCGACCAGTTCATCGTCGATAAAGACTGGCGCAACGACGCCGACATCAGGCGCGTGTGCGGATCCGCTGCGGTACGGATCATTCGAAATAAAGGCATCGCCGGGGTAGATGTTCTCACCGAATTTCGCGATGATTGCCTGCACCATCTTTGTATAGGGACCGGTATGCGTCGTCACTCCGGACGCACCGATTAGCCGGCCATCAGCGGTAACGAGACCGGCGCTGCCGTCGAACGATTCACGCAGAATCGTTGAATAGCCGGTATGGAACAGCCGGTGTTTCATGATCTGCTGAATCTCGTCGAGACGGTTTGCAATTACTTCGAGCAGAATCGGATCGATTGCCATGTTGTGGATCTCCCTGTCAGGCGCGCAGCGAGACAATAAGGTTGCCGTACGCATCGGGCCGCGCCGTCTGCTTGCTGGCGATCACGACAGTCGAATCTTCCTGTTCGACAATCGCGGGGCCATCTATCTGATGGCCTTCCCGAAGCCGTGCGCGGTGATAGATGGGCGTGTCGATCCAGCCGCCAGCATCGGAGAAGTACGCGCGGCGCTTATTCTTCAGTGCATCGGAGAGCGGGCGCTCGGGTGAGGCCGGATGCGATGCGAGGGAGAACTTGCGCAGCTTGGCGGTGGTTACGATCCGGAAGTTCACGACTTCGAGCGCGTTGTCCTGCGCGCTATGGCCGTAGACCTCGTTGTGCAGGTTATGAAATTGGGCGCCGAGCACGTCGCGCGCGGCGCGATCCAGTGTGCCGAGCGGGCACGGTATCGACAGTTCGTATCCCTGACCCACGTAGCGAAGATCGAGATAGGGCTGAATTTCAACCGTTGCGAAATCGGATCCTTCAGCCTCGGATTCCGTGCGCGCCCGTTCGATGAGCGCGCCGAAAATCCGGCCGATTTCTTCGTTGGAAAATTCAAGCAGCAGGCCGAGCCGCGACTGAAGATAGTTATGTTTGACATCCGTCATCAGCAATCCCATCGCGGAGCCAAGGCCCGGATAAGGCGGTACGATCACATGCTGAATCCCAAGGTCTTTCGCAACCATGCACGCGCGCACGGGACCTGCTCCGCCGAGTGCTACCAGTGCGAAAGATCGCGGATCGAAACCGCGCGAAATCATCGATAGACGCAACTCGCCTTCCATCAGGCTATTGATAACCGTGATAATGCCGGCGGCAGCTGCCTCTACGCTCAGACCAAGCGGAGCGGCAATCTTGTTCTCGATCGCCCGATACGCAAGCTCGGCTTGAAGTTTATATTTACCGCCGAGGAAGTAATCCGGATCAACATAACCCAGCACAACATCGGCATCGGTCACGGTCGGCTCTTCGCCGCCGCGCCCGTAGCACGCAGCACCTGGGCGCGCCCCAGCGCTATCAGGGCCTACTTTCAGACGACCGTCGACACCGACGCGCGCGATCGTACCGCCGCCGGCACCGATCGTGCTGATCTCGCTCATCGGCACCGATGCGTCGTGGCCTGCAACATGTCCTTCGATAGTCTCGGCGATTTTTCCGTCGACGATGGTTGCGATATCGGTACTGGTGCCGCCTACATCGAACGTCACGACATTCGGCAAGCCTGTGAGTTTCGACAGATAGGCGCCGGAAATGACGCCCGCGGCGGGGCCGGAAAGTAACGTTTGCACCGGGTTATTGCTCGCCACGTCGATACTCATCAGGCCGCCGTTCGACTGCATGATGAACACCTGCCTCGTCGTCACTTCGCGCTCCATCAGACCTGTCTGCAGGCGATGCAGATAGCGCTGGAGCGTCGGTCCGACATACGCATCGAGGACGGTCGTGGAAAGGCGGCGATACTCACGAATCAGCGGAACAATGTCAGACGAAAGCGAAACGCGTATCTGCGGAAAGTGCTCGCGGATGATATCGCGCGTGCGTCGCTCGTGCGCGGCATTCATAAACGAGAACAGATAGCAGACAGCAATTGCCTTTACATCGTAGAGCCGCACCAGATCAGCGACGGCATCACGCACGGCGGCTTCGTCAAGCGGTTGCTCAACTGTTCCGTCGAACAGCAGGCGCTCCGGAATCTCCCGCATGAAGCGCGGCGCGACGAGAGGCGGCGTCTTTTCAAAATGCGGGTTGAGCATTTGCCTCGATGCAGGCTGGTGTGACTTGCGCGCAATATAAACAGCGCTTGTGCCGCGTGTGATCAGCAGGCCCGTCGAGACACCTTTGCGCTCGATTACCGCGTTGGTTGCCACGGTCGTGCCGTGAGCGAAGAAAGAGATGTCGCGTGCGCGCGCATCCGGTACTGCCTTCAAAAATGCATCAACACCATCCAGAAGGGCCCGAGATGGATCTTCAGGCGTCGAAGGAACCTTGAGCGTATGCACGCGGCCGGATTCGACTTCCATCGCCATCACGTCTGTAAACGTACCGCCGCTATCGATGCCGAGCGCCCAGGTCATGCGACATCTCCGGTGAGGTGAACTTGCAGGGCGCGGATCCAGATATGCGCGCAGAAATTTTCCACACGCCGAGTGCGCTTCAGGGGGAGGTCATTCATAAATAGATGAACGATAACGTTTAGTTAGTAAACTAATATTTACGCATGAATATGAGTAGAGGTCACGGATTTGTCAACCGGTAGTTACGATGTATTGGGCGTCCTGTAGGGTTTGTACGAAGATATACATCATGTTCATACAATCTTTGTGTGCAAAGAAAAATGCCAATACGGCACCTTTTCTTCAACAGGATCTGCATGAAAGGCCGGTTATGTTGGTGATGGATCGCCCGATGGCGTAGGGCAGCAGGGCGAAGCTACGGTTTTGGCGCAGGAACTGCGTTTGCGGCTGCCATGTTATTGCTTCCCATCTGATTGGAATGCTGGAGATAGCCAATGACCTCGATGGAGCCGACTGGAGGCGCTCAATTCCCAACGCAAAGTCTCACCGGCATGGTCTGGGTCCGATGCGCGGGTGTTCGGAGAGGGTGTGGCGACGAGCGACGTGCGCAGGGAATACCGCGAGGTTTAACGGGCTCTGGTATGCCGGCTACGAGGGTCCACATTAGCCGCGTCGACGATGACGCGGACGATGGGTGGCAAGCAGGTCGTGTTCAGACGCTTGCTGGCGAGACGAGGCGTTTGCTTCGTCAGAATCTATTCACTGATTGGAAAGTCCGTGCTTTGTGAAGTCGATTCCCACGCGTCGATTTCATCTGCGAAGTTAGCCATTTTCTTACGCATGGTCGTCATTGCTGCTGTTCCGAGCAGCAAATGACCGGGCACATCATCCGATCGTACCAGAGCGATGATTGCCTGAGCCGCGGCGCTCGGATCACCAGCTTGCGTACCGTCACGCTTCGAAATAGTCTCGTATCGATTTTCCGCGCCCTGCGTGTAATGCTTGATGGTACGGGTTGAGCGGCGCAACGAGCGGCCCGCCCAGTCCGTACGGAACGCACCGGGAGACACCGCTGTGACCTTGATGCCAAACTCCGCTACTTCTTCGCGCAAGGATTCGGTCAAACCCTCCAGCGCGAATTTCGTGGCCGAGTAATAGCCACTGCCACCGCCACCAGCAAGGCCGCGAATCGACGTGATATTGATGATGTGGCCGCAGCGTCGGGCACGCATGATCGGTAATACCGCCTGGATCAGGCTTACCGGACCAAAAAAATTCGTATCGAACAGCGTACAGACTTCGTCCTTCACGCCTTCTTCAACAGCGGCAAGGTATCCATAGCCTGCGTTGTTCACCAGCACGTCAACATGACCGAACGTATTCGAGCATTCATCCACCGCGTCGCGCACTTCCGCGGAACGCGTAACGTCAAGATTCAGCGCGAGCGCGCGACCCGGGTACTGAGCCACCAGGTCGGACACGCTCTTTGAATCGCGTGCAGTGACCGCTACACGAGCGCCGGCGGCTAGCGCGGCTTCCGCGAGCGCACGGCCGAGCCCTGTCGAACACCCGGTGATGAACCATACGGTGTCACTGATAGATGAATAGGTCACGTGTCTCCGGGCCAATAAGTGAATTGTT
The DNA here is from genome assembly GCF_021390495.1 of Paraburkholderia sp. ZP32-5. NCBI lineage: Bacteria > Pseudomonadati > Pseudomonadota > Betaproteobacteria > Burkholderiales > Burkholderiaceae > Paraburkholderia > Paraburkholderia sp. ZP32-5. Next base: position 78,851 of record NZ_JAJEJP010000003.1, on the reverse strand, counting down.
CGATGGATCGAATAATTTCTTAGTTGGCAAATAATATACCGTGACGTTGCTGGCGGGTAGTGCCGGCGTTACCGCATAGGGAAAATGCCAGGCGATCCACGTCGTCGATCACGACGGAGCCTCGCAGGCGGACTCTAACAATCCTGGCGATTTTCGTCCGCGGCAAGATTTTCGATCATTTTGAGAAGTACATCGCGGACAACTTGAACCTTTTCGGGTTCGATGTCCGTGGTGCTGATCGCGTTGACTTCTTCAGCCAATGGCACAAGTTTTGTCTTCAGAGCGCGGCCCTGACGCGTCAGATGCACATACATGTTCTTCTTGTTGTTGGGTAGATGCACCCGCACGACATAACCCTGTGCTTCCATAGCCTTGATCGCTGTGAACGTCGTCGGTTCCATCACGCCAACCAGCGTGCTCAGCTCTTTTTGCGTCAGACCATCCGTTTCCCACAGGACTCGCAGGAAAACCCAGTGTCCAACCTGAACGTTGTATTTGTTCAAGCGAATCTGTAGAGCCCTCACGAAAGCGCGGGACGCGTCCCTCAGCAGGTGCGCAACACGATCATTCGGAACGGCCTCGCGCCAGTGATGAATGATTTCGTCTGTTTCTTTCGCCATATTAAGTGAGTATTAATTAACTAAGATGCCGCAGTATACAAGATGTGGCGTCAGCGATCGTCGTGTGGTGCCGCAGGCTGGGCGTGGACGAGCGCTTTACTTTTCTTAGCATCCTCACTATTATCGTAAAAACTTAGACAACTTATAATAAGGCGGCCAACCGCGATCCATCAGGCCGAGACGTTCCATATCACAGGAGACAGCACGTTGGCGAATTATCTTATCATCGGCGGCAATGGCGTTATCGGACACTTTCTGACGCGGCTACTTGTCGCCCGCGGTGTGCGTCCCGTCGTCATGTCGCGTAGCGGTGATCCGGCGCTGATCGCCGATATCGCCGACAAATGCGAGCTGGTGCGCGGCGACGTGACGGAGCAGGCCTCAGTGGACGAAATCATACGTTCGCACTCGATCACGCACATTGCTCACCTGGGTGCCGTGCTGCCGAATGTAGCCGAATCCGATCCGATCACAGGCATCAGGGCAAACACCGAGGGCGTCGTTACAGTGCTCGAAGCTGCCCGGAAATTCAACGTCAGGCGTGTCGTGCTCGCAAGCAGCAAGGCCGTCTACGGCATACCCACGGAAGGCCACGGATATCCGGACTACACGCCGATTTCCGAAGATGCCGTGCTCAAACCGACCACGGTGTACGGCATCAGCAAGATGGCCGCGGAACAGCTGGCGGCGCTCTATCGCAAGACGCACAACGTCGAGGTGACCTGCGTACGGTTCGGCGCGACCATCGGACCGGGCAAGATCGCACGCCACGGTGGCTCATACAGCCGCTTCAGCACCATCATCGAAGACGCGATGGCAGGTAAGCCCGCGAGGATCCCGAATGCGGGCGACGCGAAATGCGATTCGCTGTTCAACGAGGACGTAGCTCGCGGCATCCTCTGCGCACTCGATGCGGAAACACTCAGGAGCGACGTCTACAACATTTCGACAGGCACTGGTTTCAGCCTGAACGACTTCGCAGCCGCCGTGAAGCGTCGTTATCCGGAAGCGGACATTACGGTGGGTCAGGGTGTGGGCGATCCCAATTCATCCACTAACGTCGTGCTGGACGCGAGGCGCGCGAAAGAGGAACTCGGCTTCGTTGCGGATTCGAACGTGGACAGCATCGTGTCGCGTTATATCGACGCAATGGCAACGCTAGGTCTGATCGCTGCCTGATTCGCGCAAACAGCATGCTGAATATTCAGCGCGCTCTATCCAACGCAGGTCAAGGACATCACATGAGCACGGAACTGCAAAGTGTTACCACCGACGTAGCTATCGCCGCGAAGAACCGCCTGATCGAAGCTGGCTGCATTCTCGAAGTAAATGGACAAAGCGATTTCACGAAAGGTCACGTGTCGGTGCGCGTGCCTGGCGATCCGGATCACTTTTTCATGAAGCCGCATAGCATGGGCTTCGATGAGATGACGCTCGAAAACATCGTCACTTGCAACATGGAAGGCGACAAGGTTGGCGGCGGCGGTCGCCGGCATAGCGAGGTTTACATTCACTCGGAAATCTACAAGGCTCGTCCGGATGTGAACAGCGTCATTCACACGCACTCGGTGAATGTGGTCGCACTCTCGGCCACGGGCCAGCAGGTTTTGCCGATTAGCCAGCCTGCCGTCGTATTCGCGGAGGGGGTGCCTTACTACACCGACACCATCGAACTGATTCGTCAGGCCGACAAGGGCGCCGCACTCGCAAAGGCGCTCGGCAGACATCGTGCAGTGTTACTGCGCAACCATGGTGTGGCGGTAGTGGGTGAGAGTCTGGAGGAAGCAACGATGCTCACGCTCATGCTGGACGAGGCTTGCAAAATTCAGCTTCAGGCGCAGGCGGCCGGCGGCATCGGCGAAATGTTCTCCGATGAAATCGTGGAACGTCTGCGCAAGAGCATGTTGCCGACGGAACACTACGTCATCAACTTCAACTACCTCGCGCGGAAGCTGGCCTGAGGGCAGGAACCAGGATGCCGCTCATGACAGGTCAAATCAGGATCGGAATGGCGGGTTTTGGTTCAGCAGGCCGATCCTTTGTACCGGCGATCACGGCGCACCCTGATTTCGATCTGGTGGCCGTCGCGGAGCCGATGGAATCGCTGCACGAAGAAATTGGTACGGTAACTGGTGCCGCGGTTTATGCATCTGTTGCCCAGATGCTGCAACACCCGCAACTGGACGCTGTTTATATCGCGACACCTACGGCCCTGCACGAAGAACATGTGCTGCTCACGGTGAAGGCGAAAAAACACGTGCTGGTTGAAAAGCCGATGGCGATCAACCTGGCGCGCGCGAAAGTGATGGTCGATGCAATCGAGGCATCAGGCGTTACCTGTGTCGTCGGACATTCGCACGGTTTCGATCTGCCGATTCGCAAGATGCGCGAGATTATCGAAAGCGGCGTCCTTGGCCGCGTTCGCATGGTCAACATGTGGACTTATACCGACTGGATGTATCGCCCACGCCGGCCGGACGAACTCGATACGAAACAGGGTGGTACCGTCACTTATCGACAAGGCTCGCATCAATTCGACATTTTGCGTGTTCTATGCGGTGGCATGGCAAAGAGCGTACGCGCGAATGTATTTGAATTCGGTGACGGAAATAGGGGTATCGGCGCGCATACCGTTTTTATCGAATTCGAAGACGGAATTACCGCAACGGCTGTGTACAACGGCTATGGAAATTTTCAGACTTCGGATTTGTGCTTCAACGTAACCGAGGGCGGATTTGATCAGCCGACGGGACCGTCACTGCGCGCGAAAGAAAAAGCCGAGGAAAAAAAATCGCCGCAATCGGTTGAGGATATCCAACGGGCGAAGCAGGAGCGCGCGCGCAACACAGACCGCTCCGAAGCACCTTATCAGCCCTTTTTCGGCATTACTCTGGTGAGTTGCGAGCACGGTGATATCCGGCAGTCGCCAGAAGGTCTTCTGATCTATCAGGATGGCGACGTGCGCCAACTTACGTTGCCGCTTGGAAAGGGCCCACGCGAACTCGTGCTGGACGAGTGGCGCGATGCAATCGCGGCCGGAAGCCGCCCGCTGCATAACGCGCGTTGGGGCCTCGCGAATCTGGAAATCTGCGACGCCGCTATCCGGTCCTCCAGAGCTGCACAGGAAATCCCGCTGAGCTATCAGGTACCCATCCAGAAATAGGGTGATTACTTACTTGCCGCAGATAGGAAGATTTAATATTCTTACGTAACTAAGAATATTTGAATGCACGGCTGGGTAACTTAGGAGACGCCTCAGTGGAAACCGTTGAGAACAATGAATTGATGACGCGGGTTGGCAAAGGAACCCCCGCGGGTGAACTGCTTCGCCGCTACTGGCATCCGATTGGTGCCGTTGTCGAACTCGAGGACCTGGCGACGAAGAAGATTCGTCTGCTCGGCGAAGACCTGGTGCTGTACAAGGACAAGCAAGGGCGCTTCGGGCTGGTCGAGGAACAGTGCCCACATCGTCGTGCGTCGCTGCTCTATGGTTTCGCCACGGAGCAGGGTTTGCGCTGTCCGTATCACGGCTGGGAGTTCAACGCGCAGGGCAAATGCGTGAACCAGCCGTTCGAAAAGAGCGCGGCGTTCAAGGAGAAGGTCACACTCAAAGGCTACCCGGTCGAAGAACTGGGAGGCATGCTGTTCGCCTACCTGGGGCCGCTGCCCGCACCGCTGCTGCCGCGCCTGGATGGCTATGTGGCAAAGAACACAATCAAGGCGCTGGGATACGCAGTGATTCCGTGCAACTGGCTGCAAATCGTCGAAACGTCGGCGGACCCGGTGCACGCTGAATGGCTGCACGGTCGCTACGCCGAATATCAGGCAGAGAGAGACGGCCTGACGAATCACATCAGCGCGAGTCACGCGAAGATCGACTTCCGTGAATTCAGGTACGGCATGACCAAGCATCGTCTGATGGAGGGTCAATCGGAAGATTCGGATGACTGGAAGACGGGCCACCCGCTTCTGTTCCCGACTACGCTAGCTGTCGGCAACGGTGATGAACACCGTCGCTCGTACGCGTTCCAGTTGCGTGTGCCGATGGATGACGATCACACGATGCACTTCTGGTTCCACGCGTACGCACCGCCCGAAGGTTCAGAAGTGCCACCGCGTCTGCTCGCAAAGATCTACCTGCACGAAGTGCCGTTCAAGTGGGAAGACGGCCCGCTGAAGGGGCGTTTTCGCACGGACCACATCGACGGCCAGGACATCATGGCGTGGCTTACGCAAGGCCCTATCGCCGATCGCACGGCGGAAAACCTCGGTGCGTCCGACATGGGCGTCTTGACGTACCGCCGAATGCTCAAGCGCGAAATCAGGAAAGTCCAGAATGGTGAGGACCCGATCGGGGTGATTCGCGATCCGGCGGAAAACGAGCGCATCGATTTGCCGAATGAGAAGAACAAGAAGCACTTCCGTGGCAGCTTCCGGACGTTTATCAATCGCACGCATATGAAGTTCTCGCCCATTGTCGAAGATATCGGCCTCGTCTTCGAGCCATAAGGAATTGTCATGTCCGAACAAACGCAACGCAGGCACCGGTCGCTGGAAATTCCCGGCGTCAATCACGGTGGCGCGCCGATCCCGATGGGAGCGCGCGTGGGTAACACGATCTACTCGTCGGGTATCGCGGGTCGCGATCCGGCGAGCAACACACTTCCCGACGATACCGCAAAGCAGGCCGAATTCGCTTTCAGCAACATGAAAGCACTTCTCGATGCTGGCGAAGCGACGCTCGACTCCGTCGTGCGCATGACCGTATTCATTACGGACGATAGTGCACGCGCCGCCGTGAATGAACAGTGGCTCAAGTACTTTCCCGATCCGCGGGATCGGCCTGCGCGGCATACGGTCGTCCACGATCTGCCGGGAGGAATGCTCGTGCAGCTGGAAATAGTCGCGGTAATCGCCTGAACCTTCACCAACCGGGTTATTTATGATCATCGATTCTCACGCGCACGTAGTGATCCCAAAGGAAAGCTACAAATACATGGCGGAACTCGTTTCGAATCGTGGCAATCCCACGATGCCGCCGAACGTTCCCGACGAAAGCGTGCGCGCGGCTGGTCAACAGATCGTCGACATCATGGATCGCGTCGGAACGGATATCCAGTTCCTGTCGCCGCGCCCCTACATGCAGATGCACTCGATCAAGCCGTCCATCGTCACATCGCTGTGGACGAAGCACATGAACGATGTGGTGTATCGCACGGTACAAATGTTTCCGGATCGCTTCCGCGCCGTCGCGGGCCTGCCGCAGTACCGCGATGCATCGCCGGAAAACTGTCTCGCGGAACTCGAATTTCGAGTCAAGGAACAAGGCTTTATCGGCTGTCTGTTGAACCCGGACCCGACCGAGGGCGACGGCGCGCCGCCGCCGGGGCTGGGTGACAGGTTTTGGGACCCGCTGTACGCGAAGCTGGTTGAACTCGACATCCCTGCGCTGATTCACTCGGCTGGCAGCTGTTCGCCGCGCGAATCGTACACGCTGAAGTTTATCAACGAGGAAAGCATCGGCATCATTTCACTGATGGAGTCGGACACCTTCGACCGCTTCCAGAACCTCAAGCTGATCTTCCCGCACGGTGGCGGTTCGATTCCCTACCAGATGGGTCGCTTCCGCGCATGGAACATCTTCCGCGGCCGCGAGCCGTTCGAAGAGAAGCTGAAAAAGATTCACTTCGATACGACGAACTACGACAAGGATTCGCTCGAATTCCTGATCAGGAAGGTCGGCGTCGCGAACGTGCTCTTTGCGACGGAAAACCCCGGCACAGGCAGCGCAATCGACCCGAACACCGGACGGCAGCTCGACGATCTGAAGCCGGTAATCGAGGCGATGGAGTTTCTCACCGAAGAAGATCGAAGGAATCTGTTCGAGTGCAATTGCGCGCGTCTGTATACGCACTTCAAGAACTACAAAAACGACGAGTAACGCGCCAGCGCCAATCGGAAAACTGGCCAGCGGTTTTTCTTTGCCGGAAAGGAATCGAATGACTATCGAATTGACTGATTCGCAGCTTGAAAACGCGCGGCGACTCGGCAGCGCGACGCTGCACGAAGCAGCCGGAAAAATCGGCGCGTTGCCCTCGATGATCAAGCCGCTGCGTTACGATTGGCGCATCGCGGCACCGGTCTTTGCTGTCGTCGGTCCGCCACAAGACAATTTGTGGCTGCACCACGCGATCTACGCCGCGCCGAAGGGTTCCGTTCTGCTGCACGAGTGCGGCGGCGACGCGGAAGCGGGCTACTGGGGCGGCATCATGGCGAATGCGTCGATTGTCCGCGGTCTCGCTGGTTTCGTAACCGATGGTGGCGTGCGTGACTCGGAAGAATTGCGCGGCCTCGACTGGCCGGTCTTTGCGCGCAACGTGTGCATCCGCGGGACGAGCAAGCGCACTGACGGCTCCGGTTCGATTGGTGCATCGGTGCGGATCGGTGACGTGGTGGCTTTCACGGGCGATCTGCTCGTGGCCGACGCCGATGGAGTCGTGATTATTCCGCGCGCGAAAGCCGATCACGTTATCGAAAAGGGCAACGAACGCGAAACGCACGAGCGCGAAGTCGTGAAGCAGCTGAAGGAGGGCAAAACGACGCTGGACCTGTTGAAGTTTCCGGACGTGTACGGCATCGGCGTTCCCGCGAAACGAGCAGAGGTGGCGAATGTCTGAGCCGACACTAACCCTCAGTCTCGCGCTTTCAGACAATGAGCGTACGCGTCCGTTGGCGCAGGGCCGTTATCAACCGCAGGGCGTAAAGCTGATCCCGACGGTCGTGCATCCATCTGAAATGTTCTGGAGGCAATTGAAATACCAGGATTTCGACATTTCAGAAATGTCGCTTTCGTCACTGATTATCGCTACTGCCAAAGGCGACAAAACGTGGGTCGCACTGCCGATCTACACGTCGCGATCGTTTTTCCACACGAACATCCTGGTACGCACGGATCGCGGCATCACGGAGCCGAAAGATCTGCGAGGCAAGCGTGTCGGCGTGCCCGAGTATCAGCAGACGGCCGCACTATGGACGCGAGGCATCCTCGAACATGAATTCGATGTGGCTGCGCGCGACATCGAATGGTTCATGGAGCGTGGCCCGGAAATGAGTCACGGCGGAGCAACGGGTTTCAGACCGCCCGAAGGTGTCAGGCTGAACCACATTCCAGCCACCACGAACATCGGCGAAATGCTGGTGAATGGCGAACTCGATGCAACGGTGTTGTATCTCACCACGCCCAATCTGGTTGACCGTAGTCGCATCGATCTGTCGCATAACACGGTGATCCAACCGTTGTTCAAGGACAAGCGCGCTGAAACGCAACGCTATTACGCGAAGACCGGCATCTATCCGATCAATCACACTGTTGTGATCCGCCGCGAACTTTATGAACGGCACCCGTGGCTCGCGTTGAACGTATATCACGCGTTCGTGGCCGCGAAAGAGGACGTCGAGCGCGAAACGAGCGCTACTATCGCTTCATATGTCGATACGGGCATTCTGTCGGGCGATGTGGAGTTCGGCCTGAAAGAAGATCCAAAAGCGTACGGTATGAAGGCGTCACGCAAGGTGATCGAAACGATTGCCCAGTATGTCTACGAGCAGGGCTTGACCGACCGTCTCGTCGCTCCGGAGGAAATCTTTGCACCGTCTACGCTCGAAATCTAAGGCTCCATAGCAGTGTCAGGAGGCCGGACTGCCATCATGGAGTCCGGCCTTTTTTATATTGAACTATAGGGCGGATTGCCGCTGAGCTACGGGTAAATCACTACGCTTAAAGGAGTGTTTGTCGTTGACTCAACTGCACGTTGATCAATATATTATTAGCACCCTTAGAAAAAATTTTGCTAGCCAACACCAATCAGCGGAGACATCCCCCGATGAACATGAAGCGATGTTTTGCATCAGTGCTGTGCTCGTTTGCGTTCGCCGCAACGGCTCTTTCGGCGTCCAACGTAGCATCAGCCAACGATGATGTTTCTATCGGCTCGGTCCCGCAGAACGTCAGTTCGATCATCGCTGATTTCGCCAACGCGTCCGGTGCTTTCAAGAAGTACGGCATCGATGCGCACCTGATCACCATCGAAGGCGGATCGCGCGGCATGCAGGTGCTGCTGTCCGACAAGATCCAGGTGATGCAGGCCGGCCTGTCGGTTATCGTGCAATCGAACCGGGAAGGCACCGATCTGCGGATGGTATCGTCCAATGCGAACAGCAGTCTCTTCGATATCTATGTCACGAAAGACATCAAGACGCCTGGCGATCTGAAGGGCAAGAAGTTTGCGATTTCGTCGTTCACGGCCGAAACTGATATCGCAGCGACGCTCGCGCTCCAAAAGTGGGGCATGACGCGCAAAGACATGAACATCGTGGCACTCGGCGGCGCGGGGCAACGGCTTGCCGCGCAAGTCACGAACCAGGTTGCCGCGTCTGCCTACTCGAACCCTAGCGCGGAGGTTGCGCATCAGAAGGGGCTGGTCAAGATGCTCGATTTGAGCCGCGATGGCATGCCGTGGGTGTTCGACGGCATGGTCCTGCAGAAGGACTACATCAAGGCGCATCCCGATACGGTCAAGCGCCTGATTCAGGCATACGCCGAAGGCGAGTACAAGGCGCTGTCGGATGAGAAGTGGGCGAAAGACGTCATCGGCAAGTCGTTCAAGACCGACAATCAGGCGATCATCGACGCTGCCTACAATCAATGGAAAGCCACGGTACCGCGCGATGTTTCGCTCACGAAAGACGCTGTCGCGAACGTGATCGACGGCGTCGATGCAATGGGGCCCAAGCTCAAGACCAAAGATCAGTCGGCTTATGTCGATACTTCATTTACCGACGCGCTGCACAAGGATGGCTTCTTCGATCAAGTGAAGAACGAGTTCAAGTAGTCGGTTATCCCTGTAAAGGCCAGCAAGCCTGGCACCGCCAATCTGGACAGAAAACGATCGGCACCGTCGACGGAATGGTTCGAGGGCGAAGACCGAGCGGCTGTCAGAATACATCGATCAATCCTTTACCGAAGCGCCGGTAAAGGAGAGCTTCAAAAGACGAAAACAGAATCTGGCAAGTGAGCGTGGCGTCGCGCAGCGGTCAATGTTCGTCGCCACCCGGTATGGATCTGCGATTTATCCTGGAGAACGGACGGTGGATGCAATTGATCTGGAAATAATTTACCAGTCAACTCAGCAGATCGCGCGCGAGCTGACAGTCAACATGCTGCGTACGGGCTATTCGAACACTATCAAGGAAAGCCTCGATTTCACGTTTTGCGTGTTTGACCGACAAGCACGTCTCGTCGCGCAAGGTATTCCGCAGCCTCTGCATATCGGGCCGATTTCCGAGCAGGTGCGCGAAGTGCACCGCCTTTTCGGTGACAAGTTCGTCGCGGGCGATGCGATTATCGTCAACCATCCATACCGTGCGGCGCAGAATCATGCCACCGACGTGACCGTCATCTCACCGATTTTCTACGAGGGAGAACTGTCCGGGTACATTGGCAACACCGCGCACAAGCCGGATTTCGGCGGCATGGTGCCTGGCACGAACAGTCCCGCTGCGACTGAACTCTTTCAGGAAGGGTTGCTTTTGCCGCCGGTATACCTTTTTCGCGCGGGCGAACTGAACGCCGACGTTTACGAAATCATCTGCGCCAATACGCGCACGCCGGAAGTAACGTGGGGCGACGTGAACGCGCAGGCGCAAACGAACGTCTACGGCGTGCAGAAATTCTCGGAACTGTTCCGCAAGCACGGCGTGGAAAACGTCATCGACTGCTGGTCGCAGTGGATGGACATTTGCGAAAGCGAACTACGCAAGCAAATTGCCAGGCTGCCCAAGGGCAACTATGGCCCGGAAATCGACTGTCTGGACGATGATGGTGTCAATCGTGACCAACCGCTGAGCATTGGCTGCTCGCTGGAAGTGCTCGAAGACAACACACTGCATTTCACGCTGACGAGCGACAGGCAGGCAAAGGGGCCGCTGAATCTGCGTCCGTGCGTGTCACGTTCGATCATCGAATGCTGGGTGAAGATGGCTTTCGGCCAGAGCGTGCCGGTCAACGACGGTCTGGCTCGCGTGGTGAAAATCACCTATCCGGAAGAAGGATCGCTGCTCAATCCAAGGTTTCCGGCGCCGGTCAACATGTACACGCGCCCAAGCGTCGTCGTATCGGCGGTCTGCTGCCGTGTTTTGGGTCGAGTGATGCCTGACATCATGCCGGCACCCGCCAGCGGATCCAGTGGCGGTTTTACGGGCTCCGCGACCAACCCGCGCAACGGGAAATGGATGTCGTTCCACGAGATCTACGTCGGTGGTGGTGGCGCACGACCGAACGGCGACGGCGTCAGCGCGCAGGACGACCTCGCGCTGAACATCCTGAATACCCCCGTCGAAGCGATGGAAACGGAATTCCCGGTCCAGATCGACCGCTACGGGCTGCTGCCGGATTCGGGCGGCGCCGGCAAGTTCCGCGGGGGCCTCGGCGCAGTACGCGACTGGCACAACCTCGCGGACGAAATGGTCTGCAATCTGCGCACCGACCGCTTCAAACACTCGCAAACGGGCGTGTTCGGTGCGAAGCCTGCACAACCGTCGCACGCGCTGCGCAACCCGGGCAAAGAGCATGAAGAATCCATGTTTTCGAAAGTTGCCGGTATGCGCCTGAAGAAGGATGAAGTGGTGTCCTGGCGACTGGCCGGCGGTGGCGGCTGGGGTAATCCGCTCGAACGCGACATGGAACGCGTTCGCGAGGACGTAAAACAGGGTTACGTATCCGTCGCAGCTGCGAAGCGCGATTACGGCGTGGTAATCGACACTGTGTCGCTCGAAGTTGACCAGGGCGCTACGACGGCGCTTCGATCGAAGATGAAGGAAGAGGTTACGGCATGAAGCTGCGTATCGGTATCGACGTTGGCGGCACGTTCACGGACGTGACTGCATTCGATGAAGATCAGGGCGAAGTCATCGCGATCCGCAAGTATTCGTCCAATCCGGCGCAGCCGATGAAGGTGATGGATGCCATCGCGAAGGAATTCCGTGACGAATTCGGTGCGGATGCAGTCTCACTGATCCTGCATGGTTCGACGGCGGCGCTGAACATGATGCTCGAAGGCAAGGGCGTTCGTGTGGGCCTGCTGACGACGAAGGGCTTCCGCGACGTATATGAAATCGGCCGTCAGTGGCGTGGCACGGACGTGTTCAATCTGTACTCGCCGGCGCCGAAGATGTTGCTCAAACGCGAGCACATCCGGGAAATCGATGAGCGCCTGAATTATCGCGGTGAAGTTGTCACGCCCATCGGCACGGCGGACATCGAGCACGCGGTAAAGGCGCTGGTCGACGCCGATGTTCAGGCGATCGCCGTGTCGTTCCTGTTCTCATATGCCAACCAGGCACACGAACAGACCGTCGCGGAGGTTATCCGTCGCATCGCACCGCACATCTACATTTCGCTGTCCAGCGACGTGAATCCTCAGTGGCGCGAATACGAACGTACCGCATCGGCAATAGCAAACGCGTATATCGGACCGGGTGCGTCGAAATATCTGAAGGACCTCGAGGAACTGTCGCTGAGCTACTTCCCGAATGCGCGCATTCTGATGATGAAATCTGACGGCGGCGCGGGCAGCGCGCGCATGCTCGGCGGTTCGCCCATTCAAACGATGATGTCCGGTCCGGTCGCCGGCGTGATCGGCAGTCGTTACCTGGGCGACGTGAAGGGCATCCAGAATCTACTGTCCTACGATGTGGGCGGCACGAGTACGGACATGGCGGTCATTCCGGGGCGTCCGCTGACGAAATCCGAACTGACGGTGGATCGTCATCCGGTTCGCAGTGAGGCAGTCGATATTGACACCATCGGCGCGGGCGGTGGTTCGCTCGCCGCGATCAAGCTGGGCAATGTGCTCAAGATGGGCCCGGAAAGCGCGGGCGCTTATCCCGGTCCGGCCTGTTACATGCGCGGCGGTGAAGAAGCTGCGCTGACCGATGCGCTCGTGGTGCTCGGCCACCTGAACCGCGACACACTGCTGGACGGCGCGATGCCCATCGACAGCGCGCTCTCGAGCCGCGCGGTACTGAAATCGGCCGGCACCCAGCTTCAGATGTCCGATCAGGAGGCGGCGTGGGGCATGCTCAAGGTGCTGTCCGCGAACATCGTTTCAGCGATGCGCACGATTACAGTCGAACGTGGCTACGATCCGCGCGAATTCACCTTGATTCCATTTGGAGGCATGGGGCCGACGACGGCCTGCAAGATCGCGGAAGACCTCGGCGTGCGCAAGATTCTGATTCCGCGCGACCCCGGCACGTACAGCGCATACGGCATGCTGGTCTGCGACATCCAGCAGGAGCGCTCGATCACGCACGTCACTTCAATGAAAGAAGCGACGCCGGAATTCCTCGCGGAAATGTACGGCTCGCTCGAGGCGCGTGTGTCGGATGATCTGCTGCGCGAGAACGTTCCGAAGGAGCGCCTGCAACTGCTCCGTTATGCCGGCATGCGCTACGCGGGCCAGTCATACGAGGTGTGGGTGCCGGTCACGGGTTTCGACACCGATTCGATTGCAAAGACCATTTCGGAATTCCACGCGACTCACTTGCGTCGCTACGGTCACGCAGCGGACACGCAAGCGCCGGAAATCGTGAATTTCCGCGTGGTGGGCCTCGGCGTAATTCCCAAGCCCACGCTGCGGTCATTTCCGCCAGCCGAAGAAAAGACTGCACCGAGCGACACACGTCGGCTGGTTTACTTTGGGCCCGGCCTCGTGCTCGATACGCCGATTTATCGCCGCGTGAATCTCGGTGCAGGCATGGAGATCTCGGGCCCGGCAGTGATCGAAGAGAAGACTTCGACCACGGTTTTGTATCCCGGCATGAGCGCGCGAGTTGACGAATATCTGAATCTCGAAGTTGAGCTGTCGTCCGCGGCAGCGTGAACTTCGTACCACATGGCTTTCCTGGTCAGCCAAGGAGAATTGGCGCATGAGTACAGCACCTGATCGTAGAGCGCGAACTGGATTAAGGCGCATCTACGAGCACAATGAACGCCTGATCATCGGTGCGGGTTCGGTGATCACCTTCCTGATTGTCTGGGAAGCCGCGTACCGTTTTGCCTGGGTTAACCCAACGTTCATTTCCGCTCCAAGCCAGGTGTTTCTGGCCGGCATCAAGACGTTCGCATCGGCCGATTTCCATACTGATGTTCAGACGAGCGCGCTGGAATTCATCATCGGCTATGTGATGGCAATCGGCATAGGGGTCCCGCTCGGTCTGCTAACCGGCAGCTCGAAGCGGATCTCCTACCTTGTCAGCCCGTTCATCCACATCCTGAACATCGTGCCGCGTATCACGTTGCTGCCTGTCATCATCATATGGTTCGGCATCGGCATCTGGTCGAAAGTACTTGTCGTGTTTCTCGGCGCACTGATTCCGATTCTAATCAGCACGTATGCAGGCGTGAAGACCAGCGAGGAGCGCTTCATGAAAGTAGCGCGTAGCTTCAACGCTTCGCCGTCGCGCACGTTTATCACGATCGTGCTGCCGGGCACCGTGCCGTTCATTTTCACCGGCATGAAATATGGAACTGGGCGTGCACTGCTCGGCGTTATCGTCGGTGAGCTTTACGCAGCGACGGCAGGCATCGGCTATTTCATCGCGGCAGCAGGAAATTCACTGGAAACGGACAAGATGTTGGTGGGTGTCACGGTTGTGGTTGCAGTCGGTCTGATCGCACTCGAAATACTCAATCGGGTCGAAAAGAGGTTCGACCGCTGGCGTCCTGTCGTTGAGTCGGAGAATTGATAATGTCGCGAGTCAAAGTGATGAGCCCGCCAGTTTCGCGACGCGATGCTTCGCCGTCGCCGCTGCAAGTGTATCTGCGATTCGAGCAAGGGATTCTCGGCGCATTCTCGATCATCGCCGTACTGTTGATCTGGCAAGGCCTCTCGACCGGGGTTTTCGCAGACTGGCTCAGTCCCATCCTGGGCGACAGCGTTGCATCGAAGCTATGGATCAAACCGATATTCATTTCCTCGCCCACTCGTGTGATAGCGAAGACTGGCGAAATGATGGCATCGGGTGAACTTTGGGAACACCTGTCATCGAGTGGAATTTCGTTCATCCTCGGTTCGTTCATCGCGATTATCGTCGGGATTCCGCTAGGTCTTGCAATCGGTTGGTACCGTAGGTTGCGCTACGCAGTCGAGCCTTTTCTGCTCGCTTACAACGCAACGCCGCAGGTCGTGTTCATTCCGCTGATGATCATCTGGGCGGGCACCGGCATGGCAACGCGTGTGCTGATCATCGCCACGGTAACGTTTGTTCCACTGACGATGAACGCGTGGGCAGCCGTGAAGACAGCGGATCCCCGTCTGCTGAAAGTCGCGAAAAGTTTCTGTTCATCGGATTACCAGCGATTCCGCGACATCATCCTGCCTACGTCGATTCCATTCCTGCTGTCGGGTCTGAGACTTGCAATTGGCCGTGCAATGGTTGGCGTTGTGGTGGGTGAAATCTATGCTGCTACGTCGGGCGTTGGCTATCTGATCAACGTCGCCGGTTCTTCCTTCCAGACAGATAGCGTATTCGTCGGCATTGCGATGATTGCGCTGTTCGGTCTGCTGTTGACAGCGATGATCAACAGCATCGAGAAGCGATATGCGAGATGGCGTCCAAAGAGCGCTACGAAGTAAACGAAAGGAAACTGCCATGAATGTGAAACTGGAAGCGAAGGGTATCTGTCTTCAATACTTGCGCCCGCGCACGAACATCTATCAGACGGTTCTCGAAGATGTGAATCTGAAAGTGATGGAGGGCGAATTCCTTTCGGTAGTCGGTCCATCCGGATGCGGTAAAACGACCTTTGTTTCTCTCGTCGACGGTCTGATTCCGAGTAACAGCGGCGAGATCCTGGTAGACGGCAAGATCGTGACGAAGCCTGGGCCTGATCGGGCGATGGTGTTTCAGGATGCTTCGCTGCTACCGTGGCGCTCGGTGATCCGCAATGTGACATATGGCCTCGAATGCCACAAAGTGAACGCGAAGGAAGCACGCGAGCGCGCGACGCACTTCATCGAAATGGTCGGCCTCACTGGTTACGAAAACCACTATCCACACGAATTGTCGGGCGGCATGCAGCAACGCGTCAACCTCGCGCGAGCTCTGGTAATGGACCCGAAAATCCTGCTAATGGACGAGCCGTTCGCGGCGCTCGACGCACAGACGCGCGAAGCCATGCAGGAAGAATTGCTCCGCATTTGGGCACAATCGAAAAAGACCGTGCTCTTCATCACCCACCAGATTGACGAGGCCATTTTCCTGTCGGATCGCGTCGCTGTCTTCCGTGCAAAGCCCGGCCGAGTCAAGGAAATCGTCGACATCGATATCGAGCGTCCGCGCAAACTGTCGCTCAAGCGCGATCCACGCTTTCATCAATACGAAGACTACATCTGGTCGCAGATTCACCACGGTAGTGGACAGCACGTCGAAGCGGCATAACGCAAGGGCTTCAAGTGAACAACGCCGCTCCGCAAGACGGACTGAACGGAGCGGCGCGATATTGCGCGCTGGTCGTTCTGATTGTCAACGTGATCATGACTTCCCTGGATGGAACGATCATGAATATGGCGCTGCCGAGCGTCATGAAAGCGATGAACGCAACGGCCGCAAGTTCGGTCTGGATTATCAGTGCCTATCAGCTCGCGGCGCTTACCCTTTTGCTTCCCGCCGCGGGCGCCGGTGACCGGATTGGGCTTCGGAAAGTCTATCTCCTTGGCGTTGCGGGCTTCACGATTGCATCTGCTATTTGTGGCATTGCTCCCAACCTCGGCGTGCTTATCCTTGGTCGGTCTATCCAGGGCGCTAGTGCGGCCGGCATCATGTCTTGCAGCAATGCGCTGGTCAAGCTGACCTATCCGAAGCGTCTTTTCGGCGTTGGTGTGTCGATCAACGCCGCAGTCATAGCGGCAGCCTCCGCATCGGGGCCATCCATTGCAGCTGCGATCATGTCCGTCGCGACCTGGCATTGGTTGTTTATCATCAATCTGCCCGCCGGCGTTTTCGTGGTCATCATGGGTAGCAAGTTCCTCCCACGCAATCGAATGGACGTCCGGCGTGAACCGGTGAAGATAACCGACGTGCTTTTGAACATGGCAACGTTTGGCTTGATCCTCGTTGCGCTGCAGTCCTTTGGGCAAGGTGCATCCGCCGTGAAGGAGCAGATTCCGGCCAATGTCGCTTTGGCTATGCTCGTTTCCGGTCTGATTGTCGGCATAGTTTACTGGCGAAGACAACTTGGCCTGTCGATGCCGCTACTGCCGATCGATTTGCTCAGGATTCCAATTTTCAGACTTTCAATGTGTACGTCTGTGACGTCGTTCGTATCGCAGACAGCGGCATTCGTGGCGTTACCCTTTCTCTTTCTTGGCATCTGGGGGTATTCGCCGGCGAGAGCGGGGCTGCTCATGGCCTGCTGGCCGGTTACGGTCGTGGTGGTTGCGCCCATCGTCGGACGTTTGATCGGACGGGTACCTGGAGGATTACTGGGTGGCATCGGCCTGGCAATACTTGCTGTGGGTCTGGCATTGCTCGCCACGCTACCCGAGCACCCGGACGCGATCGCCATTGCCTGGCGTATGTCCCTTTGCGGAATGGGTTTTGGCATCTTTCAGTCACCCAACAATCACACGATCATGACAAGCGGCCCTGCGTACCGCAATGGGGCCGCAGGTGGAATGCTGGGCACGGCACGCCTCACGGGACAGACACTCGGCGCGGCCATGCTGATGCTTATCTTTAGCGTCCTTCCGGTGAATACCGGACGCGGCCCAGTCGTCGCATTGGATCTCTCTGCTGGCATGGCTGCTGTCGCCGGCATCTTTAGCTCGCTTCGCCTACGCTACGCGCCTCGCACCGATGCAGACATTGCATCGACGCATCAATATTTTGAGGATGTAGAACCGCCGACCAGCGGCAACGCCTGTCGCATCGATTCTTAGTTGCTAAATAATCCGCATCGTCGAGCCATTAGGGGTTTTCACCCCGTTGCCGGCAAAAATATTTGGATTTAATCTTAGTGCTGTAAGAATATTCCGTGTAGAGGTAGCGAAAGTCGTCTGACGGGCGTCCACGAAGATAAATGTGGTGAGCCAGTTGGCGGATGAGTATTCGGCATTTCATCTAAAAATAGGATAACGAATGAATTACTCAAAGACATTGGGGACCGCAGCGCTTCTCGCAATCGGTTCAACGGCGTACGCGCAGTCATCGGTCACGCTATACGGTTTGCTGGACGTCGGTCTGCAATACAAGAACCAGACACCTACGGCTGATGGCACGACAGCCAGCCAGGCGAAGATGTCGAACGGCAACCTGCTCGGTAACCGCTGGGGGTTGCAAGGAGCCGAGGACATCGGCGGCGGCACGAAAGTGATCTTCACTCTCGAAAGTGGCTTCACGCTCACTGATGGCAAGAGCGCTCAAAGCGGTCGCCTCTTCGGACGAAAGGCGTTCGTCGGTATGGATACGCGCTATGGCGTCGTCACGCTCGGGCGCCAGAACAATCTCATCTATGAGAACGTCACGCCCTTCGATCCGGCGCTTCTGGTACTCTATTCGGCATCCACCTATGACGCGTTCCTCGTCGGCCGCATGGACAATTCGATCAAGTATCAGGCTAGGGGCAACGGTATGTTCTTCGGCACAATGTACTCGACCGGTTACGAAACCGTAACGGGTCAAGGGCAGGTGCCGGGACATAGCAAGGTAGGTCGAGAATACGAATTCGTTGCGACTTATAAGAAAGCCGGTTTTGGTGGCTTCGTGGGTTTCGACCAGCAGCAAGGCACGTCGATCGCGACGCAAGACGATGCACTTCAGCGTTTCATTCTCGCTGCATCTTACAAGGCGGGTCCAGCGACGCTCGCCGGCGGATGGCGTTGGTTGAACGGTCAGAACGGCGCATCCGCGCAAAGCTCGAATCTGTTCTGGGGCGGCGGTACGTGGCAGTTCACCCAGTTCTTCTCGCTCGCGCTGAGTGGCTATCACATGCAGATGAGGAACACGCACAACGGCCCATCAAGCGTAGTGCTCTTTGCCGACTACTTTGTATCGAAATCAACCGACTTCTACGCACTCTTCTCGCGGATGTGGAATTCGAAGGATACGAAGCTCGGCGTCGAAGGGCAGGGGCAGGATACGGCCTTAGGTGCAGCGCAGACCGGTGCAATCATTGGCATCCGTCACACATTCTGATGGGCGAGCCAAAACGGAAATGGCGAACTCTTCGCTAGCTCATCCGTGAAGTTAAGCGGGAATTTTTCGCCGACATTGTGCTGCCGGGTGGACTCTTCCGGCTTCAAATCATTGGAACTTGACACAGGCCAAGCCTCGACTTCGCCTCCGTCGGGGATTCGAACCAGCATATGTTCCGGCATTCATGCAGGAATGAGCTATTAGACGCCGCGCTCGAGCGCTGCAGCAATCTATTCCACCGCGTCTTGCTTGCGTTTCATCGCCCGCCTTCTCATTGGGGAAGCTGCTCGGAAACACTAACACTCATTTCTGAGCAGCTCATCAGGGGGGAGCGTCACTTTGTTTGCGGGGCCGCACTTTGTGCGGCCGCAAATTATAAATCGAGGTCGAGACAGGGCGACATGGCGCGCGAAACGCAGATCATGATTTCCTTTTTCTGCTCGTCTTCGTCCAGCACAAGATCGCGATGATCAACTTCACCAGCGGTGTAGGTCACGCGGCACGAACCGCACGTACCGGCCTCGCACGAACTTGCGACACGATGGCCGTGCCGACGCAGGGCATCCAGAATGGATTCATTCACACCGACCTGGATTGATTCATTCGACTTTATGAGGCGAACCGTAAAAGGCGTGTTTTCAGAGACACCCTTTGTTTCCGCACCGAAACTCTCGAAATGAATATTCTCGGACGGCCAATGGCCCGTCATGCCCTGGACGCTATCCATCAATGGCTTGGGGCCGCAGCAATAGACGTGAGCTCGAGTTGGCGTGCCGAGTACTGGCCAGAAATTGAACGCTTTGCCACGGTCGCCGCCGTCATGATGCACAACGATCCTGCCGGGAAATTCCGTATTGATTTCATCGAGAAATGCCGTCGATTCCTTATCGCGCGTCAAATAATAGAGCTTGAAATCCGCGCTTTCGGCGTTCGCTAAATGACGCATCATCGAAAGGATCGGCGTGATGCCGATTCCACCAGCGATAAACACGAATTCTTTGGCACCTTTCGATAATTCGAACTCGTTGCGTGGCGCACCAACACGTACCTGCTGTCCGTCCTCCAATTCGTCGCTCATGCTCACCGATCCGCCGCGGCCTGCCTGATCGCGCTTGACGGCGATCAGATAGCGGTGGCGTTCGTGAGATGCGTTGCACAACGAATAACTGCGCCGCATCTTGTTGGGCGCCTCAACAACGATATGCGATCCAGGCGTGAATTCGGGGAGATCCCGGCCTTCAGGGTCGGACAATTCAAATAGATAAATACCCTGAGCCGCAACTTCTTTGCGACTGACTTTCAGTGTGAGCATGCCGTCCGTATCAACGGCAGCTTGGGCAGCGGGAGAGAGGGCTACACGAGTTTCCATAATTGTCTTGACAGGTCAGCGGCGTTGGAAATAACATTTGTTCATTAGGGTCCTAAGTATAAACCTCGAGACTAGGGTTTGCAATCCGAAACCCATAAGACGTTCAACCAGTTTCAAATAAAAAGTGTGCAAAGGAATTCGCCATGATGACTTCCGAGGAGAACGACCTGCTGTGCCGGGTCGAGGGTGACGCTCCGATGGGGCAGTTGATGCGGCGGCACTGGGTTCCAGCCCTGCTTTCCGAAGAACTTCCGGAAGCCGACGGCACGCCGGTCCCGGTGCGCCTGTTCGGAGAAGACCTGCTTGCGTTTCGCGCAACAGATGGCTCTGTCGGTCTGATCGGTCGTTACTGCCCACATCGGCGGGCCTCCCTGCAGTTCGCGCGCAACGAGCACGACGGTGTGCGTTGCATCTATCACGGCTGGAAAATCAGAACCACCGGCGCGGTGGCTGAAATGCCGTCCGAGCCACCCGAAGCGTGCGCAAAGCAGCAGGTGAAACATCTGTCGTATCCGACGGTTGAACACGGCGGTTTCGTGTGGGCTTACATGGGTCCGCCCGAAACGATGACACCGTTCGACCCGCCCGCATTTGCACCGGAAGGCGACTGGAAAGTTTCGATCATCAAGATCAAGGTCAGGTGCAACTGGGCTCAAGTGCTCGAAGGCGCGATCGACTCGGCGCACAGCAACACGTTGCATCAGAACATGATCCGTCCGGCGCCGGTCGGTGGCACGCAACCGGTCGGCCACAAGTTCTCGCGTCCGAGCACCGACAAGGCGCCGCGTATCCAGCCGCAGATGACGGATTACGGTTTCTACTATGCGGCGATCCGCAAGCCGATCGTGAACTCCGACGTAGAGGACTACGTGCGCGTGACGATCTACGTCGCACCGTACTACGCACTGATTCCGCCGAACAGCGATTACCGCTCGGCCCAGGTCAATGTGCCGATTGACGACGAAAACACGATGTTCCATTTCATCGCTTTCTCGAAGAAAGGCACGGCTCCGGATCAGGAGGAATACCGCAAGATTCTGGGCGCGCAGATCGGCATCGACATCAACGAGCGTTACGAGCCGGTTCGCAATATGGAGAACAACTATATGCAGGACCGGCAGGCGATGAGGAACGGAGACTTCACGGGCATTCACGGCTTGCCAATGGAAGACATTGCGATGTGGGAGACGATGGGGCCCCTTGCTGATCGCGGCGAAGAGCGGCTGGGTGCGAGCGATCAGGCCATCGTGCAATTCCGCCGGCAGATGCTCGCTGCAGTGAGAGAGTTCATCGATGGCAAGCCCGCTTTCGGTACGAAGGAAGTGTGCTCGACGCCGCAAGCGGAAATCCGTTCGTTCGAAGGCATGATGCCCAAGGGGGCCGACTGGCGCGGTCTGGATACGCGGACGGGGCAGTTCGCACTGGTTGGCGACAAATTGGAGGTCTGAGTGGACGACCGTACGGTAAAGGCGTTTCAGGAACGCCTGAAAAAAATCGACACATGCGTGCTATCAGATGCGCTGGATCGTCTCGGCATCAAGGGGGTTGCGTTCGGTATGCGGCGCCTCGCGGGAAGCAGTCGCGTTGCGGGTCGCGTGATTACCGTCACGCTGGGGCCGGCGGAAGGTGGCGTGGCGCCGCGTCATCTATGCACGGCGGCGGTCGAGCAGGGCACGGACGCCGATGTGATCGTGGTCGAGCACCATTCGCATCAGCAGGCCGCCGGCTGGGGCGGAATTCTGTCGCTCGCGGCCAAACAGCGCGGCATAGAAGGCGTGATCGTCGACGGCCAGTGTCGCGACATCGACGAGGCCGAGGACTTCGGCTTCTGCATATTCGGCAAGGGCTCGGTGCCTTCGACGGCGCGCTCACGCGTGATGGAAGTCGCCTGCGGGGAGCCGGTGGTGATCGGTGGCGTGCGTGTACGTCAGGGGGATCTCGTGCTGGCGGATGGTACCGGCATCGTGTTTATTCCCGCGGCGCGTGCGGAAGAGGTCATCGTCCTGGCCGAACAGTTGGCCGCGCGCGAGCAGGCCATGATGGTAAGGATCAGGAGCGGGGAGGCGGTCAGCGCCGTCATGAACCACCAATACGAAGCAATGCTGCAAGGATAAGAGACATGGAAGCGTTGATGAAACTGGCAATGATGGATACGCCGACCATTTCGGATGCACTGGATAAGCTCGGCATCGCCGGTCAGTGCGTGGGTATCAAGCCGCTCGATCCGAAGTTCCGGATTGCCGGTCCGGCGTTCACGATTCGCTACGTGCCTTGCGGCACCCGGGGCGGTACGGTTGGCGACTACATTGACGACCTGCCCGAAGGCACCGTCGTTGCACTGGACAACCAGGGTTGCATGGATGCCACGGTATGGGGCGACATCCTCACGACGGTCGCGAGCCGCAAGAGGCTGGGCGGCACGATCATCGACGGCGTGTGTCGCGATGCGCCGCGCTCCATCGAACTGGCGTATCCGATCTTCGCACGCAGCAGCCACATGCGTACGGGCAAGGATCGCGTTGCAGTGGACGCAACCCAGTGCAGCATCTCTATTGGCGGCGTGCGCGTGAATCCCGGCGATCTGGTCATCGGCGACTGGGATGGCATCGTAATCGTTCCACGGGAGCGCGCTGAAGAAGTTCTCGTCGTCGCCACGAAAATTCAGGAGGCGGAAGATCGCATTCGCGCGGGGGTCGAGCGTGGCGAGCGGCTGGACGAAGTACGAAAAAATCAGGGCTACCATTCTTTGCAAACGAAGGAAATGGCCTGATAAACCCGCTGCGGTTACGTTGATTTCAGTGCGGCGGCACTTGCTATACGCAAGGAGACATGGTGGCGAAGATCGTTCTTGGAATCGGCACTTCACACACGCCGATGTTTACGCTGGAAGCAAAGGACTGGAAGCATCGCGCTAACGCGGATTACGCAAACACCGCACTCAACATGTCCGATGGCCGCATGCTGAGTTACGCGCAGTTGCTGGCCGAAGTCGGCCCCCGTTACGTGGCGGAATCCACGCCAGAAGCCTTGAAGCAGAAGAGCGATGCGACCGAAGTTGCATTGGACGCGCTCGCTGACGCGCTCGACGCGGCGGCGCCAGATATCGTGCTGATCGTAGGTGATGACCAGGGCGAAATGTATAAGCCCGGCAATCAGCCCGCGATCTCCATCTATCACGCGGACGACCTGATGACGAGCGACGCATTCGGCAAGGACGATTCGCCGGAATGGGAGCGCACGATGGGTCGCGGCTACATGATGGATGAAGTGCACACGGTGCGTGGCTCGGAGAAGTTCGCGCTGGAGTTGATAGATGGCTTGATCGAACGCCATGTGGACGTTGCGACGGTCGCGAGGGTTGAGCACGAGGCTGAAGCGGGGTTGGGTCATGCATACGGTTTCATCGTGAAGCGCCTGTTCCGTGGCCGCGAAATTCCGATTG
This sequence comes from Paraburkholderia sp. ZP32-5, assembly GCF_021390495.1. Taxonomy (NCBI): domain Bacteria; kingdom Pseudomonadati; phylum Pseudomonadota; class Betaproteobacteria; order Burkholderiales; family Burkholderiaceae; genus Paraburkholderia; species Paraburkholderia sp. ZP32-5. The sequence goes on along the minus strand of NZ_JAJEJP010000003.1, from coordinate 55,165 downwards.
TTCCGATCATGCTGAACACCTACTATCGTCCGAACGTGCCGACCGCGGCGCGCTGTTTCGACATCGGCGCGGCATTGCGCGACATCGTCGAGAAGTCGTCCAGCGATCTGCGCGTGGCGTTCGTTGCGTCCGGTGGTTTGTCGCATTTCGTGGTGGACGAAGAACTGGATCGCCGCGTGCTCAAAGCCTTCGAGGAAAAGGATGTGGAAACGCTCCGCAGCATTCCGCCGCAGTCGTTGAATTCCGGTTCATCTGAAATCCTGAACTGGGTCATGGTTGCCGGCGTGCTGCAGGATTTCAAGGTGAATTCTTCGGTATATATTCCGATCACGCGTACGTCTGCCGGTACCGGCGTCGGCACGGCGTTTATCACCTGGGTACCGCGGGATTGATATGAGGTAGCACGATGACCGTGAATATATGCGTCGCCGGAATCGGCGCGAACGGCCTCAAGCATCTGGAGGGGATCGCTTCAATCGACGGCATGCATGTTGCCGCCGTTGTGGACGCAGACGTCGGCAAGGCTGAGGCCGTCGCTGCGCGCTTTGGTGCGGCGAGCGTCGAGCCGAATCTCGGTTTGGCGCTCAAGCGCACCGATATCGATGCCGTCATTCTCTGCACACCTACGCCGCTGCACGCGACGCAGGGCCTTGCATGTCTACGCGCCGGCAAACACGTGCAGATCGAAATTCCAATTGCGGATAACCTGGCTGACGTCGAAGCGCTGTTGCACGAACAGAAACGCTCGGGCCTCGTCGGCATGGCGGGTCATACGCGCCGCTTCAACCCTGGCCATCAATGGGTACGTCAGCGTATCCTCGCGGGCGAACTCAGCATTCAACAGATGGACGTTCAGACGTATTTCATGCGTCGCACGAACATTAATGCCTTAGGTGAACCTCGTGGCTGGACGGACCACCTGCTGTGGCATCACGCCTGCCATACGGTCGACCTGTTTCAGTATCAGACCAGTGATGTCGCGACACGTGTCAACGCGATGCAGGGGCCAGTGCACCCCGAGCTTGGCATCGCCATGGACATGTCGATTCAGCTAAAGGCAGAATCCGGTGCGCTTTGCACACTGTCGCTGTCGTTCAACAACGATGGGCCGATCGGTACCGTATTTCGTTACATCTGTGATAACGGTACTTATCTTGTGAATTATGACGATCTGTTTGATGGCGTCGGCAACCGGATCGATGTGTCCGGTGTTGCCGTATCGGCAAACGGTTTCGAGTTGCAGGACAGGGCATTCCTCGCCGCCATTGAATCCGGCGTTGAGCCCGAATCGAGCTTTGAACGGGTCATGCCCGCATACGTTACGCTGGACCGCGCGGAGAAGTTGCTATGACCCGGCCGGTTCGCCTTGGCGTCATCGGCTTGGGTCGCGCATTCACACTGCTATTGCCGACATTCGTGAAGGATCCGCGCATAAAACTCGTGGCGGCGGCAGATGTGATCGAAGCGGCGCGCACGCAATTCACCGCGGATTTCGGCGCGCCGGCGTACGCGTCGATCGAGCAATTGTGTGCGTCACCTGACGTTGACGCGGTCTACATTGCGACACCGCATCAGTTGCACGCCGAGCATGTCTGCCTCGCAGCTTCGTACGGCAAGCATATTCTCGTCGAGAAGCCGATGGCGATTACGCTCGACGAATGCACGCGCATGATCGATGCGGCACGCGAGGCGAACGTGCACCTGATCATCGGGCCGAGTCACAGTTTCGACCTGCCGTACCGGCGCACGCGCGAGATTATCGAAAGCGGCAAATTCGGCGACGTCAGGATGATTACGGCGCAGGATTTTACGGACTTCCTCTATCGGCCGCGTCGTCCGGAAGAGTTGAACACCGCCGAGGGTGGCGGCGTCGTACACAGTCAGGCCGCGCATCAAATGGATGTTGTACGTTTGCTGGGCGGCGGTCTCGTGCGCAGCCTGCGTGCCTATACCGGCGCATGGGATCCTTCGCGGCCAACCGAAGGCGCCTATTCCGCTCTTTTGAGTTTCGAGAACGGCGCGTTTTGCACCGCAACCTATAGCGGCTACGGTCACTACGATAGCAGCGAGTTGCTGGACTGGATTGGTGAATCCGGTCAGCACGTCGATGCTGCTGACTATGGCGTGGCACGCCGACTTCTGCGGGGTGTCAGGTCTTTATGTGAGGAAGCGAAGCTAAAGGCGCTACGTAACTACAGCGGCGCGCTTTCTGTGCGGGTTCTCTCGCGGCTTGCACCGATTGCACATCCGAATTTCGGACAGGTGATCGTCAGTTGCGAGCGTGCAGATCTGAGGCCTACGGCATGTGGTGTCGCGATCTACGGGGATGAGGAGCGACAGTTCGAAACGGTGCCTGTGTCGGATGTGCCGCGTTCGGAACTCATTGACGAACTCTATGCTGCGGTGATCGGGGATCGGGAACCGCTGCATAGCGGGGAATGGGCGCGAGCCACAACCGAAACATGTCTGGCAATTCTCGAATCGGCCCGCACGGCCAAAGACTGTGTGATGAAATATCAATTGGCGGTCTGAGTTAGCGTTCGCCTCTAGTGGTATGTCGAGTGGTCTGCCAGTTCGGTACAACGAGAAACCGTTCCCGGCAGAGCGACTCGAGGATTTTTTCAGGTCGTGCCCTAGCGATCGCAGCCATCCTCTTTCCTTTCGGCACAGCACATTCTCCTGCGGATCTAGCAGGTATGCGTTCGATACTTCGATCCGGTGAGTCGTCGACGTTCGCGGTATTGCTTGACTAGAGGTCGGAGCACGATGACGACCTCGTCGGCCCCGCTGGCGCGTACGAAATCCTCTTCGCGGAGAATGGATCCAACCGGTTGCTGATCGATGCGCACAATTGCGTTCACTGCAAGACGACATCAAAGATCCGAATCAAAATATCGTAGGGGTCACGCCGGAGGGGAGGTGGTGGCCCGGCATACCCCAATATGTGAGCGGGGCAAGGTCACAATCTTTCATATCCTGAGCGCACACAGCATCTCTGTGGGCCCAAGCGAGAGCTAGCGGATTTGACGGGGGCGTCCTGAACGGGAGGTTGTTCATCGTGCCAGGCCGCGTCGGTGTTTCAGCAACTGCGCTACGCCCGCGGTTTCGCAAGCTTGTGCGACCGCGGCGATATATGGCGGATTGAGCGCTGGACCCTGCGGTAGGGGATTTCGCTCGACTCCTGACGGCTTACGCAGCCGATGAATTCGACGCTCGGTCCTCGTCGCTCCAAATGCCGATACGGAAATTCGATATCGACAGAAATTGGATAGCAACGAGCGTATCGGCATTAGCATGGACGTCCTTACTACTCTCCCGGTCGATTGGTTCAATGATGTCCAAATTTCCCCGCTTCGGCGTGTGGGCGCTCGTGCATGGCAGCCGCGCAGCGCTGCAGGATCCCGCCGAGCCCTACGACGCTTCGTGGACGCGCAACAAGGCCCTCGTGCTCGAGGCCGAGCGCCTCGGTTACGACTCGGTGCTCGTCGCGCAGCACACGATCAATCCACACGATCCCTCGCTCGACCAGCTCGAGGCATGGACCGCGTCGGCGGCCCTTGCGGCGCTCACCTCGCGCATCGAGATCATCACCGCGATCAAGCCTTATCTTTACCATCCGGTCGTGCTCGCAAAGATGGCGCAGCAGATCGAGCACATCAGCGGCGGGCGGTTTGCGATCAATCTCGTGAACGCGTGGAATCGTCCTGAACTCGAACGCGCCGGTCTCGGCTTTGGCGAGCATGACGAACGCTATGCGTACGGTCGCGAGTGGATCACGGTTGTCGATGCATTGCTGCGCGGCGAGGCCGTCACGCATCGTGGCGACAACTTCCATATCGACGACTACCAGCTGCGCCCCGCCGATCCGTTTCGCGCGCGTCCGCGCATCTATGTCGGCGGCGAGTCGGAGCCGGCGCGCGCACTGGTGGCGGCGCATGGCGACGTCTGGTTCATCAACGGCCAGTCGCTCGATGACGTTTCCGCGCTGATTGCGGATGTCTCGGCCCGCGCGCGACCGGATGCACGCGAAGCGTTGCGCTTCGGTCTGTCGGCCTTCGTGATTGCACGGGACACGCAAGCGCAGGCAGACGCGCATCTCGAGCATCTGTTCGCACTGGCCGAACTCGACAAGCCGCTGCGCGAGCGGCAAAAGGCCAACATCGATCCACGGGCAGTCATGCACCAGACGTTTGCGCGTTCCCCACGGGTGGGCTCGAACGGCGGCACGGCCGCGGGGCTCGTTGGCGATTACGACACGGTTGCGCGGCGCATCGTCGATTTCCATCGGGCCGGCGTCGAATTGTTCATGCTGCAGTTCCAGCCATTCGAAGCGGACATGCGCAGCTTCGCGCAAGAAGTGGTGCCGCGCGTTCGTCGTTTGCTGGACTGAACACCCGGCGCATCGAGTTCATACGTGCGCTCACCGCGATGCATCGCGTGAGCGCACATTAGCGCATACGCTCAGAAGAACGCGCCAGTGGGCGGCAGTTGGCCGGTCAGCAGGTTTTGTCCGAGCAGGCGCTCCTTGTAGAGGCGCGGATTGTGCGAAGCGATAACCTTGATGTTCCGCCAGTGCCGGTCAAGCGCGCCACCGCGCGAGACGGCCGAGCCCGAGCCGAGATCGATGAGCCAGCTCGCGATCTGCGGGGCGAGATCGTCGATCACGACTTTGGCTTCGGCGGCCGCAAGCGTGGCGGCGAGCGTCGTCTCGTATTCGTCGGGCGTGTCGTAGGTATCCCACGCGCGCTGCAAGGCCTCGACCGCGCGGTCCGCGGTCGCTTCGACGCTCGCCGCGTATGCACGAATACGGCCGAGCAGTGACTGCAGAACGGGTTCGTCGGTGGGATGCGTGGCATCGCCGTGGTAGAAGTTGCGTCCCCGCGCACGCAGCACGTCGACCGCGTCCAACACGATACGCCGTGCGATGCCGGCAATGCAGTTGGTCAGATAGACCTGGTGGAACGTGAAGCCCCAAGGCGGGGCCTCATCGGATCTCGGCGGATCGGTGGGATAAACCTGCGCGGCGGGTACCGTCACGTCGTGAAAGTGCGCCGTGCCGGAAGCGGTCAGCCGCTGACCGAAACCATCCCAGTCATCGCCGTCGCTGACGCCAGTGTCGCGGTCCAGCACGTATTGCACGGTGCGGCTCGCGCGACTCTCCACAGCAAGGCCGATGAATGCGTCGCTATAGAGGTTCCCCGTCGCGTAGACCTTCTTGCCCGAGCCGATGTAGACCTCGCGGGACGCGTCCCATTCGAGCCGGCTCAACACCCTGGTGGGACGCGCACCGGCCGCTGTCACATCGGTTTCGACGAAGCTGAGCCCGACGGTTTTCTTTTGTGCGCAGAGTTCCAGCACACGCGCGTGGAACGGATGTTCGCGCCGCCTGAGCGCGGCTTCGACTTGCCATAAGTGATTGCGAAACACATGGGCGATGTTCGAATCCGCCGCGGCCACATCGCGCGCGACGACGAAGAGTTCGCGCAGCGACAGGCCATGCCCTCCCGCTTCGGCGGGAAGACGCAGCGCGCCGAAACCGTGCGCCTTGAGCTTCGCGATCTCTTCATGTGGCGGGCGATGAGCCAGTTCGCGCTGCGTGGCTGTCGCGGCAATATCCTCGATGATCCGCGCGAAGCCGAGGCGCGCGGACAACGGTGACACGAGCGTCGGTCCGGCGCTCGCGAGGTTCGTGCTATCAGACATGATGGTGACGTTTCTCGAATCAGACCTTGATGCTGTAATCCGCCACCTTGATGCGCGAGTGGATGATCTTACGTTCCGCGAGCCAGTCAGCCGCGCGCTGAAACTGCGCAATGAACGCGGCATCGTCGGGTTCATGGAACTGATTCACGCGCCGCAGGCTCGCCAGATAGTCACGCACCTGGTCCGGGTATTTGGCTTCGCGCTGCGACAGACGTTCGGCTTCGTCGGCGTGCGTGGATTGCCACGCGCCTTCGACGTTGTATGCGTCGATGACCGCGCGGATCAGTTCGGAGTTCTCCTCGGTGAATTTGCGGCGCGTCACGAGCGAACTGTAGTCGATCAGGAAGTCCAGATCGCGGCCTTCGTTGAAAATGTCCTTGGCGTCGTTCGAGAAGCGCGCGATATCGACCCCCGGCGACCACATCGACCACGCGTCGATCTTGCCTTGCGCGAAAGCCGGCGCGGCATCGGGCGGATTCAGATAGACGAACTCGACCTTGTCGCGAGCGACGCGATTCTTCTCCAGTGCCGCGATCAGCAGGAACTCGCCGAGCCCGGAACGATTGACGGCGACTTTACGGCCCGCGAGATCCGCGACCGAATTGATACCGCTCGACTTCTTCACGATGATGGCCGTCGAGCGGGGCGAATAGACGTCGAACGCGTTGAACACAATCGGCGAACCGGCGAGCATTGCCGCCAGCGCGGGCGTCGTCGATCCCCAGAAGCCGAAGTCCGCGCTGCCGCCTACCACGGCCTGAATCGAGGGCGCGTGGTTCGGAAAAGGGCCAACCCATTCGACCTTGATGCCTTTCGCAGCCAGGTCTTTTTCGAACGCGCCGCGTTGTTTGGCGATGTCGGGCAGGCTGCCGTATCCCCAGCCGATGCGCACCGTATCGGTATTGCGCGTGAGCTTGCGCGTCTCGGCCGCTCGCGCCGGGAAGAGGCTATTGGCGGCGACGCCGGCCAGCAGGCCGCCCGCCGCTCGCAATAATTGGCGGCGGCTCAGCGAAGAATCGTTCATCCTTGCAGGTCCTTCTGTTTGTGGGGAAAGCGGTCAGTGAGTTCGAACGCCCAGCTCCGCGAGCAGGGTAGGCCGCAGTGCTTGCGACGGGTGGTTTTTGGGCCGGAATGAAGCCGCGATACGTCCCGCGCGCATGACGAGAATCCTGTCGGCGAGCGTGAGCGCTTCGTCGACGTCGTGCGTGACGATCAGCACGCCGGGTCGATGGAGCGCGACGAGTTCCTTGACGAGTCCGTGCATTCTGATGCGCGTCAGTGCGTCGAGGGCTGCGAACGGCTCGTCGAGCAGCAGCAATACGGGATCGCGCACCAGCGCCCGGGCGAGCGCCACGCGCTGGGCCTGACCGCCCGACAGATTGCGTGGCCAGTCGTCCTCGCGGCCGGCGAGTCCGACCTCGGCGAGCGCACGCGCCGCACCGGTTCTGCCGACGGCATTTTCGTGGCCGAGCGCGACGTTTTCCCACAACGTCGCCCACGGCAACAGGCGATGCTCCTGGAACACGACTGAAGGCCGTTCGGGCGCATCGATCGTCCCCACGTCGGGGAGATCGAGTCCCGCCAGCGCACGCAGCAGCGTGGTCTTGCCGCAGCCGCTTTCACCCAGCAGCGCGACGAATTCACCCTTATGAATGTCGAGGTCCAGTGCGTCGATGACGATCCGGCTGCCATAGCGTCGTTGCAGTCCACGGGCCGAGACGGCCAGTGTCGATGGGACGACACGCTCGGTGTCGCGCGCTCGGGCAACCTGATCGTGGGAAAGAGTGAGGCTTGGCGTCATTTGCGCGCTCCGGTGCCGTAATTTGCGTGCCACGACAGAAAGCGCGCTTCGAGCACGCGCACGAGAGCATCCGCGACGACGCCGATGACTGCGTAGATGATCATGGTGAGCACAATGACATTGGTGTCGAGGAATTCGCGGGCATCCATGGCGAGAAAGCCGATGCCTTTAGTCGTCGCGAGCGTTTCGGCGATGACCAATGCAAGCCACGCGTGGGCGAGTGCATAGCGCACGCCTGTGAGGATCGACGGCATCGCGCCGGGAACAATGATTCGACGCACGATCGCGCCGCGGTTCAGTCCGATCACCGCGGCGAGCTCCATCAGCTTGGGATCGATCTGCCGGATACCGAGCATCGTGTTGACATAGATCGGGAAGAAGACTGCGAGCGCGACGAGAAAGATCTTCGCCACTTCGCCCACGCCGAACCAGACGATCACGAGCGGCAACATCGCAAGGAACGGAATCGCGCGCACCATCTGGATCGGACGGTCGAGGAGTGCCTGCGTAAGCGGCGAAAAGCCGACGGCGATGCCCAGCGCGAGGCCGATCGTTGCGCCGATCGCGAAGCCCGCCGCGGCACGCAGCAGTGAAACGCCGAGATGAACGAAGAGGTCGCCGTTTCTCGCCAGCGTCACGGCGGTTTCGAAAACGCGGCTCGGGGCCGGAAGCACCTGTGGTGCGATCAGGCCGAAACGCGCGGCGGTTTCCCATAGCAGCACGACAATTGCCGGGATGGTCCAGGATAGCCATCTGTACGCTACGTTTTTCGATATGCGCGTGCTGGGCGATCGCGAAGCGACATAGCTGTTGCGGGTAGAAGTCAGTTCGGCCATATCATTTCCGTTTCAGCCGTGAAAAAAGAGCTATTGCAGTCAGGAGTCGCTGAATCACCACTCGGCAACGCGCAATCGCTCCAGCGCAGAACATCTGCAGTCTGGATCCGGTTGAAGCTTCGAGCGGACGTGTCTCGATGAACAGTCGTGTTAATGCGGTGATGCGCCACATGAAACGGCGCTCGGATGTTGTCGGTGCCTTACGACGACGAGTTAGCTATTAAAAGCCGTTAGCCTATGCGGTGACAAACGCTTTTTTGTGCTTTGCTTTTCACTGATTACATGCCGCGTATTCGGTCGTCACCATCGGTCGCGGGAGGGCAACGTATCCGCTATCGTGCGGCATGGCAATAAAGCGCGTATCTTGCGTGCTATCCCCAACTCGTGTCGTTGCCCATGAAATCGAATCATTATCAGAAGAAACATTCGCTATCACGCACCGTTTGCATTGTCACGGCATCAGCCGTGGTGATGATGACTGGCTGTACCACGCAATCACGCACGCCTGCCGCTGATTCGCAGGCCGTGCCGGTCGGCGCGGTGTCGCTCGATGCCGCGGTTGACGGCGCACAACGCGGCGAACGGGCGAAGGCGCGTGACGTGTATCGTCATCCGAAGGAAACGCTACAGTTCTTCCAGCTTGCTCCGACGCAGACTGTGCTGGAGATTGCACCCGGTGGCGGCTGGTACACCGATATCCTGGCGCCATATCTGCGCAACGCCGGACACCTGTACGAGGCGCAATACGTCAGCGTGTCCGCGCAACCGGATGCCGGCGAGCGCGCCGCCGATGCGGCTTTCGCGCACAAGCTCGCCGGCGCGCCTGCGTTCTATGGAAACGTCGTGGTTGGCACACTGCGCGCAGGCGAATTCACCGGCTTCGATGCCAACGAGCGCTTCGACCGCGTGCTGACCTTTCGCAACATCCATAACTGGATCAAGGACGGCCAGCTCGACGAGAATCTGCGCGGGTTCTATCGCGCGCTGAAACCCGGTGGCGAACTCGGCGTCGAAGAGCATCGGGCGCGGCCGGGCACGACCGTGCAGCAGATGATCGATAGCGGCTATGTGACCGAAGCGTTCGTGATCGCGCATGCGCAGGCGGCCGGTTTCGTCTTGGCGGCGCGCAGCGAAATCAATGCGAACCCGCGCGACACGAAGGATTATCCGCACGGCGTGTGGTCATTGCCGCCGACCTACGCAGGTGGCGATGCGGACCGCGCGCGTTATGCCGCGATCGGCGAATCGGATCGCATGACGTTGAGGTTCGTCAAGCCGTAGATATCGCACCGCGCTACTCTTCAAACCCCACCGCGTTCCGGCGCCTTAGCTGCACGACGTCGCGAAGCGGTGGCGCTCCAAACAGCCGGCTATATTCGCGGCTGAACTGCGACGGGCTGTCATACCCAACCCTGATCGCCACCGACCCGACATCACCGTGCTGCCCGAGCAACAATTTGCGAGCCTCGTGCAGCCGCAGTTGCTTCTGATACTGCAGCGGACTCAGCGTCGTGACGGTCTTGAAATGATGATGGAGCGACGACACGCTCATATTTACCTGCTGCGCCAGCAATTCCACCCGCAACAGCTCGGTGTAGTGATTCTGGATCCACTCGATTGCCCGCGCGATCCGGTATGTCTGGCTCCCGTTGACGGCGATCTGCCGCAGTCGCTTTCCCTGTTCGCCCGTCATCAGCCGGTAGAGCAATTCCTTCTCGATGAGGGGCGCGAGAACGGGAATGTCATCTGGAGTATCGAGCAATCGCACGAGCCGCAGCGCCGTATCGAAAACCGGTGCCGACAGCAAGCCTACGGCGATGCCTTCGCCCGCCGACACGGTATCCGGTTCCGGCAGATGCATTTGCGTCGCCAGTTCGACGATGCGCTGCGGATCGAGCGTGAATTTCACACAGAGGTAAGGCGCGTCGGGCGACGCCCGTGTCACCCGCGACATCACCGGCAAGTCGACGGACGTCACGAGACAATGCTGATGGTCGTACTCGTACGCCTGCCCCGCGACCACGACCCGCTTGGCGCCTTGCGCCGCGAACACGAACGCGGGGCTCGTCACGCCGCAGCCGAGATCCGTGGGGGCCGCGTACCGGTAGAAGCTCAGCGAAGGAATCGCCGTCTGATGCGCGCCGTCCCCCGGCGCAAAGCGGCTGATGAGCGCGGCGAGTTCGCGGCGTGCCGTTTCGCGCGACGCCGAAGGATCGAGCCTGGAAGAATTCGCTTTCATATGCATTGAACCCCGTTGACGGAATCGAGCATACCCAGCCGCTACCGGGTAGCCACCGCTGGCCTGTTCGATTTGCAGGATTGTTCAATAATTTTGCAGGATTGTGTAAGCGCAACGGCAGGCGGTCGGTCACACTGCCGCGTACACCCGGCGCCAAGTTCGGGCTTTCCCCACGGAGAGGTTCCATGTCCACATCGTTTGTCCTCAACGGCAAGAACATTACGCTCGATGCCGATCCTACTACGCCGCTGCTCTGGGCGATCCGCGAGAACGCCGGCCTGCACGGCACGAAGTTCGGCTGCGGCATGGCCCAATGCGGCGCCTGCACGGTTCATCTGGAAGGCGAAGCCACCCGTTCGTGCGTGCTGCCGCTCGCTGCCATCGCGGGCAAGCGCATCACGACCATCGAAGGCATCGAAAGCCGGCCCGCCAAAGCGGTTCAGGCCGCGTGGGTCAAACTGCAGGTCCCGCAGTGCGGCTACTGTCAGTCCGGACAGATCATGTCCGCGACGGCCTTGCTCGAACACAACGCCACGCCCACCGACGCCGACATCGACGCGGCAATGAACGGCAATCTCTGCCGCTGTGCGACCTATGTCCGCATTCGCGCAGCCATCCACGAAGCCGCCGCCACGCTGAAGGCCTGACCATGACGACCGATCTCGATCTTACGGATGCGGTACGCCCATCCCGCCGGACCTTTCTGAAAGCAGCCGGCTCCATCGCGGCAGTCGGGCTCATCGTCGGCTTCGAGTGGGCGGGCAGCGAGCGCCGCGCGCTTGCTGCGACGATGCCCGAGGCGACATTCGCACCCAATGCATTCCTGCGCGTCGCACCCGACAACAGCGTCACGGTCATCGCCAAGCATGTCGAGATGGGCCAGGGCGCGTACACCGGCATCGCGACGATCGTCGCGGAAGAGCTGGATGCGAACTGGCAGGACGTGCGTGTCGAAAGCGCGCCCGCCGATGCGAAGCGCTACGCGAATCTCGCGTTCGGCACGATTCAGGGCACGGGCGGCAGTTCGGCGATGGCCAACTCGTGGATGCAATTGCGCGATGCCGGCGCGAAAGCGCGCGCGATGCTGGTCTCGGCCGCCGCTACGCAGTGGAAGGTGCCGGCGTCCGAACTGACGACGCGTGACGGCAGCGTTCATCACGCGGCCACGAACCGGACCGCGACCTACGGCTCGCTCGCGTCGGCCGCCGCCCGCTTGCCGGTGCCGGATAAGGTCGCACTCAAATCGCCGAAAGATTTTCGTTTGATCGGCCATCCGTTGCCGCGTGTCGACGTGCCGCCGAAAACCAACGGCACAGCGCAGTTCACGCTCGACGTGACTTTTCCGGGCATGCTGGTCGCGCTGCTGCAGCGTCCGCCGCTCTTCGGTGCGACCGTCAAGTCATTCGATGCGTCGGCCGCGAAAGCCGTGCCGGGCGTCGTCTCGGTCGTGCAGGTACCGGGCGGTGTCGCGGTGGTCGCGAAAGGCTTCTGGGCGGCGAAGCAGGGTCGCGATGCGCTGAAGGTCGAATGGGACGATTCGAAGGCCGAAAAGCGCAGCTCCGACGCGATCATGACCGAGTACCGGCAACTCGCCGAGCAGTCCGGTGCATCTGCCCGCAAGGAAGGCGATGCGGCACAGGCGCTCGCGGGGGCGGCGAAAAAGGTTTCCGCTACTTACGCGTTCCCGTATCTCGCTCATGCGCCGATGGAGCCGCTCGACGCCGTCGTCAAGCTCACGGCTGACAGCTGCGAGATCTGGGCGGGCGACCAGTTCCAGACGGTCGATCAGGGCAACGCCGCGCACACGGCCGGGCTCGATCCGCAGCAGGTGAAGATTCACACGCTGTATGCGGGCGGCAGCTTCGGGCGGCGCGCGAATACGCAGTCGGACTATATCGTCGAGGCCGTGTCGATCGCGAAGGCGCTGGGTGCGAACGGCACACCGGTCAAGCTGCAGTGGACACGCGAGGACGATATCCACGGCGGCCTCTATCGGCCGATGTATTTCCACAAGCTCGACGCGGGTCTGAGCGCCGACGGCAAGCTCGTTGCCTGGCGACATCACATCGTCGGTCAGTCGATCCTTGCGGGCACACCGTTCGCCAGCGTGATGGTCAAAAACGGCATCGATGGGACGTCCGTCGAGGGGGCTGCTAACGTGGCCTATGCGATTCCGAACATCTCGGTCGAACTGACGACCACGCAGACCGGCGTGCCTGTGTTGTGGTGGCGGGTAGTGGGCAGCTCGCACACGGCATTCGCGGTCGAGGCATTCATCGACGAAGCCGCGCACGCCGCGGGCAAGGATCCGTTCGTCTTCCGCCGCGATCTGCTCGCCCACGAACCGCGCATGCGCGCCGTGCTCGAACTCGCCGCGGAGAAAGCGGGCTGGGATCCGGCCAAACCGTTGCCGCCAGGCCGCGGGCGCGGCATCGCGGTGGCCGAGGCGTTCAAGACGTTCGTCGCGCAGGTCGCGGAAGTGTCCGTCGACAAGGACGGTAACGTGAAAGTGGAACGCGTCGTTTGTGCGGTGGATTGCGGCACACCGATCAACCCCGACGTGATCGCCGCGCAGATGGAAGGCGGCATCGGCTTCGGTCTCGGCGCGGCGTTGCACAGCGCGATCACGCTGAAGGACGGCAAGGTCGAGCAGAACAACTTCGACAGCTACCAGGTGCTGCGGATTGCCGAAATGCCAAAGGTCGAAGTGCATATCGTGCAGTCCGGCGAAGCGCCTACCGGTGTCGGCGAGCCGGGGGTCGCGCCGGTCGGGCCGGCGGTCGCGAACGCGATTTTCGCAGCCACGGGCAAGCGGATTCATAGCTTGCCGTTTCCGGATGCGGCGGAAAAGAGCGCCTGACGGTCGTTTCTTCGGGATTGTTTGATGTGCGCCGTCCCCCGGCGGGGGACGGCGGCTTTAGTCGAGCGTTCTCAGACTGTTCAAAAACGGGCTACCTAAGTCCGAGAGAACCGTAGTTGCTTCGCGGGCTTCTCGTCGGGGTTTGAGACTACTTGCACTCCGTTTCGAACCAATGGTCGACCTGGCGCTGCGCCGCGTGTAAATCCTCTGGGTAGTCCGGGTCGTCGTGCCAGGGTGACGGGTTGTAGCCCGCTTTGCTCAGAGCCGAAAGCTCGCTTCGGCGTTGTGACTTCGTCCGAGGCGCGTTGCTTTTAGTTTCGGCCAGATCACGGCACTCGGTTTGGGTCAGATGTGGCCCGCTATGTGGCGTGCCGGCAGCGGCATATCCGGTCAGCAGAAGCGCCAACGCAGCAAGCGTCGAGCAGTTTTTCGTCAGCTTTTTCATAGCGCATCTCCAAGCGTCCGATTGGCGCAACGCAAGCGACGCGATGCCGCCGGCCGCGCATAACTTCCTTGACTATTTTGCCTTAGTCCTTCGGTCGATTTCACTCTGCGCCGAAGGCCGCTGCGCCCCGAATCGATCTCAACGCATGACGCTTCACGCCCCCGACGTTCCAGCCGCTACGTCTCGATCGTCACGCGATGCATCTCGCGCCGTTCACCGTGATAGTCGTTGATCGGCAGATGCTGCGTGCTGCGGTTGTCCCAGAACGTGACGGTGCCGGGTGCCCAGCGCACCCGGCACGTGAACGCGGCTTGCGTTGCGTGCTCGCATAGATAATCGATCAGCGGACGGCTTTCTTCCGGCGTCATGCCCTTGAAGTGCGTCACGTAAGTCGTATTCAGATACAGCAGTTTGCGGCCGGTCTCCGGATGCGTGAACAACACTGGATGCTCGCCGCGTTTGTTGACGAGCCGCATCGGTTCGAGCGGCCGGCCCGTCGCCGGATCGACTTCCGGCACGGGTGTTTCGTGGATCGCGGTCAGCGGCTCGAGCATCGCTTTCATGCCGTCGGACAGCGTCTCGTACGCCATATACATGTTCGCGAACAGCGTGTCGCCGCCCTTGCTCGGCGTCTCGATCGCGTAGAGAACGGAACCCAACACGGGCCGTTCGAGAAACGTCACGTCCGAATGCCACTTCTCGCCGAACACGCGGCGATCGTCCTTTTCCTTGACCACGCGCAGCACCTCGGGATGGCCGTCGAGCGGTTTCGCGAGGATGTATGGATGCACGTGCAACGGTCCGAATTGCCGCGCGAACTGTTTGTGCTGATCGAGCGTGAGCTTCTGGTCGCGAAACACGATCACCTGATAGTCGAACAGCGCGCGGCGTACCGCGGCGAGCGTGTCGGGCGGCAGCGGCGCCGATATGTCGATGTCGAGCAGTTCGGCGCCCAGCGCGCCGATAAGCGGTTTAATTTGCATCATTCGACTCCAGTACCGGGCCGTTCCGCCGTGTTGTCGAGACCGATATCGGCGGCATACGTTTGTCAGGTTCCAGCCGCAAGACGGCGGCGTTCGATCAGCCGATCGACGAAACGCGCTTGCGGAATCGTGATCGCGATGAAGATCACCGCCACCGTCGTCACGGTCGACAGGTTGAAATGGTTGCTCGCGATGATCTTTGCCTGATTGAACGCGTCCATCGAGCCGATCACGTTGACGAGCGCGGTGTCTTTCTGCAGGCTGATGAACTGGCTCAGCAGCGGCGGAATCATGCGGCGCACCGCTTGCGGTACGACGATAAAGCGCAGCGTCTGCAGATACGACAGACCGAGCGAGCGCGCGGCCGCGGTCTGGCTCCAGTGAATGCTCTCGATGCCGGCGCGATAGATTTCGGCGACATACGCGCTCGACGTCAGCGTCAGCGCGATGATCGCGAAAGACTCCGGCGACAGGTCCTTCAGCACCGGCAGTCCCGTCAGCGAAATGCCGAAACCGACCAGATAGATCGTGATGATCGCGGGCAGACCGCGGAACACGTCGATATACGTGACGGCCAGCACGCGGATCGGTCGCCAGGCGGAATCCGGCGCAATGCGCGCGATCGCCGCGATGAGTCCGACGATGAGCGCCAGCACTTCGGCGACCATGAAGATACGGATGTTGATCAGGAATGCCTTGCCGACCAGCGGGAACGTCTCCGACATCAGCGGCACCAGGAAGAACGTGCGGCTAACAGCCAGATCGTTGGCAATCAGAAACTGGATCAAACCGACCACGACCAGCAGCGACAGCGCGAGGCCGATCGACACCCAACGTTGATTGCGCGACGCCGAAGCGGCGGTGCGTGCGGCACCGAGATTGCCGGCGGCAACGTCGCGGCGCGACTGACGTGCGAGGAGCAGGCCACGTATGCCGGGCACGGCCGGATAAAGCGCAATGATGCCGAGCACTACTAGCAGCGCGTTGATGCCGGCGCTTTTGACGTCGACTGACGCGAGCGTCGCCTGCAGGTCGATCAGCGTGCGCCAGCTGCACGCCGCGACGGCAAGTGCGAAGACGAGCGTGACCCCCGCGCCTCGCGTAGAGTCCTTCGGCGGGGCGCGGAAATGCCAGAATCGCTCTTCACCTGCGGCTTCAAGCGCGAGGGGTTGCACTTGTTGCATGCGGCGATGTGTCCTTTATGGCTTGAAATAGGGGACTTTCGTCGGATCCTGGCCCCACGCGGCCGCGAGATATTTCTGGGCCAGCATCTTCAGCGTACCGTCATCCGTCATCGCCTGGATGATCTTGTTGAGGTTCGCTTCGTTAGATGAACCTTTAGGATAGATCGCACCGTATTTCTCGCCGGTCGAATATTGGCCGACCACTTTCATCGTGCCATGCGAATTGGCGGCCTGGCCAAGCGAATAGGCGGTGTCGGTCAGCACGACGTCGATCTGATTGGCGGCAAGTGCGGTGAACATGCCGGACGTGTCGGGGAATACCTTGACCGGTGTCGACGGCTTCAGCACGTTGGAGGCGAAAGTCTCTCCCGTCGTGCCCTGATGCACGCCGATCCGCATCGTGCGGATATTGCTGGCGGTAACCGGGTTCGAGGTCTTGACCAGCGCGCCGATGTCGGAATCGAAATAGGGCGTCGAGAAGTCGACCACCTTGGCGCGTTCCGGCGTGATCGATGCTTCGGATAACGCCAGGTCGTAGTCCTTGGTCTGGCCGGCAATCAGCGCATCCCACGACACGTTGCGCACGACGACCTTGTCGAGACCCGCACGCCATGCGATGTTGGCAGCCATGCAGTATTCGTAGCCGTCTTTCATCGATTCCGGTGTGTCGCCGTTCCACCAGCCTGGCGCGGGTAGCGAGACTTCCACGGTCAGCTGGCCGGGAATCGCCGGCTTGAGCGGCATCGAGCCTTTCTTGCCGGTCACGGCACAATTGCCATACGTCTGCGCATTGGCAGGCAATGCGGCGCACGCGAATGCCGTGCATGCGGCGAGCGCAACAAGCATCGAGGCCGTGCGCTGGCGACAACGATTATTCGGCATACTGGTCTCCTCCTTCGGTTGCCTCTGGACAACTTCCTGAATTGAACTAAGCGGTTTCAATCGTGGCGCTGCGGTTACGTCAAGTAGCATAGGAAGCGCAAAATCCAGCGGCCATTGGGAGTATTACTTATGTATAGACATTACGTTCAGCGATGCAATGATGGCGATAATGTGACCGTGAATACAGAGCTCATTCAAATGGACGTTGGAGCCAACTGGAATGAAGAGCGAGGTATCCCTACACCAGCGCATACGGGCCAACATCGAGCAGCGCATCCTGTCTGGCGAATGGGGACCTGGCTATCGTATTCCTTTCGAACATGAGTTGATGG
Organism: Paraburkholderia sp. ZP32-5; assembly: GCF_021390495.1. Classification (NCBI taxonomy): domain Bacteria; kingdom Pseudomonadati; phylum Pseudomonadota; class Betaproteobacteria; order Burkholderiales; family Burkholderiaceae; genus Paraburkholderia; species Paraburkholderia sp. ZP32-5. The sequence goes on along the minus strand of NZ_JAJEJP010000003.1, from coordinate 37,900 downwards.
TCGAATATGACTGCGCGCGGATGACGGTCAACAAGGCGTTATTCGCGCTGACACAGGCGGGCCTGATCGAGCGGCGCCGCCGCGTCGGCAGCTTCGTGCGCCGGCCGGCCGCACAATCCGCGGTTATCGCGATTCCGGATATCGAAGCCGAAATCGTCGCGCGCGGACAGCAATATCGCTACGAACTGCTCGCGAAGCGCAGGCGCCGCGCCACTAAACAGGACCGGGAACTGATGCGACTCGATGCCCGTGCCACGGTGCTCGCTGTGACATGCCTGCATTACGCGGATGCACGGCCCGCCGCACTCGAAGACCGGCGGATCGTGCTCGACGAAGTGCCGGCCGCGGAGCAGGTCGATTTTTCGGTCGTGCCTCCCGGGGGCTGGTTGCTGCGGCATATCCCGTGGCACGTTGCCGAGAATCAGATCACTGCGCTCAACGCACCCGACGACATCGCGACATTGCTCCAGATCGAGACGGGCAGCGCGTGTCTCGTCGTCGACCGGAAAACGTGGCGCATGGAAGCGCCAATCACCAGCGTGCGGCTGTGGTTCCCCGGCGATCTGCAGCGCCTGTTCGCGCGTTTCACGCCGGCCGGTGCGGCACCGCGCGCGCCCGGTTTCGATCAGGCCGGATAGTGCCCGGCGCGAACTCCCACAGCGATTGAAAGCTGCGCACCAATTCGATGCGCAGGGGCTGCCTAACGTCGCTAGGCTACAAAAAGGGAAGCAGCTAACTCGAAAGCTAGAGTTTTGTGCTTTCCGTACCCACGGCTCCCCATCCCAGGGATATCCCTTGGTTGTTCCGGCGGTAAGCCGCGCGTAACATCCACAGCCAGAAATGTTACCGGTAACTTGTATCGGCGAAGTTCGTCGGCGCGCGTGGAGGCGCATCGGCGCGCAACGGCATTTCCCACGAAAAAATACGCCGATGGAGATACGAATGACCGCTGTACCGTCCGCAAAAACGACCACCGCCACAACCACCGCGCGGTCCAACGAGTTCGAAGACCAGACCTACCGCAAGGTCGTGCGCCGGCTGCTGCCGATACTGCTGCTGTGCTATGTGGTCGCCTATCTGGATCGCGTGAACGTGGGCTTTGCAAAGTTGCAGATGCTCGACGATCTCGGCCTGTCCGACACGATGTACGCAATCGGCGCGAGCGTGTTTTTCTGGGGCTATTTCATCTTCGAAGTGCCCAGTAACGTGTTCCTGCATCGCTATGGCGCACGCTTCTGGATCGCGCGGATCATGTTTACGTGGGGGCTCGTTTCGATGGCGCTCGCGTTCGTCGAACCGCTCGCGCGCGTTGCGCACGTCGAGACCGCGACGATGTTCTACCTGCTGCGCTTCCTGCTCGGTATCTGCGAAGCGGGCTTTTTCCCCGGCGTGATTCTGTATCTGAACTACTGGTTTCCCGCGCAGCGGCAAAGCCGGGTGATGTCGGGTTTTCTGATCGCGATGCCGGTCAGCCTGATGCTCGGCGGCGTCGTGTCGGGCTGGCTGATGGACCATACATCCGGTCTGTTCGGCTACCAGGGCTGGCAGTGGATGCTGTTGATCGAAGGCGTGCCGTCGCTGTTGACCGCATTCGTCGTGTACTTTTCGCTCGATGACGGCATCGAAAAGGCGCGCTGGCTTACGCCGCAGGAGAAGAACCTGCTCGCGTCCAACCTGCAGCGTGAAAGCGTGCAAAAGACAAGGCGTTTCGCCTCGGCCGTGCGTGATCCGCGCGTATGGCTGCTGGTCGCGATCCTGCTCACCTTCAACACCGGCTTCTACGGCCTCGCGTTCTGGCTGCCGTCGATCATCAAGGCGACCGGCGTGCAGGACCCGCTGCATATCGGCCTGTTGACCGCGATTCCTTACGGCGTCGCCATCATCGCGACGCTCGCGAACGCCGCGCATTCGAAGAAAACCGGCGAGCGGCGCCTGCACGCGGCGATTCCTGCGTTGATTGGCGGAATCGGCCTGATCATGAGCGCGGCATTGGCGCATCATGTGGTATTGGCGATCACGTTTCTGACGATCGCGACCGCCGGCATCCTTGCATTGATGCCGATTTACTGGACGTTCCCCGGACAACTGCTGTCCGGCGCCGCGGCCGCGGCCGGTATCGCGATGATCAACGCGATCGGCAATCTGTCCGGCTTCACCGGTTCGATGATTACCGCGGTGGCGAAAAATCTGACCGGCGACATCAACAACGGTACGTACGCACTCGGTGCGTGTCTGCTGGTCAGTTGCGTGCTGATCCTGCTGGTGCCGCGCTCGATGCTGACGCGCAGCGTGTCGACTGACGCCGCGACGCCCGGTGCAGAGACCGCGCATGCAAAGCAGGACACCAGCAAGCACGCCGGGCACGCCAACGAAACCCTCACCACGACGGAGAGATAAGCATCATGTCAGCATCCACCCCGCGCCGGCTGCGCAGCCAGGAATGGTTCGACGATCCATCGCACGCGGATATGACGGCGCTGTACGTCGAGCGTTTCATGAACTACGGTCTGACGCGCGAAGAGCTGCAGTCGGGCCGGCCGATCATCGGCATCGCGCAGACGGGCAGCGACCTCGCGCCCTGCAACCGGCATCACATCGAACTCGCGGCGCGCACCAAGGCCGGTATTCGCGATGCGGGTGGTATTCCGATGGAGTTTCCGGTTCATCCGCTCGCCGAACAGAGCCGTCGGCCGACCGCCGCGCTCGACCGCAATCTAGCCTATCTCGGGCTCGTCGAAATTCTGCACGGCTTTCCGCTCGACGGCGTGGTGCTGACCACCGGCTGCGACAAGACCACGCCCGCCTGCCTGATGGCCGCGGCCACCGTCGATATGCCGGCGATCGTGCTGTCCGGCGGTCCGATGCTGGACGGCTGGCACGACGGCAAGCGAGTCGGCTCGGGCACGGTGATCTGGCATGCACGCAATCTGCTCGCGGCCGGCGAGATCGACTACGAAGGTTTCATGGAGCTGACTACGGCGTCGTCGCCGTCGATCGGCCACTGCAACACGATGGGTACCGCGCTGTCGATGAACAGCCTCGCCGAAGCGCTCGGCATGTCGCTGCCCGGCTGCGCGAGCATTCCTGCGGCCTATCGCGAGCGCGGCCAGATGGCGTACGCGACCGGTAAGCGCATCGTCGATCTGGTGCGCGAGGATGTGCGGCCGTCGAAGATCATGACGAAGGAAGCGTTTGAAAACGCGATCGTCGTCGCGTCGGCGCTCGGCGCATCGACCAATTGCCCGCCGCATCTGATTGCGATTGCGCGGCATATGGGCGTCGAGTTGAGTCTCGCCGACTGGCAGCGCGTCGGCGAAGCGGTGCCGCTGATCGTCAACTGCATGCCGGCGGGCGAATATCTCGGCGAGAGTTTTCACCGCGCGGGCGGCGTGCCGGCGGTGATGCGCGAACTGGCGAAAGGCGGTCTCGTGCATGAGCAATGCTTGACCGTGTCGGGCCGCACGATGGGCGAAATCGCAGCCGATGCACCCAAGCCGGATCGCGAAGTGATCAAGACGACCGACGATCCGCTCAAGCACGGCGCCGGTTTCATGGTGCTGTCGGGCAACTTCTTCGATAGCGCGATCATGAAGATGTCGGTGGTCGGCGAAGCATTCCGCAAGACCTACCTGAGCGAGCCCGGCGCGGAAAACACCTTCGAGGCACGCGCGATCGTGTTCGATGGTCCGGAGGACTATCACGCGCGCATCAACGATCCGTCGCTCGAAATCGACGAGCATTGCATTCTGGTGATTCGCGGCACCGGCACGGTCGGCTATCCGGGCAGCGCCGAGGTCGTCAACATGGCGCCGCCCGCGGCATTGGTGCGCCAGGGCATCACGTCGCTGCCGACGCTCGGTGACGGCCGCCAGAGCGGCACGTCCGCGAGTCCGTCGATTCTGAACATGTCGCCGGAAGCGGCGGTGGGTGGTGGCCTCGCATTGCTGCGCACGAACGACCGCATTCGGGTCGATCTGAATGCGCGCAGCGTCAACGTGCTGGTCGATGAAGCGGAACTCGAACGGCGCCGCGAGACCGTGCACTTCGAGATTCCGCCTGCGCAAACGCCATGGCAGGAGCTGTATCGCAAGACGGTTGGGCAGCTTTCGACCGGTGGCTGTCTCGAACCGGCGACGCTTTATCTGAAGGTGATTGCCGAGCGCGGCAATCCACGGCATTCGCACTGATATGCGCTGATTTGCACTGATACGCAGAAAGCAAGGCCGGGTTTCGCGAGTGGTGATACTCGACGCGAAGCCCGGCCTTTCCCGTTTCCCTAACTTCCCCAGAGAGCCATCTCCATGTCCGCAACTTCTCCATCCAGTTTCCTTCCGGACGACCTCGACCGCGCGCTGCTCGTCGGCCGCGTGTGGCGCAAGACCGAGCAGCACGAGGGGCCGTGCGTGGTCGCCGTGCGCAACGGCGAAGTGTTCGACATCACCGCGAGCGTGCCGACCACCGCCGACCTGTTCGAACGCGACGATGCCGCGCAGCTCGCGCGCACCGCGCCGGGCGTGTCGCTCGGGTCGGTTGCGCAACTGATCGAAGCGAACCTGCCGGCGTCGGTTGCGGCGGCGGCGCCGGCTGTGCGTCTGCTCGCGCCGTGCGACGTGCAGGCGATCAAGGCCTGCGGCGTCACGTTCGCGGTGAGCCTGATCGAGCGTGTGATCGAGGAACAGGCGGGCGGCGATCCGGCGAAGGCGAAGGAAGTACGCGAGACGATCGCATCGACGATCGGCACCGATCTGTCGAAGATCAAGCCGGGCTCGGAAGAGGCGATGAAGCTGAAGGCGGAACTCGAACGGCGCGATGCGTGGTCGCAATACATGGAAGTCGGCATTGGCCCGGACGCCGAAGTATTTTCGAAGTCGCAGCCGATGTCGGCGGTCGGCTTCGGCGCGGACGTCGGCCTGCTCGCCGCGTCGGTGTGGAACAACCCGGAGCCGGAGATCGTGCTCGCGGTGAATAGCCGCGGCGGCATCGTCGGCGCGACGCTCGGCAACGACGTGAATCTGCGCGATATCGAAGGCCGCTCGGCGCTGCTGCTCGGCAAGTGCAAGGACAACAACGGCTCGTGCGCGATCGGCCCGTTCGTGCGGCTGTTCGACGATACGTTCTCGCTCGATTCGGTGCGTAGCGCGAGCGTGGCGCTGCGCGTCGAAGGCGCCGACGACGACTTCGTGCTCGACGGCGTCAGTCACATGAGCGAGATCAGCCGCGACCCGGCCGACCTCGTCGCGCAAACCTGCGGCCGGCATCATCAGTACCCGGACGGCTTCATGCTGTTCCTCGGCACGATGTTCTCGCCGATCAAAGATCGCGACGCACCCGGCGGCGGCTTCACGCACCATCTCGGCGACCGCGTGACGATCTCGACGCCGCAGCTCGGCGCGCTGACCAACACCGTGCGTCTGTCCACTGAAATCGAACCGTGGACGTTCGGCGTGCGCGCGCTGTACCGCAACCTCGCCGCGCGTGGTCTGCTGGTTGCTGGGTAACAGTGGTGGTGTGGCCGCCTCGTATCGACCGCGATGAAATTTGATTGGAGAAACAGCACATGAGCCAGTTTGCAAACTACATCGACGGACAGTGGGTGGACGGCGCAAGCGTCTCCCGCAACGTCAATCCTTCGAATCTCGACGACGTGGTCGGCGAATTCGCACAGGCCGATGCCGAGCAGACGCAACGCGCGATCAGCGCGGCGCGTAAAGCGTTCGCGCAGTGGTCGTTGTCGACACCGCAACAGCGTTTCGACGTGCTCGACCAGGCGGCCACCACGATCCTCGCGCGCAAGGCCGAGCTTGGCCGGCTGCTCGCGCGTGAAGAGGGCAAGACGCTGCCGGAGGCGATCGGCGAAGTCGGCCGCGCCGGGCAGATCTTCAAGTTCTTCGCCGGTGAAGCACTGCGGCTTGGTGGCGAAAGCGTGCCGTCGGTGCGGCCGGGCATGACCGTCGAAATGACGCGCGAGCCGATTGGCGTGGTCGGCCTGATTACGCCGTGGAATTTCCCGATCGCGATTCCGGCGTGGAAGATCGCGCCGGCACTCGCGTACGGCAACACGGTCGTGATCAAGCCGGCCGATCTGGTGCCGGCGAGTACGTGGGAGCTGGTCAAGATCATCGCCGACGCGGGCGCGCCGGCGGGCGTCATCAATCTCGTGATGGGACGCGGTTCGGTGGTCGGCGAGGCGCTGGTGAATTCGCCGGACGTCGACGCGGTGAGCTTCACCGGATCGGTCTCGACTGGCCGCGCGATCGGCGCGAAATGCTTTGCGTCGGGCAAGAAGTTTCAGCTGGAGATGGGCGGCAAGAACCCGATGGTCGTGCTCGACGACGCCGACCTCGACGTCGCGATCGAAGCGTGCCTCAACGGTGCGTTCTATTCGACGGGCCAGCGTTGTACGGCGTCGAGCCGGCTGATCGTGACCGAAGGGATTTACGACCGCTTCATCGACGGGATGAAGGCGCGCATGCGGGCGCTGAAGATCGGCGATGCGCTCGCGGACGGCACGCACATCGGCCCGGTCGTTGACGACAAGCAGTTGCAGCAGGACGAGCGTTATCTCGCGATTGCGCGGGAAGAAGGCGGCACGGTGTTCGGCGGCGAGCGCGTCGAGGGCGCGACACAGGGTTACTTCCTCGCGCCGGCATTGGTCACGGACACGACGCCGGCCATGCGTATCAATCGCGAAGAAGTGTTCGGCCCGGTGGCCTCGGTGATCAAGGTCAAGGATTACCACGAGGCGCTCGCGGTCGCCAACGATACTGAGTTCGGTTTGTCGGCCGGTATCTGCACGACGTCGCTGAATTACGCGAGCCATTTCCGCCGTCATGCGCAGGCCGGCATGGTGATGGTCAACACCGCGACGGCGGGCGTCGATTATCACGTGCCGTTCGGCGGCCGCAAGGGTTCGAGCTACGGTCCGCGCGAGCAGGGCAGCTACGCACGCGAGTTCTATACGACGGTGAAGACCGCGTATATCAACGCGGGCGCGGTTTGATCAGGTGACGCCGTAAACGGAACTGGCCCGCCATCGCAATCAACCGCGGTGGCAGGCCAGAAGGGGAAGCTGCTGAAGCACTACGGCAGGAGTGCCCCAGCAGGTACAGCTACAACAACAGCAACTTCTTGCTACTTTCCAACCCACTTCTAACTACCAACTAACCCGACAGCTTATTCAGCTGCGTGACCTTCTTGCGACGAACCGCTGGTGACACCGCCGACTGCGCTGTTTTGCGCCGCGATGCGAGCTTCGGCAGCCTGGATGTTGCCCGGATATTCATTCGGGTTCGAACGCGCCGGGTTGTAACCGGCCTTTTCCACCTGGATCAGCTCTGCGCGCACTTGCGCGCGGGTCAACGGCTGGTTCGATTGTTGGGCGAAAACAGCAACCGGAGCGGCAAGGGTAGCAGCGATAACGACGGCTTGAATGAGCGATTTCATGATTACTACCTCCAGATTTTGTCTTGTTTGGCTGCGAATTCGTTTGTCTGCAGCAGTGATGACAGTCTAGGGGGCACGAGAACTAGGGTAAATACCTAATTAACGAAATCACTGTTTCTGAAACTAAAACAATATTGAGATAGGCCGCGCGTGACGTGTTGTTTTTGGCAGCGATCGGCGATGCTGCCGGCGACGTTGCATAGGGTGCACGTGGATCATCCGGCCGCAGAGAAGCAGGCCTGAACGATCAGCAGCAAACCGCCGCCAAGGGCCGCGGCGCCGACCATCCGGGCAATGCGCGCGCCGTTCGGTGAAAACCGCTCGGCGGTGATCGCGGCCGTCACGACGGCCATCATCCGCAGGTCCATCATGCCGACGACCAGCAACATCGCCGTCAATCCCGCGCAGCAGCAGCCACAGTGGATGCCGATGCGCACGCCGTGTCGCCACGCGGCGGCGGCGTTTGCGGCGACGCGCGGCGTTGCCCGGCAGCAGGCAAGGTGACGCGCTTTCCACGCGCTCAACTGAAGCGCGCCGGCCAGCAGCACGACCACACCGGCCGCGAGCGGAACCGCGCGCGCAAGCGCTTGCGATCGCAACTCGAACGTCGTGAGCGCGGCGCCCAGCGCGAAGACCGCGACGCCGCCCGCGATCCATACGACCCAATACCCGAGCGCAACCCGCAACGTCAGCAACGCGAGTTGCGTCGAGTGCACTTGCGAGCCGACCGCGTCGCGATAGCGCGCCAGCATCTGCGTGAGCGACGGCAGCATCATCGCCGCCATCATCACGATCCACATGCCGGCAAACGATAGCGCCACGCGCGCCCAGCTTCGCCCGCAGGTCGGCATCCAGAGCATCGACATCGACCAGCCGCCGGGCATCGGCAGCTCGCCCATTGCCGACATCGACAGGCTTTGCGCGAGTGTCGCCGCGACGCTCGCGGCGAACAGCACCATGCAGATGCCGGCAAACGCCAGCCCGGAAACGCTTGCGCGCCGTGGGGCTGCCGGTTTGCCGCCCGCGCGGACGGCCCGTGCGAGCGCGTTCATCACCGCTCGTACTCGTCGTGACGGCGCCACCAGATGCCCGTCTCGTTGCGCCCCTTCGGCGCGCGATCGAGCCACTGATACATGCCCCACAGCCCGTCCACGCCGCGCGCATAGGTCGAATACGTGTGATAGACGACGCCGTCTTCGATCACGAACGCGCTCATGCCGGGGCGATCGCGCGAATAGGTGGCCGCGTCGGTGCCGCAGGTCGCCGCGAACTGCGCGACGGGCTCCGGCGCGGGCGTCACGTCCATCGCGTGGCTATTGCGCGCGTAGTTGTATTCGATGTCGCCGTTGCGCTGCTGTTCTTCGCTGAACGACACGTTGAAGTCGAAGTTGAAGTCGCCGTCCGCCGACGATGCCCACGGAAACGTCCATCCCATCCGCTGTCTGTACGCCTGCAGCTTCGCGAGTGGCGCGCGCGACACCGCCATCAGCATCACGTCGTGCTGCGCGAGATGCACGGCGAAGCCGTCGAAGCCATCCGCGAGCGCGGAGCACGACGGGCAGCCCGCCTTGTAGTCGGGGCCGAACATGAAGTGATAGACGAGCAGTTGCGAGCGTCCGCGAAACAGGTCGGCGAGCGTCGCGCCGCCTGCTTCGGTATCGAAGCGATAGGTCTTGTCCACGCGCACCCACGGCAGTGCCTGACGTTGCTGCGCGAGCTCGTCGCCGCGTCGCGTGTAGGCCTTTTCGGCGTCGAGCAGTGCACGTCGCGCGGCGAGCCACTCGTCGCGTGTTCCGGTCGTATGTGTCGTCATTTCGGGTCCCTCCAGGGAGTTGTCCGTGCCGCTTAACGTACGGCTGCTACGGCGCCGGATGCGGTTGATGGTCGTGCTAGATTAGTGCTGGGCATCGGACGGGCGGGAGTGACAAGTGTGGCGGGATTCGCTGGACGGAGTGACGTGTCGCCTGATGACGCGCAACGCAACGGCGCGCGCTTTGCGGCTGCGTCGTGCGAGGAATCGCACGCGATGGACGCTTTGATCGCCGCGGCGGCGCGCGCACTTTCAGCGGGCGATCCGCTCGGCGCGCTCGATCGCGTCGCGTTGCGCGCCGACGCGCCGGCGCTCGCGTTGCGTGGCATTGCGATGGCGCAACTCGGCGATTTCGTGCGCGCGAAGGCGCTGGTGCGTGACGCCGCGAGCGCGTTCGGCGCAAAGGAGCCGGTGGCGCGCGCAAGGTGCGTGGTTGCCGAGGCCGAGATTGCGCTGGCGTCGCGCGATCTCGCGTGGCCGGCCAGGGCGCTCGATGCCGCGATCGCCGTGCTCGATGCGCATGGCGACCGCGTCAACGCCGCGCATGCGCGCTATCTGCAGGTGCGGCGTCTGTTGCTGGTCGGCCGTCTCGACGACGCCGAGCGACGGCTTGCCGCGCTCGGTCCTCTGCCGTTGCCGCCCGCGTTGCGGGCTGCGCACGAACTGGTCGTCGCGGGCGTCGCGTTGCGGCGTCTGCGCAGCAAAGCCGCGCGCGCCGCGCTGGCGCGGGCCGAACGCGCGGCACGCGAAGCGGCAATTCCGGCGTTGATCGCGGAGATCGAAAGCGCGTTGCTCGTGCTCGACAAGCCGGCGGCGCGCGTCATCGCGCATGGCGAGGAAAGGCTGATCGTGCTCGACGAAGTCGAGAAGCTACTCGCATCAAACTCCACATCGAAGCCGGCATCGAATCTGGCTCAAAGTCTGCTGATCGTCGATGCGTGCCGCTACGCGATCCGCGATACCCATGCGACGGTGGCGCTCGCGAGCCGGCCTGTTCTTTTCACACTCGCCCGCATGCTCGGCGAGGCCTGGCCCGACGACGTGCCGCGCGACACCCTGGTCGCGCGCGCGTTCCGCGCCAAACATGCGGACGAATCGCATCGCGCGCGCCTGCGGGTCGAAATCGGGCGCCTGCGCAGCGCGCTCGGCACACTGGCCGGCATCGGCGCGACGAAGCGCGGCTTTGCACTGGAGCCGCGTCACGCGCGCGACGTGATCGTGCTGGCGCCGCCTGTCGAAGGCGAGCATGCGGCGCTGCTCGCGTTTCTCGCCGACGGCGAATCGTGGTCTAGTTCGGCGCTGGCGCTCGTGCTCGGCGCGAGCCAGCGCACGGTGCAGCGTTCGCTCGACGCACTCGCCGCCGCGGGCAAGGTGCAGCCGGTCGGCCAGGGCCGCGCGCGTCGCTGGATGACGCCGCCGGTCGCCGGATTCGCGACGGCATTGTTACTCCCCGCTCCGTTCCCCCCATGATTAGGATGGCAACCATGAACATGAACCGATCAGCCGCCAGAATCATCCGCGAATATGGGCCCTTTACGGGTGTCGACAAAGTGCATGGCGTCACGTACGACGGCCGCCACGTGTGGATCGCGACCGGCGAGCGGCTGGACGCGATCGATCCGGCCAGTGGCGAGACGCTGCGCTCGATCGCCGTGCCGGCCGACGCGGGCACGGCCTTCGACGGCCAGCACCTGTTCCAGATCGCGCACGGGCGCATCCAGAAGATTGATCCGGCGAGCGGCCGCGTTCTGTCGACGATCCCCGCGCCTGGCAATGGCGGCGACTCGGGCCTCACATGGGCCGAAGGCTCGCTGTGGGTCGGCCAATATCCGGAGCGCAAGATCTATCAGGTCGATCCCGCCACCGGCGCGGTGCTGCGCACGATCGAATCCAATCGCTTCGTGACCGGTATTACGTGGGTCGACGGCGAACTATGGCATGGCACCTGGGAAAAGGACGAGAGCGAGCTAAGGCACATCGACCCGCGCACCGGCGACGTGCTCGAAAGTGTCGAGATGCCGGCGGGGACCGGCATCTCCGGGCTCGAATCCAACGGCGCGGATCTGTTTTTCTGCGGAGGCGGCGGCAGCGGTCTGGTTAGGGCCGTCGAGCGGCCCGCACGAGCGGCCGGGCAGCGCAGCGGATCGGAGTCACCGGTCGGCTCGACGAGCGAGTGAACCGGCGCGCGGGGTGAATGAAAGACGAGTGGCAGATGAGCGGCGGATAAGCTGAAGCTCGGCGTCCGCGGCGTTCAGGCGCTCACACGCCGAGCACCCGCGTATCGATCTTCGCAATCCGTTTCACGTGGCGGGCCGCGGAAAAAATGTCGGCCCCCGAGTAAAGGATCGGCGCGCCGTCGGCCGCGCTCAACGGCTCGCCGCCGCACTCGTAGGCAACAATCGCCTGTTCGCCGATGGGCGTATTGAACAGTTCGCGCCACGAGAAGGTGACCGCGTAACCATCGTGCGCACTCGCGACGAAGATCGTGCGCTTGAAATCTCCGGTGGCGGCGTTGCGCAGGCCGGCCGCCGTGATCAATTCCTTCAGCAGCACGCCACGGTAGCCGGCGACCGTGCGAATCAAACGCCGCGTCGTAAAACAGCGCAGATCGAACGGATCGACGAGCACGCTGCCGAGCTGCTCGAGATCGTCGAGCGACACGGACATCGGCCGCAACACCTCGCCGGTCAGTAAAACCGCGCCGTCATGTTGCGCTTCGCGCGCAATGCTCACCACCTGACTCAACCCCATTTCCGTCCTCCCGCTTCGAGCGTCAGCGATTGCCGCTTCGCTGTAGTCGCGTGTATATTACGCCGCGATTGCCTGCCCAAGCACGCAGTTCCCTTCGATATCGCTCATATCGTTCCGCTTATTCGCGCGCCGGCACGTCCGGGATGAGCCGATGCAAGGGATTTCCACTCAGTGCGCGGCGTTGCGGTCGACGGCGCGCGCAACCGCCTGTATGTGATCGATCGTGCGGGCGAGGGTGCGGGTGTGAGCGCGGTGCGCCAATTTGTGCTGCATTCGCCGCGCTCGTAATATATCGACCTTTATAACCGACGGGGAACATGATGTTTCGCAAAATCCTGGTATCGATTGCGGTATTGGCGGGTGTGACGGGCGCGCAGGTGTGCGCGGCGGACGAAGGAACGGTCAACGTGCTGTACGCCGGATCGCTCGTCAATCTGATGGAGCGCAGCGTCGGGCCGGCGTTCGAGAAGGAAACCGGCTTGCACTTCCAGGGCTATGCTGCCGGCTCGAACAAGATCGCCAACGAGATCAAGGGCAAACTGCGCCGCGGTGACGTGTTCATCAGCGCGAGCCCGAGCGTCAATACGAGCCTGATGGGCGCGGCCAATGGCGATCACGTCACGTGGTACGTGAACTTTGCCGAATCGCCGCTGATGATCGGCTATAACCCGCAAAGCCGCTTCGCCAAGGATTTCAAGACGAAACGCTGGGATCAGGTGTTGCAGGAGCCGGGCATCCGCGTCGGCCGTACCGATCCGAAGCTCGATCCGAAGGGCGCATTCACGGTCGAGATGGTGACCACGGCCGCGAACCTGTATCACCAGCCGGATCTGGTCGAGAAAACCTTGGGTGCCGTCGACAATCCCGCCCAGGTGTTGCCCGAGGAAACGCTGGTGGGCCGGCTGCAATCGGGTCAGCTCGATGCCGGCTTCTTCTACTCGACCGAAACCTCGGACCTGAAGATTCCGGCGCTGCGTCCAGCGCCCGAATTGCAGGCGAAGGCGAGCTACACGCTGACGATCCTGCAGGACGCGCCGAATGCGACTGGCGCGACCCGCTTCGTCGACTTTCTGCTGAGCGCCAAGGGTCGTGAACTGCTGAAGGAACATGGCGTCGACGTGGTCAAGCCGACGGTCACCGGCAACGGACAGGCGATCCCGTCCTCGGTACAGGCCGTGCTCGACGCCGCGCAATGAAGCGTCAAGCGGCCCGGCCACTGACCGGGCTTGCACTGCTTCTCGCGGTCTACCTGTGCGCGCCGTTCATCGCGAGTATTCCGGAGATCGGCCGCGCGGATTGGGCGGGTGTCGACTGGCATACGGCGGCGTCCGCGGTCGGCGTCTCCGTTGCCAGCGCGAGCGTCGCCTCGCTGATCATTCTGCTCGGCGGCGTGCCGCTCGGTTACTGCCTCGCGCGGTCGTCCTCGCGCGGACTCGCGGTGCTCGGGTTCATCGTGCAGTTGCCGCTCGCGCTGCCGCCGCTCACGAGCGGCGTGCTGCTGCTGTTTCTGTTCGGACCGTACAGCGGGATCGGCAGCGTGATCGGCGGACTCACCGACAGCTTCACCGGCATCGTGCTTGCCGAAACCTTCGTGGCCGCGCCGTTCCTCGTCGTCGCGGCGCGTTCGGCCTTCGCCGCCGCCGATCCGGTCTTCGAAGACGTCGCGGCGACGCTCGGCCATCACGCCGGCAGCCGCTTTTTCAGGGTCGCGTTGCCCGGCGCCTGGCCAACGATTCGCGCCGGCCTCGTGCTCGCCTGGCTGCGCGCTTTCGGCGAATTCGGCGCGACCGTGATGGTCGCGTATCACCCATACTCGCTACCGGTCTACACCTATGTGGTGTTCGGCGGCCAGGGGCTGCCGGCGATGATGCCGCTGCTGCTGCCGACGCTCGCAATCGCCGTGGCCTGCGCCGCGTTGTCGGCCTACCGCCGTGGCGCCACCGAACCGCTGAGCGCCGCGCTCGCTGACTCCGCCGACGAGCCGCTGGTGATCGCCGCGCGCCCCGTTTCCGCGCCGGCCGCTGAAGACCCGCGTCTGGTTTTCCGGCTCGCACGCCGCCTCGGCGCGTTCAGTCTCGATATCGCGTGGGCGCCTGCTACGCGGCGTCTCGCGATCATCGGTCCGTCGGGGTCGGGCAAATCGCTGGCGCTGCGGCTGATCGCGGGTCTCGAAACCAATGAGGCCGGCGGCGTGACACTCGGCGCGACGGACCTCGGCGCGTTGCCGCCCGAAGCGCGTCAGATCGGCTACATGCCGCAGGACTATGGGCTTTTTCCGCACATGACGGTCGCGCAGCAACTGGCGTTTCCGGTCCATGCGGATGCCGCGGCCGCGCGTTACTGGGTTGGTCATCTCGGGCTGGGTGCGCTCGAAAATCATCTGCCGAAGCAGCTGTCGTTCGGCCAGCGACAGCGCGTGGCGCTCGCTCGCGCGCTTACGCGTCACAGTCACCTGCTGCTATTCGACGAGCCCTTCTCCGCGCTCGATACGCCGCGCCGCCGGCGGCTTCAGCAATCGCTGCGCGAGCTGCAACGCGAGATCGACGCTGTGACGATCATCGTCACGCATGATCCCGATGAAGCCGCGCTGCTCGCGGACGAGATACTCGTCGTCGATCAGGGCCGGGTCTTGCAGGCCGGCGGCATCGACGAGGTGTTCGCCCGGCCGGCGACGCTGCGCGCGGCCGAACTGCTCGGGCTATCGAATGTCGGCTGCGGCGTCGTGCACGCGGCACGGCGCATCGAGCTTGCGCCCGGATGGATCGTGGAAGCGGATTGTGCCGAGTTGCCGATCGGCACGCCGGTGATGTGGCGGCTTGCCACGCACGCGATCGTGCTGACGCCTGACGGTCCGCATGAGGCCCGCGTCGCCGCGATCGAATTGCGTCGCGGCGAGCGGTTCGCGCGTCTCGATGTGGGCGGCGCGAGGGTCGATGTCGCGCTCAACGGCACGCGACTCGACGAGGGGCAGCAGTGCCGGTTCTCGGTGGACGCCGCGGGTGTGTCGGCGTGGCCGGGCTCGCTGCGCACGGTGTGTGCGTAGTCATAGTCAGTTGGCGGAGGCCGGCGATTGCCCGCTACTGCCCGCTGCAATGACATCCGCGGATCGGCTTCAACGCGCAAGCACCGACAACGGCCGCGCCGCTCACGATCTGCGATACGCGTCGCGCAGGAATACCGGCAGATCGTTGGCCGGCGACGCCGCCCCCGCCTGAAACAGCATGTCGGCAACGAAGCCGCGGTGATAGGTGCCGTGGTTCACGATATGCAGCAGCATTTCCTCGCGCGTCATCGCACCGTCGCCACCGCCGACGAACTCGAAATGGATCAGCTCGCCGAGATCGCGTTCGGTCAGCGCATCGGCATAGTCGATATACCAGGCGTCCATCGCCTGGACTGATCGCCACAAGTCTTCCAGTGGCGGCGTGTCCTTCGTGTTTCTCGCGGTGTAGCCGTGCTTCGTACCCTGCAGATGGGCCTTGAAGATGTCGTCGATCACATAGACGTGGTTCAGCGTGTGGACCATGTTGCCGAAACGGGTCTGTCTTGGGCGTAATGCCTCGCCGTCCGGCAACGCGCGCACCGCGGTATAGGTAATGCCATTCGCCCAGGCCTTGTAGCGCGCGAACATGCGCAAGGATGCCAGCGGCGACGCCGGCGATACGCCGGCCGGCGCGTGCGTGAGTTCGTGTTCCGGGCGATCGTTCAGCAAAGTCATCTCTTTTCCTTCTCGGGTTGCGGGGGGCGCGCGATGGTTTGGGCCGGCGTTTGAGCGTCGACGATCCACGCACTTGATGTCGAACGTCACGGCAGTGAGCGCCTGCCGGCTATCAGCTCTGAAGCATACCTGCCGCTCGCCTGGAGCGTCGTGCAGGCGGGCGGTCAGGCGAGCACTCGATTCGCGTCGGCCATCGGTCGGCGCTTCTCACCCGATGCCTCTGGTCTCCATCCCGCAGTTCGCCGCTAGCGCGTCAGCAAAACGCGCGGCCTCCGATCCCTTCGGGACGAATCGAATCCCTCGGGGATTCCCTCCCTCAAATTCACCCGATACCTGCCGTTATTCTTTCTTATTCTTCCTATGGACATAAGTTTCGTATATGGAACAAAAATATGACTGAGACATCTGCGGCCCTGACAATCGGCGTGGAAGAGATCCTGATTTCGCGCACGGACCTGAAGGGCAATGTGGCGTATGTCAGCGATTCGTTGGCCCGTGTGCTCGGCTACGAGGTCGCGGAATTGATCGGGCAGCCGTATGCGAAGCTCGTGCCTCCGGAAAGCCCGCGCGCGGCGTTCATGGACGTGCGTCAGACGATCGATGCCGGCAAGCGCTGGGAGGGCGTCGCGGTCAATCTTTGCCGCGACGGCCGGCGTCTGTGGACGATCACGAGCGTCGCGCCCCGCTGGCTCAACGGCAAGCTGATCGGCTTCACGTCGGTGCGTACCAGCGCGCCCACGGCGATGATCGAGCAGACCCGGCGCATGTTCGACACGCTCAACGGCGCGGACGGCGACAGGTATTTCATCGAGCAGGGGCGTCTGGTCAGGAGAGGCGTGCTGGCCCGCGGCGGGCGCAAATTAGCCGGCATGCTCGGACACGCCAGACGATGGGCGGCACTGTTTGCGATCGCGGTCTGTTTTGCCGTGGCGCTGGCCGCGCTGACGCCGGGCCTCGTGCCATCGCTGGGCGGACCAGCGGTGGGCGAGCCGGCCTCAGCCGCGCAACTGACGTTTGCGTGGAGCGCGTTCGTCTGCGCGCTGATTGTGATCGTGCTGCATGGACGGTCGATCGAGCGCAAGTTCGTTGCACCCTTGTCGCACGTGACGAATTACCTGTACCGGATTGCGTCCGGCGATTTGCTCGCGCGCTTCGATTGGCGCGTCGCCGGCGTCTTCGTGCCGTTGGTGCGCGCGCTCAACATGACGCGCGCGAGCCTCGTGCAGATCGTTTCCAATATCGATCGCGGTACGCGCGAACTGGCTTCCGCCACCGCGCAGGTCGCAACGGGCAACGATGACCTGTCGCAGCGCACCGAGAAAACCGCGTTCGCGCTGCAGTCGACGGCGGCCGAGTTGCGCGCGCTGACCGACGCGGTCGCGACCAACACCGCGCTCGGTCACGACGCGCGGCAAATCTCCAACGAGACGGCGAGCCTCGTGCGTGACGGCGGCAAACAGATGGCCGATGCGGTCGCGACGATCCGCTCCGCCGCCGACAGCTCGGCGAAAATCGCCGAGATTTCCAACCTGATCAACAGCATTGCCGCGCAGACCAATATCCTCGCGATCAATGCCGCGATCGAGGCGGCGCGCGCCGGTGAGCTGGGACGAGGCTTCGCCGTCGTCGCGGGCGAGGTGCGGGTGCTGTCGCAGCGCACCGCGGCGGCCGCGCGCGAGATCGCCGGGCTGATTGCGCACGCGGCGTCGCAGGCCGACGAGGGGCGCACGCGGGTCGAGCAGGTGGGGGAAGCGACTCAGTCGATCGTGCAGTCGGTCGAGCGCGTCAATACGCTGATCTTGAGCATTACCGATGCATCGGCGGCGCAGAACAGCAGCCTGCAACGTATCAATGAGGCCCTCGGCGCGATGGATGCCGATGTGCAGCAGAACGCGGCGCTGGTGGAGCAAGCCGCGGCGGCCGGGCAATCGTTGAGCGAACAGTCGCTGATTCTTCAAGCGACGGTGGAGATCTTCGATCTGGCGAAGCAGTGAATTCGGCGGTCGGGGGGAGCGTAGTTGTTGCACACGATGCCAGCATGGCAGGATAGCGCTTCGATCAAAAGGGTCCGCACGCTTGTGTGACGGGGATGCGAACATGTTGCTGTCGTGGCGATTACGTTGGTACGTACTGACGACGGCCCGTGCGCTCTACCGGCACTGGCAGGCTTTGTTGCTGGCCGTGCTGCTGTTGCTGCCCGCCATGCCCGTGTTTGCCGAATCCCGCCTGCTCGGCGCGCCCGTACTCGCGCCTTTGGCCCCCGCGCATGGTCTCGAATGGCGGTTCTTGTGGGTGCATGCGCTCGAAGCGGTCGCGATGCTTTGGGTACTGATCCAACGCACAGCGATCAGCGGTGGTCCGTTCGCTGTCTTCGTCAAATCGTTGCCGGTCTCCAATCGACATCGCCGCGCCGTGGATGCGGCGCTCGTGCTGATCGCCAGTACGCCACTTCTATTGCCTGTCATCGCGGCGGCGATTGCGCTGGTATTCCTGCCAGATAAGGTCTCCAACTATCTGTACGTTGTCGATCTCGCGCTGATTACGCTCGGATGGCAATTGATGGTGTTGTCGCGCGGCGTGAGTAACAGGTCTGCGTTGATGATCGCCAATTTCATTCTGATCGGCGCGTTGCAGGCCGATCACGCGATGCGAACGGCACTGCTCGTCGCGTCGTTGCTCGTTGCCGCGTTCGCATTGGCCCATGCGCCGCCTGCGCGTCCAGCGCGAGCAAAACGGAAATGGCACGGTCCATCATGGCGCCGCGCATTCCGTTTGCTGACCCTCGACGGCACAGTCGGGTTGCCGCCTTTCGTCAAACTTCAACTCGGCATCCTGGCATTTCACGCGACGGCGACCGCCAGCCGTTGCGTACTGATGGCTGCAATCGTTGTTTCCACGTACCAGTTGACAAGCCGTTGGGGTTTCGACGCGCGCGCGTTGCCGCTGACGCTGATCGCCCAGGCCGCCATCGCGCTGATTGCCGCACCCACGTATCGCGATTTGGGCGCGAGTCATGCGCGTGCCGCGCACTTTGTGCGATCGCTTCCGTTTGCGTC
The DNA here is from genome assembly GCF_021390495.1 of Paraburkholderia sp. ZP32-5. Classification (NCBI taxonomy): domain Bacteria; kingdom Pseudomonadati; phylum Pseudomonadota; class Betaproteobacteria; order Burkholderiales; family Burkholderiaceae; genus Paraburkholderia; species Paraburkholderia sp. ZP32-5. Next base: position 19,122 of record NZ_JAJEJP010000003.1, on the reverse strand, counting down.
GCCGGTACAGATTCGCGCGGACGTGCTGACCGTCGTCGCGCTCGCCTTGCCCTTCGCGATTGCTACGCCGCTGCTGCTGGTGGCGCACGACGTGCTGCCGGTGCGTGTCGCGGTAGCGATCGTACTGGCGTGGGCACCACTGGTTGCGCTGCTGCGTCTGCCGCAACGATATGCGTCGAGAGATTCCGTGTTGCTCGGCGCCATGCTCGCGGCGATCTGGATCGTCGCAGCATGGCAAATCTTCGTCTGATGGACTGCACAATGCTTCGAATCGAAAACATCAGTAAGCGCTATGGCGAGCGCATCATCTTTCAGGGCTTGCGAAGCAGGTTCCCGGCGGGATGCGTGGCACTTTGCGATGAAAACGGCAGCGGCAAATCGACGTTGCTGGGCATCCTCGCCGGGACCATCGATGCCGATGAAGGGGATGTCTGGATCAACGGCCATTCGTTACGTGACGCGCCGCTGAAGGCGAAATCCGCGCTCGCGTATGTGCCGGACGACTGCATCGCGTATCCGTTCCAGACGGGGCGCGAATTTCTCGAACTCGTCGCCGCGACCAAAAGGACGGCGGTTGATAAGCACACGCTGGAACTTGCGGATCGTTTCGGGCTGACGCCGCATCTCGACAAACGCTTCGAGCAGATGTCGCTCGGCACGCGCAAGAAGATCTTCCTGAGCGCGACGAGCCTGGGCGAGGCCTCGGTCGTCATTGCGGACGAACCCGGCAACGGGCTCGACGCCGCCGCGCGCGGCGTCCTGATCGATCTGTTCAGCACGTTGTCTAAAGACCGGATGGTCTTCTTTTCCAGTCACGATCGCGAACTGATGCAGGGCTGTGGCGCAACGACGATCAGGTTCGCCGACCTCGAAATCGATGAATAACGTGCATGACGCGTGAGGCTGGCGCCCCAACACGCCAGCTTCAACACAACCCTGAAGCCACGCGTCCCGCACGCCAGCCCGCTACCACCAGCAACATTTACGTCCGCGTAATCGACGCACCGCCATCGACCAGCGAAGCCGTACCGGTCACGAACGACGAGTCATCGGACGCAAGATACAGCACCGAACGCGCGAGTTCTTCCGGTCGCGCGACCCGCTTCAGCGCATGCAGGCCGGTAACGAACGCTTGCGATTCGGCGGTGTCGTTCATGCCGCGATACATCGGCGTATCGACCGCGCCAGGCAGAATCGCGTTCACGCGGACGCCTTGCGGTCCATATTCGGCGGCGAGCGCCTGAGTCAGCCCGATCAGTCCGGCCTTGCTCGCCGCATAGGCGGCGGTGCCCGGAAAAGCGAACGAATAACCGACGAAAGTCGACGTGAAGATGATCGAGCCACCGCCTTGCTTGAGCATTTCGGGGATCTGATGCTTCGCACCCAGGAAAGCGCTGGTCAGATTGGTTGCCAATGCAGCCGACCAGCCCGCCTCCGATACCTCCGTGGTCGGCCCCATTTCGCCCAACGTGCCCGCGTTGTTATACGCGATGTCGAGACGGCCGAAGCGGCTGACCGCGAGTGCCACCAACGCTTTCGCGAACTCCTCGGATTGCACGTCGCCGGCCAGAAACGCGACCTCGCCACCCTCGCTAACGATTTCGGCGGCGAGCGTTTCAAGTTCGGCTTCGCGGCGCGCCGCGATCACCACTTTGGCGCCTTCGGCGGCAAACAGTTTCGCGGTGGCCCGGCCAATTCCCGCGCTGGCACCGGTGACGATGGCGACTTTTCCTGTCAAGCGTTGCATGTTCGATCTCCTGCTGCAGTTTGGTGGCCAGTGCCCAATGCGCTGGCCGGTGACAGGTAATGTAGGCTTCAGCCGCGAATGTAGAAAGGCAAAAAACGTGCGTATATCATTCAGCTTTTGTGAATGTTCGCGGGGGCGACATGGACCGGCTGCGCGCCTATGAAGTGTTCGTGACCGTGGTGAAGCGCGGCAGCTTCACGCGCGCGGCCGATGCGCTCGACACGTCGCCCGCCAACGTGACCCGCTACGTGAACGAGCTGGAAGCCCATCTCGGCGCACGGCTGCTGAATCGCACGTCGCGCAAACTGTCCCTGACCGGCAGCGGCGAGACGCTGTATGCCCGCTGCAAATCGATCCTCGACGACGTCGCGGAAACCGAGGGACTCGTGTCATCCGCGTCGGTCGAACCGCGCGGCCGGCTGCGAATCAATGCGCCTGTGAGCTTCGGGATTCTGCATCTGGCGCCGCTGTGGCCGGAATTCATGCGCCGGTATCCGCAGGTGGAACTCGATGTCGCGCTGATCGATCGCGTCGTCGATATCGTCGATGAGGGTTACGACCTCGCGATTCGCATCTCACGCGCCGGCTCGGCCAATCAGGCGGCGCGCAAGCTGGCGACATCGACCAACATCCTGTGCGCGTCGCCGGACTATCTGGCGCGCCGCGGCTATCCGGTGGCGCCGGCCGATCTGATCGACCATCAATGCATCGGCTACTCGTATGCCGCGACCGGCGACGAATGGCAACTGATCGACGGCAAGGGCAAGGCTCACGTGGTGAAGGTCAACTGCGCGATGCGCAGCAACAATGGCGATACGGCTCGTGCGGCGGCGCTTGCCGGGCAAGGCGTGATCTGGCAACCGACTTTTCTGGTCGGCGACGATCTGCGGGCCGGCAAGCTCGTCCGGATATTGCCGAAGTATCGCTTGCCGGATATCGACGTACTCGCGTTGTATCCGAGTCGCCGACACCTGAGTGCGAAGACGCGCGCGATGATCGATTTCCTCGTCGATGCATTCGGCGGCGTGCCGCCGTGGGAGCGGGCCGGCGAAGCTTGAGGTCGACGGAACTTAAGAGCGACCCGCGCCGGCTGCGAATCGGGCGCGGTACTCGCATCTGCCGCGTAAACGCGGGCTGGCTTTCTAGTGCTTCTAGCGCGAATGCGTCTTGAACGCTTCGCCTTGCATGCCCGCGCGATCGACCGCGGCGATCCGGTTGCGGCCGTTGTCTTTCGCGTGATAAAGCTGCGCGTCGACGAGATTGACGAACGCGGTCCGATCGCCACGCTCGGCCGGAATCACCGTGCCGACACCGAAGCTCGCGGTCACGCATTGATTGTGAGGCGAGCGCACATGAGCAATCGCTTCGTGCGCGAGCAAGGTTCGGCAGTTCTCCGCGATCTTCACGGCCGCGTCGTGCCCGGTGTCCGGCAACACGAGCATGAATTCCTCGCCGCCGAATCGGGCCAGAAACGCGTTGTTGCCCGCCGCCCGGCTGAGCACGCGCGCGACGGACTTCAGGCATTCGTCGCCCTGCAAATGACCGTAGTAGTCGTTGTAGGCCTTGAAGAAATCGATGTCGATCAGGATCAACGACATCGCCGATCCCGATGTGCACCCGGCCGCCCATGCACGCTCGAATTCGGCATCGAACAGGCGCCGATTGCCGGCGCCGGTCAGGCTGTCACGATAGGACAGACGTTCGAGCTCCTTCTGCAACTGCGCGAGTTTCTCTTCCGTCTGCTTCCGTTCGGTGATGTCGAACATGAAGCCGATCAGGCTTTCGACACCGCCATCCGCTGAGCGCACCACATGCACGACGTCGCGGATCCACACGTAGCCGCCGTCACGCGTCAGTGCGCGGTAGTCCGCCTCGTGATCCGTGCCGGCCTGCGATTGCGACACGCAGAAGTTGACGACCGCTTCCCGATCGTCCGGGTGCATGCGCTCGACCCAATCGTTGACCGTTTTCCACGACGACGCGGCCCAGCCGAGCAGGGTTTCTATCTGCGGGCCGATGTAGGTGAACGCCATGCTGGCCCAGTCGATTTTCCACGGGATCGCTTTGGTCGATTCGAGCAAGGTCCGATACACGGCGCTGTCGTCCTCGCCGAACAACGGCGTCGTGGGCGCCGTCGTGTTTTCGTGGCGCAGAAAGGCGGCTTGCAAAAGGGGCTCGGGCGAGGCGTTGTCGTTGTCTTTGTCGTTCTGGGTCATGGCGGCGGCGTCTTTTTACGGTTGTTTGTCCGGGGCGGGCTAGCGCCTAGCATCGGATATTACCTTGCCCCGGCTAGCGCGCCGCGCTGACCGCCGTCGCGCGCACGTTGCGGACCTGCTCGGCGCTGACCGCCGGCGCGTGATTGCCCCAGCTGTTGCGCACGAATGTCAGCAGGTCGGCGATCTGCTGGTCGTTCAGGCGCCAGTCGAAGTTCGGCATCGCGAGCGGGGTCGGTGCGGTCGTGGTCGATGGCATGTGCGAGCCGCTGAGCACGATGTGGATCAGCGAACTCGGATCGCCGTCGCCGACGAGCGCATTGCCGGACAGTTTCGGGAACGCCGGCACCGCGCCGGTGCCGTCCAAGCGATGGCACGCGCTGCAGTTGTTCAGATACAGCAGCGCCCCGGTGCTGCTTACGTGACCCGCGCGCAGCGCGACCGCGGTCGCATCCGCCGCGCCTGCCGACGCCACAGGCTTCGCGCTGAATTGCGTGCGCAGCGGCGGCGACGTCAGATACGTCGCGATCGCGTTCACGTCGGCGTCGCTCAGGTACTGCAGGCTGTGGTCGACGACTTCGGTCATCGGTCCGAACGCCGCGCCATCGGCCGAACGTCCGCTACGCAGATAGCCGACGAGTCCGGCTTTCACCGCGGCGGCGCTCGCACCGTCCGGATGCTGGCGCAGGCTCGGCGCGTACCAGCCGGCGAGCGTGCCGCCGGACAGGAAGGCCGTGTTGCCGTTCGCGTCGAACGCCTGTTCCTGGCCGAACACGCCGTGCGGCGTATGGCACGCGCTGCAGTGCCCGAGACCTTCGACGAGATACGCACCGCGATTCCATTCGACGCTCTGATGCGGATCGTTCTGATACACGCCCTTCGGCAGATACATCGTGTCCCACACCGTCATCAGCGCGCGCACGTTGTACGGAAAGCGCAGGCCGTCCGCGCGATTGTCTTGCGCGACCGCTGGAACGCCGTGCATGAAGTAGTGATACAGCGCGCGCATGTCCGCGTTGCTGACCTTCGCATACGACGGGAACGGCATCGCCGGATAGAGCCGGTGACCATCCTTCGCGACGCCTTCGCGCAGCGCGCGCGCAAAATCCTCGTACGTGTAGCCGCCGATGCCGCTGTTCGCATCCGGCGTGATGTTGGTCGAATAGAGCGTGCCGAACGGCGTATCGAGCGGCAAGCCGCCGGCAAACGGCTTGCCGTGCGGCGCGGTGTGGCAGGCCGCGCAATCGCCGACGCGCGCGAGATACGCGCCGTGCGCGAGCTGCTCGTCGACGGCCGTGCCGGTGTTGTTGCCGTTGCCGGCGGCGAACGCGCCCGGCGCTGCGAGCGCGCATACCGCCAGCGCGGCGCATGCTGCGATCGATCTGACTGCGTCGAGGGCCGCGGCGTTTTTCAAGCGCGGGCGCGCGATGTTCCGGATTGGGGTCATCGTGCGCTCCTTACGCCTGCACCAGCGGGCCGGGTTGTTTCAGATACGTCTCCCTGATCGCGTGCGCGGAGAAATAGGTCATCGCGCCGAGCGTGTCGGTCGGGTTGATGCCGAAGTTCTGCGGGAACATCGAAGCGCCGGTGACGAATACGTTCGGCACGTCCCAGCTTTGCAGGTACTTGTTGACCACGCTGTTATCGGGCCGGTCGCCGAGAATCGCGCCGCCGGTCGTGTGCGTGCTCTGGTATGGGCCCATGTCGAAACGGTCGCCCGGCCTGCCCGCGTTGATCTGTACCGTATGCGGCGTAGGCTTCATCGCGCGCATCACGTCTGCGGCTTTCTGGCTGACGAATTGCGTCATATGGCCTTCGTTGTCTTTCCAGTCGAACGTCATGCGCAGCAGCGGCAGGCCGTAGGCGTCCTTGTAGGTCGGATCGAGGTCGAGATAGTTGTCGCGGTAGGCCATCACCGAGCCTTGTGTCGCGATCGCGAACGCATGCAGGTAGTTGTCCTTGACCGCCTTCTTCCAGCCCGAGCCCCACTTCGGCGTGCCGGGCGGCGTCAGCGCCTGGGCGATCGGCCGGCCGCCCGTCACCGTTGCGAACGTGATCGCGCCGCCGACGAAACCGAGCGGCCCGTGATCGAAGTTGTCCGCGTTGAAATCGTCGTACACCTGGCCGCCGGAACCGGAGCCGATGAACGGATTGATCATCACGTCGTCGCTGAAAAAGCCCTGAATCTTGCTGTTGCGCTGATACGCGTAGTTCTTGCCGACCGTGCCGCGGCCGGTGGCCGGATCGTAGGGCGTGCCGATGCCCGACAGCAGCAGCAACCGCACGTTGTGCATCTGGTACGCGCATAGCGCGACGATCTCGGCCGGCTGCTCGACGCTGCGGCCCTGCGCGTCCATGTAGGTGACGCCGGTCGCGCGCTTGCCGGTCGAGTCGAGATTGACCTTGACCACGTACGCGCGCTCGCGCAGCTCGAAGTTCGGCTTCTTCATCAGCGCGGGCAGGATGCACGCCTGCGGCGAGCCCTTCGAGTACATGTAGCAGCCGAACAGCTCGCAGTAGCCGCAGAAGTTGCACGGCCCCATCTGCATTCCATACGGATTCGTGTACGCGCGCGATGCGATCGACGCGGGCGTCGGATACGGGTGATAGCCAAGCTCGCGCGCGGCCCGCTCGAACAGTTGCGACGGATATGCGTTCGCGAGCGGCGGCAACGCGTAGTCGCGCGAACGCGGCGCTTCGAACGGATTGCCGCCGTCGATGAGCTTGCCGTTGATATTGCCGGCGCGCCCCGATGTGCCGGCAACATATTCGAAGCGGTCGTAGAACGGTTCGAGCTCGTCGGCGGTGACCGGCCAGTCCTGGATGATCATGTCCTGCGGGATGAACGACTTGCCGTAGCGTGCTTCGTAGTGGCTGCGCAACTGCAGCTCGGCGGGCGGCGCGCGATACGTGAAGCCGTTCCAGTGCACGCCCGAGCCGCCGACGCCGTCGCCGAACAGGAACGGGCCGTACTGGCGCAGCGGCAGCGCGGACTCCTGCTGGTTGCGGCGAATCGTGACGGTTTCGCGCGACAGGCTCTGCATCAGCTTGTAGCGCTGCGCGTAGGTCAGTTCGTCGGCGACGCGCGGGTACGCGAAGTCCGGCACCGTGTCGCGCGGTTCGCCGCGCTCCAGCCCGACGACCTTGAGTCCCGCTTCGGCGAGTTCCATGCTCATGATCGCGCCGGTCCAGCCCATGCCGACGACCACTGCGTCGACCGGGGGCATTTTGATATCCGCCATGTGGCGTGTCTCCGTGGTGTTGTTATCAGCGGTTGCTATAAGCGGTTGTTTTCAGCGCCGGCAGCGCCGCTCAGCTTGTCGGGTTGCCGGCGATCGTGGCCGGGCCGAGCGGATAGCGCTTGCCCGGCTGATCGACCCAATCGGCGAAGTCGGCGCGCGCGCCGGGGAAGCCGATCATCTTCCAGCTGCCGGCTCCCTTGTTGCCGCCGTGGATCGGGTCGGCGAAATAGCCTTCCTTGACGTTCTGCCAGAGCAGCGACACGAAGCGCGTCGCCGAGGTCTGCTCGAACTTGATCGCGCCGGTGTCCATGCCGTGCAGCAGCTTGTCCTGATCGGCGGGCGGCAGCGCGGCGAACTCGCGGCCGGCGAAATTCGCGCGGCAGTGCGCGTCGAGCGCGGCGAGGCCGGTGCGGTAGACATCGCGCGGCGTCATCCGGCTCTGCATGCCTGATAGCGGCGGGACGTCGTGCGGAAACGGGCCGCGCATGTACAGGTCCGCCGCGTAGCCGAAGCCGCCGTTCATCTGTTTATCGATGAAGACCGGTACGTCGAGGTCGAGCGCGCCGGGGCCTTCGGCGTCGTGCGGGATCATGCGGTCGGCCGCGGCTTGCAGACAGCGCCACTCGTCGGGCTTGAAGAAGACCGGCTGATACGGTCCCGCGCTCGCGCCGTCCGCTGCCGCGGCTGCCGATGCGTTCGTGCTGGCCGCGCCGCTGCGGACCTCGCAGCCGGCCAGCGCGCCGGCCGCGGGCAGCGCGGCGATCGTCGTGATCAGGAAGCGTCGGCGCGACGGCGTCGGCGGGGCGTCGGGCGCCGCGCCGGCGCGCTCGCCGTCAGGCTGCTGGCTCATGGGGTTGTCTCCGGCTTTTTTATTTCGAGTTGTCTCGGGCTGTCGGTTGGCGTGGCCGAACGCGTTGTTTGTGTTCTTGCCGCGCCTTTGCGATGGGCATCCGATGTGTGCGCGATGTGTTCGCGCAAATAGCCGGCCGCGAGTGCGCGGCCGGCATGGACTTACTTCAGCGCGTCGACGCCTGCCTGGCAGATGTCCGCGTCCTGGTCACCGGTGCCGCCGCTGCAACCGATCGCGCCGACGATATGGCCGCCGACCACCAGCGGCAGGCCGCCCGGCGACGCGGCGAGGCCCGGATCGAGCGTGCCCGGATAGGCGTTGCCGTGCGAATAGCTGTTGAAGAACGTGCGCGTGTCGCGGCGGAAGCCGGCGGCGGTGCGAGCCTTGCGCAGCGCGATGTCGGGCGACGCGTTCTGCGTGTCGTCCATCTTCGCGAACGAGACCAGCCCGCCGTCCGGATTGACCACGGCGATGGCCTCGGGCCAGCCGTGTTTCGCGGCCTCGGCTTCGGCGGCGGCAATCGCGCGGTTCGCGTCGCGCAGGCTGAGCGGCATGCCGTAGGGGATATCGAACGGCGAGTGCGCCGGCAGTTCGGCCGGCGCGCTGGCTTGAGTACCGGCTTGAGGGGCCGAGGTCTGGGCGTGAGTCGGGACCGAGACGACCGTGAGCAAGGCGGCCGACGCCAGCACGCTGGCGAGAGAGTTACGCATGACAGTTTTCCTGTTGTTGTGATCGGGCGTGGAGCAGAGCGCGCGGGCGCTCAACGTGAACGGCACGCGACGCGTGGTTCGTGCGGCGGAGCTGGGCCGATCCGGACCATCTCCGCGCGGCGAGTGTACGGCGGGGACCGTCAGGTCGCGAAGGTGCGCGAGCGCATCATCGGCGCGTGCGCCCGGATGATCGGGCAATGCGGGTTCGACAAGCGCGGCGTCGCGCATGGGGACCTGTCTCCTGGTGAACGGCTCGCTCAGGTGAGCCGGCCGGACTTCGTCGTTGGATTTGCGGCGTAGGTCGTTCGTAAGCTGATCTCGGATCGCGACAGTGTTGTGTTTAACATATTGTCGACAATACGCATAATTATCGTGACATGGGGAGATGGAGCTTGTCAATCGTCCCAAAATCCGGACAACCCGATAAGCTGCGAACTTTCAGTGAACGCTAACCCCTCGTCGATTGAGTTCGACGATTCGGATCGCTCCATGACTGAACCTCGTCTGACATTCGTCGACCAGAATGAGTGGGAAAACTGGCTGGCGCAAAACGGCGGCGCGTCGACCGGGATATGGCTGCGCCTCGCCAAAAAGGGCGCCGCGCGGCGAACCTTGAGCTACGAACAGGCACTGGAAAGTGCGCTATGCCATGGCTGGATCGACGGTCAGAAACGGACGGAGAGCGAAACGTACTGGCTGCAGCGCTTCACTCGCCGTTCCGCCAAAAGCATCTGGTCAAAGCTCAACAAAGACCGGGCCGAAGCGCTGATCGCCGCCGGCAGAATGCTGCCGGCGGGCATGCAGGAGATCGAGAAAGCGAAACAGGATGGCCGCTGGGACGCTGCCTACGCGTCGTCCAGCAACTCGGTCGTGCCGGACGATCTTCAGGCCGCGCTGGATGCCAATCCCAAAGCTCGCGCATTCTTTGCGACGCTGAACGCTCGCAACCGCTACGCGATCCTGTTTCGCGTGCAGAACGCAAAAATGCCGGCAACACGGCTGCGCAAGATCGACGAGTTCATCACCATGCTGGAGCGCGGCGAAACCATTCATCCATAGAGCCGTTTCCGCCAACCACCGCCGCGCGACACACGTGGCTCACCGCAAGCCGCCCCCGCCCAACCCGGTGCTCGCGAAATAGATCGCCAGAAAATACAGCAGCACATACATCGCATAGGTCTGGCCATTGCCGGTGTACACGCGCCGTATCCCCGCCGCCGCCGCGAGCGCGAAGTGCGACGTGCCGCGCCAGAACATTTGCGCGACCGGCGGCACCGTGCGGCTCAGGATCGGCCGATAGAAGTGGTAGAGGTCCGGCCGGTTTTTCGCGTTGCCGCGCCGGCTGCGATAGAACAGCACGCCAAGCCCGAACAGCACCGCCGCGACGATCAGTACGACGATCACGACCGGTGTCGGATTCCAGAACCCGTAGATGCTTTCGAGCGACATGCCGCCCCACACCAGCGTCGCCGCGAATTGCGGATCGATCGCAGCCGACACCGGCTCGATCAGCAGCTTCGGGAAGAACGACAGGATCACGATGCCGATCACCAGCAGGAACTGCGGCACCAGCAGCGCGATCGGCGCCTCGCGCACCACCGGCCGTTGCGGTGGCCGCGCGCCGAGGAAGAGGCCGTTCAGCAGACGCACCATGTACAGAAAGCCGACGCAGGTCGCGATCAGCCCGCACACGACGAGCCCATACCAGCCCTTGTCGGTCATCGCGCTCAGCAGCAGCCACTTGCCGCCGAAGCCCATCAGCGGGGGCAGGCCCGACATCGACACGAGCGCGATCACGACCATCGCGAACGTGAACGGCATCTCGCGCGCGAGGCCACCGACGTCGGCGAAATTGCGCGTGCCGGTGCGCAGGATCACACCGGCGAGCGCGAGAAACAGAATGCCCTTCACGAACATATGATTGGCGACCAGATACAGCGCGGTGACCCAGCCGAGATGGCTCATCAGGCCGATCGCGGTCACGATGTAGCCGATCTGACTCATGCTCGATAACGCGAGCAGACGTTTGAAGTCGTTCTGGCGGAACGCCATCAGCGCGCCGACGAGAGTCGTCAGCATGCCGATCCACGTCATCGCGTGCGCGAGTTCGAGGCCGACTTCCGAGCGTATCGTCAGATAGGTGCCGACCAGCAGCCCGAACATCGCGACCTTGCTGACCACCGACGACAGCATCGCGGTCACGTCGTCTTCCGCCTCGGTGTACGCGCCCGGCAGCCACACATGTACGCCGATCGCGCCCGCCTTGATCAGGAAGCCGGTCGCGAGCAGCACGAACGCGCGATTCGCTTCCGGTCCGGCATGGATCAGCGCGGACAGTTGGATCGTGCCGTCGATCGCCGCGACGTTCGTGAAGCCCGCGAGCAGGAAAAACGCCGACAGCAGCGAGAACAGCAGGAACGTCAGCACGTGCGGCCCCGCGCTCCGGCATTTGGCGATCAGGAAGCACGACGACAGCGTGATGATTTCCCAGCTATAGAAGAATTCGAGCGAGGTCGACGCGCGCAGCAGCGCCGGAATCGATAGCGACAGCACGACCAGCATCGGATAGAAACCGGTGCGCTCATCGTCGCGGTAGAGCGTCGCCGCGGTGATCACGAGCGTGCCGGCCAGCAGCAGCCAGGCGAACAGCCTGGAGATGCCGATCGTCTCTTCGACGAGCAGCGTGCCGATCAGCGCGATCACGAGCAGCGCGAGCACGCCCTTCACGCGTCCGGGCAGACGATCCGCCACGTAGAACAGCGCGCCGGCCAGGAGCGGCGAGAACAGCCACAACGACGCGACGCCCGACATCGTGGCCGCGACATAGCCCGCGCCGATCAGCAGAATCGCGACGCCGAATAGCGGCAGCAGCGCGAAGAAGTCCGGCCGGGATTCGGGCTCGGCATCCGATGGGCTCAACGCACGCACGAACCAGTGGAACATATACGCCGCTTCGAGCAGCGAGCCCGTGAGAATCAGCAGGATCCAGTACGGCTTGCCGGCGGCGGTCAGGCGCATCAGCAGCTCCCACTTCGCCCAGAAGCCGGGGAACGGCGGCAGCCCCGCGATCGCCACCATAAAGAGCCCGAGCAACGCGATCAGCAGCGGACTGCGCGACAGCACCGCGCGCGCGTCTTTGCCGTGCCGCGCCACGATGCCGGTGAGCCAGAACAGGCCCGCCTTCGCCAGCAGATGGTTGATGAAGAGGCCGCCGACCACCAGCGGAATCGATGCATCCGCACCGGCCTGCCGCAATAGCGACAGCGACAGCATCAGCAACCCCATCTGCCCGATCGACGAATAGCCGAGCACGCGCTGCGGTTTCGTCTGCTTCAGCGCGAGTAGGTTCGAGAACAGGAAGGTCACGCCACCCGAGACAGCCAGCAATGTGAGTTGGCCGTCGAACAGCGGCAGCAGCTTCAGCAGCGCGAAAAACACCCCTGCCGATACGCCGACCGACACCATCGCGGCAATGCCGCTCGGCATCGTTTCATAGACGTCGAGCCCCCAGCCGTTGGCTGGGAACGGCTTCAATTCGATCACGAGGCTCGAGAACACCAGCAGTATCGCGAGCGTGCCGATCGGGCCGCCGAGCTGATCGCGCATCGACAGCAATTCGTCGATGTTCAGCGTGCCGCTGACGTAGTACAGCAGCACCGCGCCGAGCAGGAACAACGTCGACGCGATGACGGTCGCGATGATGTACTTGAACGCGGCGGCGAGCGCGGCCGGCGTGCGGTCGAGTCCGAACAGGCCATACGTTGCGATCGACACGATCTCGAGAAACACGAACAGGTTGAACAGGTCGCGGGTCATCACCATCCCGTCGATGCCCATCACCAGAATCAGATACAGCAGCAACGCCGCGTAATTGCCGCGCAGCCGATCCCATAGATGAAGCGCGCCGAGCAGCGCGACGAGGTTCACGCTGAACGAGAAGAAGCCTTCCCACACGCCGAAGCGCAGATTGATCGAGACCGGCGGCAGCGAGCCCGCGGTCAGTACCTCGATCGTGTTGCCGCCGTCGAGCAGCCCATACAGCGACACGCCGCTCACCAGCACGATGCCGCACAGCGCGATAAAGAAGCCGAGCGTGAGCCACGGTTTGCCGAGCCGGTACAGCAGCGGAATGACGAAGCCGCCGCCGAGGCCGAGAATGAAGATATGCAGCGGATGAAAGAGCGCGGCTACCATTTCGACTCGGTGAACGCGTCGATGGAAAGCGTTTTTTTGGCTGCGTACAGACGGATCGCGAAGGCCAGCATGACGGCGGTGACCGACAGCCCGATCACGATCGCGGTGACGACGAGCGCCGAAGGAATCGGATCGATCGCGCGATGCGCGGCTTCGGCCTTGCTGAGCGCGGCGTCGATGATCGGCGCGGTGCCGCCGGTGATGTAGCCGGTCGCGACCATCACGATATGCAGCCCCGTGTCGATCACCGCGAAGCCGATGATGATGCGCAGAATGTTGCGGTGGGTCAGCATGCCCCACAGGCCGATCAGCGACAGGCAGCAGCCGGTGATCAGCAGGATGGTCGAAACCGGCAAGCCCATGCTCATGCGCTCTCCTCGTTCAGCTTCTGAACCGGTCGATGATGACGCTCAGTTCCGCGCCGACCTTGATACCGAGCAACGCGGAAATCAGCGGAATGGCACCGGCGCTGAAGAACGCGCCGAATTCGCCGCGCGGCAGAAAGCGCGCGTCGAGAAAACCGCCCGCGAATACGAGGCCCAGGAGGCCGATACATACGTAAAACACGCCGGCAAACGATTCGACGACGCTCAGCAGCGCGACGTTCAGCGTCGAGCGCGGCCGCGCGAGCAGCATCAGCATCACGGCGGAAGCGACGATCGCGCCGCCCTGGAAACCGCCGCCCGCCGATAGGTGCCCGTTGACGATCACGTAGGCGCCGAACGTGAAGATCATCGGCAGCAGCAACTGCTTGCCGGTGTGCACGATTTCACCGGCGGCGCGGCGCGGGGGCGTCGGCTCGTCTGTTGCTGTTTCCGGCGCGACATTGCTTTCTTCCTTCAGCAGCAGGCCGACGCTCGCGGCGACCATGAACAGCACGGCGACTTCGCCGAGCGTATCGAAGCCGCGGTAGGTAATCAGGATGCCGGTCACGATGTTCGGCGCGCCGAGTTCGAGCGGCCCTCTGACGACGTAATACTCGGCGAGCGGGCGCAGCGCCTGCAATTGCACATAGCCGCCGATGAGACGCCAGAACACGATCGCGAACAGCGCGACGATTAGCGCGGCGACCACGCGACGCATCATGATTGCGCCTCTTCCCTGACGAGTTTGCCGTCGTCGGCGAGCGCGTCGGTGACCGTGGATGAAGTCATCGGCGTGCGGATCAACCACGCCGCGCGCGAGAGCGCATGCGACGACACCGGGTTGGTCACCAACACGAAGTAGATCAGCAGGATCAGCCGGAAGGTCCAGCTCGGGTGATAGAACGCAAGGCCGATCAGCACCAGCATATTGCCGAGCGTCGATGCCTTGGTGCCGGCCTGAATACGCGTATACGCGTCCGGCATGCGCAGCAGACCGAGGCCCGCGGAGAACAGAAAGACCGCGCCCGCGAGGATAAACACGCTGCCGATCAGTTCGAACATGCGCTAGCCTTTTTGATAGCCGGTTTTACGGATCGCGTACAGAAAGATGAAGGTCGCGAGCCCGGAGCCGATCGCGGCTTCGGCCATCGCGACGTCGGGCGCGGCGAGCAGCAGGAAGGCCACCGCGGCGAACAGGCTCGCGAGCCCCGAACTCACCATCGCGGCGATCAGGTTCTTCAGGCAGACAGCGAGCGCGCCGCTGACGAGAATGCTCGCGCACATCAGCAGCAGGAGCAGTTCGAGCATGACTCACAGCCCCCTTTCCAGAAAGCGCGCGATCGCGAGCACGGCGAGAAAGCTGAGCAGCGCGTAGACGAGCGCGACATCGATATAGACGAAGCGGCCCGAGTTCTGCGCGTACAGCGCGATCAGCGAGATCGAGATGACCGTCAGCATGTCGATCGCGACCACCCGGTCGATCACGGTCTTGCCGATCACGAGACGGATCACGCCGAACAGGATCGCGAGGAAGATCAGCACGGCGGCGATCCGCAGCATGATCTCAGCCAAAGACTTTCTCCAGATGCCTTTCGAAAGGCGCGACGAGTGCTTCGGTGGCGGCGTCGATGTCGGTCGTCTTCACGTCGAGCCAGTGAATGAACAGGATATCGTCGCGAATATCCATCACCAGCGAGCCGGGCGTCAGTGCAATCGAATTGGCCAGCGCGAGGCGGCCGAGCGGCGTTTGCAGGCGCGTGCGCACCTTGACGATGCCGGGCTTGATGTCGATACGCGGCGAGTACACGTACGCCATCATGTTGAAATTGGCGCGCGTGAGTTCGACGAGGAAGGTTCCGCTAAACGCGATGAAGTGATAAAGCGCGCGCGGTGTCGGACGAAGACGTTGCCATGCTTCGCTCGACGACGCGAACGCGTGCGCGATGACGAAGGTAATGGCGAGGCCGACGAGGGCGGGTTCGATCGCGAGCGAGGCATTCGCGATCATCCAGATGACGAACAGAATGATCCAGAGACCAGGCATCCCGGGAGGAACCAACGACGACACCGGTTTTCCGTTGTTCGAAGCCACGTCATCAGTTCCTGAAAAAGGACCCTGCGGAAAATTCTAGGTGACTATGTCTGGCAACGCAACAGCGGCGGGGTGGGGTGGATGCGTGTTCACAGTGGGCGCCGCGGGCGTGTAAATGGCCGACTCGAATACAGAGAAATCTGTGTGAATAGGGTGGTGTCTTGCGATTCGCTTCAAGTGTGAGTCGGATGCGATGCGTGAATGAGGTGCGCGGCGCGGCTACCGGCTATTGATGAATGGACGCAAATTTATTCGAATATCGTGGGCCAACGAGTGACACGAGAATCGGCATTTATTTAGGCTATTTCTTTGCGAAAATATCGGGCGTTGCGCGATTTGCGGAAGTGATTTCTGGTGATTTTGTATTGCAATACCGCGCGGGTTCAAAGGTTTGACAATCGCGATTCCAGCCTCCCGATGAATGTATTTAACCATTTGAACGCGCGGCCGCTTCCCGTAGATCTATGCGCGTGCCGCATGAATTGATTTTTTTAATGAATTTGTGCGGGTGGCCGGATCACGGTCGAATGTCGGGTTTCGCGCGCCAGCGCGCCCGAATTCATCGAATCGCGCCGCCCGTCCGTATTTTTCAGAAGAGTGATAAAGGAGCAAAAAATGAAAGCCATGCTTGCAACCCTGACGATTGCGTTGCTCGCCGTATCGTCCGGCAGCGCAATCGCCAAGGAGTGGTCGACCGTGCGGTTCGGCGTCGACGCGAGCTATCCGCCGTTCGAATCGAAAGCGGCCGACGGCAAGCTCGTCGGCTTCGACATCGATCTCGGCAACGAGATTTGCCGCCGTCTGAACGCGAAATGCGTATGGGTCGAAAACTCGTTCGACGGGATGATTCCGGCGCTCAAGGGTCGCAAGTTCGACGGTGTGCTGTCGACGATGTCGATGACGCCCGCGCGTCAGGCGCAGATCGCGTTCTCGTCGAAGGTGTTCCGGATCCCGACGCGTCTGGTCGCGAAGAAGGGCTCCGGGCTCGAGCCGACGCCGGAAGCGATGAAGGGCAAGCGTATCGGCGTCGAGCAGGGCACGATCCAGGAGACCTATGCGAAGACCTATTGGGAACCGGCGGGCGCCGTGATCGTGCCTTATCAGGATCAGGATCTGGTCTATTCGGATCTGCTTTCAGGCCGTATCGACGCGTCATTGCAAAACGCGGTGCAAGCCGATTCCGGCTTTTTGCGCACGCCGCGCGGCAAGGACTTCGCATTTGCCGGCAGTGCGCTTTACGACGCGAAAACGCTCGGCAGTGGCACCGCAATTGGCCTGCGTAAAGAAGATACCGACCTGCAGGCGCAAATCGACAAGGCGATTGCCGATATGCGCGCGGATGGCACATACGACCGCATTGCGAAGAAGTATTTCGATTTCGACGTGTACGGTCAGTAATTCCGGCCATGAAAACAGCGGGGTTTTGCGGTGTGACGCGAGACCCCGCGGCTTCACCGCGCGAGCGCAAGCGCGGGCGGCGGCAGCGGCCTGGCACTCGCGCGGCGCGACACCTACACTAATCTCATATCTGTCCTGAAACGGGACGCGGCTGGGCGACCTATTCACCCCGCCGACGTTCGAACCGGGCGGCTTCTTCTTACCAAAGCAGGCAGCCGCGGCGGCGCGGCCCAGAAGCCCGTTTCGGTCACAGGGTCACAGGCGTGGCGCCCGTATCTTGCCACCCGGCGATTTGCCGCCCGGCGCCGCCCGTATCGAGGAGGCCCGCCATGCACGGCTATCAGGTCACCTTCTTCACCCAGCAGGCGCGCAGCCATCACGGCAAACCGCTCGCCGACTGGCTGGTTCATCTCGCGGGCGAACTCGGCCTGCGCGGCGCCACCGTGATTCCGGCTTGCGAAGGGATCGGCCACCATCATCGGATTCATTCGGCACACTTCTTCGAACTGGCCGACCAACCGTTGTCGGTCGTGATGGCGATGACGCGCGACGAAGCCGATCGACTATTCGACAGGCTGCGCGCGGAAGGGCTGCATCTGTTCTATGTGAAGACGCCGGTTGAGTTCGGCGTGACCGGTGAAGAGGACCAGGACGGCAAAAACGGCGAAGGCGCGCCGAAGCCTCGCGCGTGATCCCGCCGCCGAGCCGAGGCTTCGCGCGCGCGTCTACGCGACGAAATCGGCCGCCATGTCCACATCGGTGCGCGCTTCCAGCCGGCCACTGCGGCACGCGTTGCGGAATCGCTCGTAGTCCTTCTCCACCTGGTCCGCGTACGCGCGCGAATAAAGCACCAGCGCTTGCGTCATCTGATCGCCATTGCCGAGATAGCCGTCGACTTCGATCGCGACGCCTCCCGCTTTCGCGTGGGCACGCGCGAGCACCCAGCCGCACATGCTCGCGTACTGACGGAAGGTATCTTTCGCAAATAGTTCGAGCGTCGCCGAGATTTTCATGTCGCGCAGCTGGCGGCCGTATATCGGACGCCCGAACGGCCCCGAGGTCCAGCCGAGAAACGGGTCGCTCGCGCCTTGCATCAGCTGTTGTCCGTCGACGACGCGCTGTCCCTGATGCTTCGGCCCCGGCGCCTTGAAGTAGCGCGCGATGACCGAGGTGGACGCTTCCTTGAACTGGATGAAAAGCGGTTTCTCGTGCTGATCGACCATCAGCAGGATCAGGCAACGCGTGCCGACGCTGCCGACGCCGACGACCTTGAACGCCATGTCGTGCATCGTGAAGTGATCGAGCAGCGTGCGGCGCACCGTGCCGAGCGACTTCAGGTAGTGCTCGTAGATCGGCTGCATCAGCGTGCGCCAGTCGCCGAGGCCAAGCCAATCTTCGTCTTGTGTGAACAGCGTGTTCTTGCCGTGCACGTGGAAGATCGTCGGCGGCACGTCTCGTATCTGCCAGATGCCTTCGCGGCGACTCGCGAGCTTCGGCAGAATCGTTTCGTGCGTGCGGCGCGAGGCTTTCGCGATGCTGTTGCGGATGCGTTGCCGCGCGTCCTCGGTCGGCGAAATCTCCTCGAGCCGCGCGAACGTGATCAGTTCGCACCACAGTTCCAGCGGGCTCATCGCCGCGTATTCCGAGGTCCAGTGCTGGTAGCTTTGCACGCAGGCTGCAACCACGTCATCGGCGAGGCTATCGCCGTGGCCGAGGTGTCTGACCGCGATGTACAGGCTCGCGACGAGGCGTTTCAGGTCCCACTCCCAGGGGCCGACCGCCGTTTCGTCGAAGTCGTTGATGTCGAACACGAGCGCGCGCTCGGGCGTCGCGAAGCCGCCGAAATTCATCAGATGGCAGTCGCCGCAAATCTGGAAGTGAAAGCCGCTGTTCGCGGTGCCCGACAGGTCGTGGGCCTGGATGATCGCGCTGCCCCGATAGAACGTGAACGGCGATGCGAGCATGCGCCCGTAGCGCAGCGGCACAAGCGCGTCGACACGGCCGCGGCTGCTTTCGCGCAGCAGACGCACCGGATCGCGATCGATCTTGCCTATCTCGGAGTGAGCGCTGCGCGGGGTGTTCTTGCGTGCATTGCGGCCGAATGCACGGCGCTCTGCGAAGGTTTCGGGTGGCGCCATCGTTTGCCCCTTGGAGATGCGGTGTTGTTCAATTCGTTTTGCACACGACGAAAAACCTGACCTGCACTCTTTTTGTTGCCGAACTTCGCGTGGACGCTTTTGCGTCGTTCATGCTTTCGTGCCGCTCATGCGCTGCGCCTGCTTCGGTCTGGCATGGCGGGCGAACCTGACGA